>CAYVAZ010000255.1:0-7546 GCA_964449065.1 uncultured bacterium
GGAGCCGTAGGCTCCGGGGGATTTTGCGTTGTTGAAAGCGTGCTTCGATCCCCCCTACCCCCCCTTAATAAGGGGGGGTAACAATGACAGTCTCTTCGTTGCGTAACATGAGTTATATATATATCTATAGGTTCAGTCAAATTAGGATTTGATGTTACGCATTGAAGATGACAATAGCAGCAACACTAAGAAACAGAAAGTTCGCAATGCGCACAACAATTCGATTACTTCGTAAAAATTCCAAATATGAAACCTCACAATGAAAGAATTGATTGTGGGGTTCGCATTCGCTCAACACCACCCTGCAATTCTCTATTACGGCATTTCGAGCGGGACAACATGACCATTCTCATCAAACGCTAATTGATGCGGCTCGGAAATGGTTGTCACATTGGGGTGCGACATTAAATCACCCAACAACGCTTCGGAGGCTTCGATTCGGGTGAGGTTCAAGGTATCGCGAATGTGCAGCATTCTTAACCCGTTTTTGAGATTGCCCAACGAGTTGAAGGTATGCTGCAAGAGTTCGCGGTCGTCGTCAAAGTGCAAAGGAAGATTGGAGCAAACCGTGTTTAACGATGTAATGGCGTTTAAGTACGTGGATTTCTTGTCTACCTTATCGACGGCGCGCTGGGTGCAGAAATCGGCCAGGCCGATGCCGACGGCGTTGCCTTTGGTTTTGGGGCTTAAATCCATCAGCACAATGCGGGTGATATCGGGTTTTTCCTGCCAGTGGGTGTTGATGCGGTAGCGGCGGCCGATGATGTTGGGATCCATGCCAACGCCGCTGATGTCTTTGCCGATAAAATCCAAAACCAATACATCGGCGGATTCAACCGGCAGAGAGGGCATATAGTTTTTCGCCCGATTGAGCAGCTCCGGCTCTTTTTCCGGGATATCCTGAGCGGGAACGAAAACGATTTCAGCGGTTTCATGATAGGCGTTTTCAATGAGAGCCAATCCCCCTAAAATTTTGCCGGTTTCGATAACCATTTTCGCCGTGGCTGGGATTAGCTCATCGAACGGGTAAGAAGTCGTGTTGTTGTGGAGGTTTTGGGCGCCTTTGATTTTACCGATGCCCACGACCATCATTTTTTGCAGACCGCTTTCAACCTTTCCGGAAAAATCGGTGTGCGGTTTGACGCGGTTGAGGATGATAACGCCGTCGGCTTCATAAGCGGGTATATTGAAGTATACGGGAATCCCCAATTCGGTTTTTCCGATCTCTTTGGTTTCCAGGGAAGAGATAATAGGGACGCCCATGGATTCTTCGGTGATGCCGTAATCTTCGACAATTTTGCGCTGTCCTTCTTCCGTTCCCCCGCCGTGCGAGCCCATCGCGGGGAAGATAAACGGTTCGGCTCCCTGCCCTTTCAATTCATCGATGAGGGCTTTGGCGATTTCGGTTTGGTTGGTGATGCCCCGGCTGCCGATGGTGATGGCGATTTTTTTGCCGGAAAGATCGCCGATGGCTTCTTTGTGTTGGGCTAGTTGATCTTGGATTGCCGCGGCAAAATCCTCCACTTTCGGGCGGGGAAATTCTTGATCGACATAAGCCATTTTCGGTAAAGAAATCATGATGGTCTCTCTCTAATTGAAGTTACGAAATTAACGAGTACATGGAACGTCCTGCCATAAACCCGATTGATAATAAGCTTATCCAAAACGCGATATCATAAAAGACAGACGGTTTCAACCGGGGTTCCGTATGTTGATAGCGGTAGACCACAGCCTGAAACGCGACCACCAACAAAAACAGCGCGTTGCTGATTCCCATAAAGATGACCAGCAAGAGCGGTTTTTGGACGCTCATGTATATTAAACCGCAAACGAAGGGAAATAGAAACGCCATGATGGAGATGGAAAAATCCTTTTGCTGTTTATCCTGCCAATTGATTTTGCCGCACAGGCCAAAGAAATCGGTCCACATGCGGCCGAATCCGGCGTTGTTGGCGAAGATGGTTGAAAACAACACGGTGAAAGCGCAGATCATGAAAATCCAGCGGGATTGGTCGCCCAGCACTTCGGTGAAAATCACGGAAAGGTTATAGATAAATTCATTGTCATCGGCGATTTGATCTTTAAAGGCATTAAGAATGGTCGCTCCTAAAATGTAAAACGCGATGGTGGATATGGTATAGACAATCATGGAAAGAACCGCGTCCAGCGTCATGACGCGCATCCATCCTTTGGCGCGCCGAAGCCATGCTTCGCTATCTTCCTTGGGGCCGGTCCAGCGGGCATAGCCTTTTTCCAGGCACCAGTAGGGGTACATGGCGATTTCTCCGGCCGCTACCCCGGTGATACCGAATGCTCCGGCGGCCAGAGCGAGTGATTCCGCCGGGAGTTGAAATGAGAAGCCGGAAGAGATATCGACCGCGCTGAAGGCATAATCCGTTTGCTGCACCAAATAGGCGCATACCAATATCAAGCACACGAAAATCGCGTTTAAGATGAGTGCGGTGATCTCGATGAAGCCGTATTTTCCGTGAAAGACCAACAGGCCCAGTATGACCACAAGCAGCAAAACCCACATGCCCACTTGTGTCCCCGGGACGATATAGGTGCCGACCTGTGCGGCTCCGCCTAAGACACCCGCTTGTCCGGCGAAGGTGGCGAACATATATAAGAGGCCCGCGTAAACTGTCCAATGCAAGCCGCAGCATTTTGTTTTTCCCAACAAGTTCCACGATTGAAATGTGGTCATACCGTGGGTGATGCAGTGTTTGCCAAATTCCAACTGGACGACGACTTTCACCAAACAGCCCAACAGGATCACCCAGAGCAGTGTAAAGCCTGCATCCGCTCCTAAAGAAGTGGTGGCAATCAGTTCTCCAGAACCGACGATTGCTGCCGATAAAATCAATCCGGGACCGAGATATTGCAGCGATTGGAAGAATCCGGAGGGTGGATTCTTGATCATTGGTGGTGGCGATGAGTTTGTGTTCATACCATTCTCCCCATACGTAGCAAAGCAATGCCGTTACCCTATCATAAAGAGGTACGTCATAGCAAGCACAACGGGAACGTTAGAGACACGGAAACATTCACAGAAACGTACCCGGAAACTTTTCTGGAAAAGGATCAACTTTTACAATAGTATAAACCGGTTAACTCAACACCAATTCTATCTGACAGGAGCAAAAAAATGATTCGAAGTTTCTTGGGTATGATGATGGCGGTGTGCTGCCTCGTTTTTACCGCCGTTTCTTCATCCGCGCAAGTTTCGATTGGTGTGATGGATGCCACCGCTATCGCCAAGGCGGCCACGCCGGAAAGTATTAAACTCATCGGCTACCGCGCGCGAATTACGCCGCAAGTGAGGGACGATTCACTTCATCAAATCGCGCGTTATATCAAAGCGTTGAACGAGGTGGACCGCGGGAAATTGAAATCCATGCAGAAGACCTTTCAAGAAGCTCTGCTGTTGTTCACCGATTTTGAGGTGTTGTTTCGCCATGATATGGAAAAAGAATTGCTGCACCGCGGCAGTATAGAAGCGGTGGATGACGCGTTGGAATCGGTGTTTACGCTGGAGGATATTCGTTCGGGTTATGAGTGGAACGATTTGGCGTATGTGTATGGATTTTTCAACCATGATGTGCCGGTTGATGATATCAAGCGTGTACGGGAAGGTTGGGAAACTATGCCGGAAGAAGAACGGGCGAAGCAATACCCCACCTACATTCATTTGATCGACGCGGTTGTGAAACCCTTGGCCTATTGGGAGAAAGACAGCCGCCGCGAGATGAACACCGCCTTGGAAGAAGCGCTGCCCCTGTTGCATGATATGCTGTTTATGGAACCAAAACCCGGCCGGGCGTTTCACGCGCCCAGCCACGCGGCGTTGATCACCGCGCCGATGTACATCCGCTGGTTTCATGAAGCGGGTTACAATTCGCGGCTCACGCGCACCATCGGCGCCAAGACAATTTACGGCGCGAAGTTGATCGATTTGTTGTTGGGGCATCATCCGAACCCGGAAGAGATGAAACCGGATGAGTATAAATTTTATACCGTGCGTGAATATTACCTCGCCAATGCGTTGGCCCGCTTGAACTGGCGGTATAACGGAAAGACATCCGAACGGCTGCATAAATCGCTGGAGGTGTTTCAACAGCGGGGAGATGCCGAACGGACAATCCACGCGGTTGAGCGTTGTATGGCGGCGCTAAAAGATAAGGATATCAGAGAAAAATGGGAAAAAGATCCATTGCAATATGTGGATGATTATGTGTGGATTATCCGCAATGGCAAGCAGGAGGCGGTCACGTATGCCACCAATATGCTGGCTTCGGTTATGGGGTGCCCGGTAGACAAAGCCTTTGAACTGTATTACAAACAAAAGATCAGCGATATGCAGCGCCGGATGGCTGCCCGCAAAAGCGATGAAAACGATCGCGAATAAACCGGGAGAGACGAATGATTAGGCGAAGAATAGCGCATGGCATTCTTGTATTATGTTTTGTGATTGCTTTAAATGGATACAGCAAAGACGCGGATACGGAATGGCATTATTACGGCCAAAATGCCGGGGGAACGCGGTATTCTTCCTTGGATCAAATCCATACCTCCAACGTTTCAAAATTGCGGCGTGCTTGGACGTTCCGCACCGGCGATATCGCGAAAGGATCGGCGCACTATGCGGAATGCACACCGTTGGTGGTAGACGGTGTGATGTATGTAATAACACCATTCTCACGGCTCATCGCTATTGACGCTGTTGCAGGAAACGAACTCTGGCGGTTTACGCCCGATCCACCATTGATTACAAAAGAAACCGGCGGGGGCGGCTTAGCGAGTAGAGGAGTGGCCTATTGGTCGGATGGGGAGGAAATGCGCATTTTTCTTCCTGTCCGTGATGGACGGTTGTATTCCATCAATACTGACACACACAAACCGGACCCGAATTTTGGCAAAGAGGGATACATCAACCTTCGGGATGGTCTGCGAAACAAAGGTTCCATGGTGTTTTTAAGTTCCCCTCCCACGGTTTACAAAACCTTTTTGATTCAGCCTTATGGGGTTAACGACACATCTTCCAACCGGGCGCCTTATGTCCCCCTGCGCGCGTTTGATACCCGCACCGGTGAAGAGGTTTGGCGTTTCGATACCGTTCCGCGTCCCGGAGAGTATGGCAATGAAACGTGGATCAACACATCGTGGAAAGACCGCGGCGGGTGCAATCCCTGGTCGATCATCAGTGTGGATGAAGAGAACGGGATTTTTTATGTCCCGACGGGCGCGCCGAACAACGATAAATACGGCGGCGACCGGCATGGCGATAATTTGTTCGGCAACTGCATCTTGGCGTTGAATGCGGAAACCGGGGAACGGATATGGCACTTTCAGACGGTGCATCATGATGTGTGGGATTATGATATGCCCGCCATGCCGAATGTGGTTGATTTGAACATTGACGGTGAGACGTTTCCCGCGGTTGCGGTGGTTGGTAAGACCGGCTTTGTCTACATCTTTAACCGCTTAACCGGTGAGCCGCTGTTTCCGATTGAAGAGCGGCCTGTGCCTTCCAGCGATATAGAGGGGGAACAAACATCCAATACGCAGCCGTTTCCGGTTAAACCGCCTCCGTTTGCGCGGCAGCGTTTAAGCGAAGACGGATTGCACAATCTTGATCCGGAAATTAATCAAGAATTGCGCGACCGGTTGAACCAATACCGTTCCTCCGGCGTTTTTACGCCGCCCTCCAAGCAGGGGACAATTGTGTATCCCGGGCAGTTGGGCGGGGGGAATTGGTCCGGCGCGGCGGTGTCTCCGGACGGCATGATGTATGTGACCGCGAATGAGTTGGCGTACGTGGTAAACCTTCGGGAAGCGGACAATCCCTTTGGATTCGCGCCTCATGCACGGCATTTTCGCGATTCCAACGGCTATCCCGCGGTGGCCCCGCCCTGGGGGACATTGACCAAGATCGATTTGATACAGGGCGAATTGGTTTGGCAAAAACCGCTGGGCGAATTTGATGAATTAAGCAAGCAGGGCATTCCGCCAACCGGGCAGATGAATTTTGGCGGGGGAACCGTGACCGCGGGGGGCTTGGTGTTTATCGCGGCTTCGATGGACGGCAAGTTTCGCGCGTTTGACGCGGAAACGGGAGAGATTGTGTTTGAAACGCAAATGGAAGCGGCGGGATATGGTGCTCCGGTAACTTATTTGGGGAAAGACAGCAAGCAATATGTTGCGGTGTTTGCCGGCGGCGGCGGCAAAGCGGGAACCAAACCGGGCGATTATGTGATAGCATTCGCGTTGGATTAATTGATAAGATTATACTGTTTCGATGTAAATTTGTTTGATACTTTCTTTAGAATATGAGTTCATCAGAGTTGAAAGCACCTATCAATTAACCCCCACCCAACCTCCCCCATTACATTGGGGGAGGAGTATGGGATCAATCAACATTGAATTGAATCTGTTTTATTTATTGAATCGTGATGAGTTTATCGATATGCACCACTTTTAAGGTACGCAATACCATTTCGCTGGGTTGGGTGACGCGAAAGGGGATGTTGTTGGTTTGCAGCAGCCTGGCGATATCCACTAGAACCGATAATCCGCCGCTGGAGATGATGCGGGTTTCGCCGAGGTGAAAGACGATGGCCTGGCTTTCATTCAACGATTTTTGCAGTTCCTCTTTCATTTCCATTCCGCCTTCTTGATCCATCACACCGGAAATATAAAAGATCGTGTTTTGGCCATCATGGCGGATTTGAAACGAAAAACGCGGCCGTGTGGAGGGGGCATTCATGATCAACACCTTCTTTAACATCCAAATGAATATTCCATTGCAATCCATTCCATTTGGTATTGAAGCACAATAAGGGGGATGTTGTCTACCGTTTTTACTCCAAATGTTTTTATTCCAAAATCAATTCATCAAGGTTGCGGTGGCTTCTTCTCATGAAACGGATGCGGCCTAATTGATCGGTAAACTGCCATTTATGATAATAAGGAACCATCTCATCCAAACACCATAGATCGATGGTTTCGACATCCACAAGTTTCTGGTGATGGACGGCGGCATCCATCAGTTGCATCCCGATTCCCCGTCCGCGGTAGTTTGGGTGAACGATGACATCCATAATCACGGCTTTGAAAATGTAGTCGGTTAAGACGCGGCAAAAGCCTGCCAATTCGTTCGATTCTTGATGAAGAAAGGCGATAAGGATATCCGTATTTTTCACCATGATTTCGGTCTCGCGGAGCGTGCGCCGTTTTGACCACCATTCGTTTTGATACATGCGCCATAAGGATTGAATCTGTTCCTCCGTTAATGAATCGGTTTGCAGCAGGTTCATTGCTATTCCCTTCCATTCTCAGACGCCATTTTTGACGACTGTTTCCCGTATAAAATCAGCGGATTTCCAGTAAATTAACCCTAAGTACTCTGTCCATCAAAAAATGACGGCTGGCTATCCGTTGTATCCCTACTTGTAAAGGGGGGGCTAGGGTCAATGTCATTGATTTAAGCATTCAAACTTGAGAACGCAATATCTTCTCCCCCAAGTTTGGGGGAGACACAGAGGGG
>CAYVAZ010000256.1:0-7535 GCA_964449065.1 uncultured bacterium
GCTACGCTTCGCTTTGAGCCCACCCTACCGTTTCATGATCCCGTATGGTTGCGTGAAAGATCACTCACTTTTTATATGCAAATTGGTATTGGAATAGTAGGCTTATAAAAAAACCCGTTTATCAAGCAATCGTCAATCATTATTTGCGTAACATCAGTACCATACGTTTATTATTCCCTCAACAACAACCCCCGCAGGTCCTCCAGCATGGGCTTATCTTTCCCGTTCAGGCCGGTCACATCCGCCTGCTCAACCGTTGGCTTGTCTGCCTTATCCGGCTGGCGCTGTGCTGTTGAACATGAAGCGAGCAAAACCGCTGCCATCAAACAGATGATCATACCAAATGGTTTTTCCATCATGGATTCATTCACGTGTATTCACGCGCGTTCGCGGGTACAAATCCTACCCGCTTTCGGTGGACTAATCCCGCTCTTTTTCCAGTGCCAACTCGATGACTTCATCCATGTTCGCGACAAAGTCGATCTTCACCTGCTTCTTCACGCCTTCGGGGATATCGGGCATGTCCTTTTCGTTTTGGTTGCACATAATAACATGGTAGATTTCCGCACGATGGGCGGCCAGCACCTTTTCTTTGATTCCGCCGACCGGCAATACGTTGCCGCGCAAAGTGATTTCGCCTGACATGGCGATGCCCGGTTTCACCGGCCGTCCGGTCAGGGCGGATATAATCGCGGTGGTAATGGCAATTCCCGCGGAAGGCCCGTCTTTGGGGATCGCGCCTTCCGGCACGTGCAGGTGAATGTCAAAGCGCTGATGAAAATCCCGGCTCAGGTTAAGTTTACGGCTGCGTGTGCGCGCAAAGGTTAACGCCGCCTTGGCCGATTCCTGCATCACTTCACCCAAATGCCCGGTCAATACCAACTGTCCTTTCCCAGGCATGACGGACACTTCGATGGCAAGAATTTCTCCACCGGTTGATGTTACCGCCAATCCGGTTGTGCAGCCAATGCCGTTTTCACGGCCATAGGGCGCGTCGCGGAACTTGGGAATACCCAGCAATTCGTTGACCAGATTTTTATTAATTGTTACGCTCTTTTTGCCGTTGGGGTTGGTAACAATACGGCGGGCAATTTTACGGCAGACGGATGCCAATTCCCTGTCCAAGTTTCTGACCCCGGCTTCGCGGGTATATTCGCGAATAATCTGACGCAGGCCGTCGTCATTAAACTTGGGTTTCCATTTCGAGATGCCGTGTTCTTTGATCTGTTTGGGAACCAAATATCCCTTCGCGATTTGCACTTTCTCCTCTTCGGTATAACTGGGTATCTCAATAATCTCCATGCGGTCGCGCAAGGCAGCGGGGACGGGATGAATCACATTTGCCGTCGAGATAAACATGATGTTGGATAAATCGAATTCCACTTCCAAATAATGATCACTAAAGGTTTTGTTTTGTTCCGGATCCAGCACTTCCAGCAACGCGGCGGATGGATCGCCGCGAAAATCCATACTCATTTTATCGATTTCATCCAATAAAAAGACGGGGTTTTTGGTTTTGGCTTTTTTGAGCTGCTGAATAATGCGCCCCGGCATCGATCCGATATAGGTCCGCCGGTGTCCGCGGATTTCCGCCTCATCACGCACACCGCCCAATGATAAGCGCACAAATTGTCTTCCCATGGATTTTGCGATGGATTTACCCAGCGAGGTTTTCCCCACACCGGGAGGACCGACAAAACAGAGGATCGATCCTTTCAGATCTTTCTTGAGTTTGCGTACCGCCAAATATTCTAATATACGCTCTTTGGCTTTTTCGAGCCCGTAATGATCTTCGTTTAAGATGGTTTCCGCTTTCGCGACATCCAGTTGATCTTTGCTCATTACGGCCCATGGAAGATCGCACAGCCAATCCAAATAGTTGCGGATGACAGCAGCTTCCGGTGACAATGGCGGCATACTGTCGAGGCGCTCCAGTTCTTCTCTCGCTTTTTCCTCCGCCTCCTGGCTCATTTTCGCTTTTTTTATGCGGCTTTCGTATTTGCTGAATTCTTCCGTCCCGTCAGCCTCTTTCCCTAGTTCGCGCTGGATGGCTTTAATCTGCTCATGGAGGTAATACTCTTTCTGCGACTGCTCCATGTTTTTGCGTACTTCATTTTTAATGCTCAGTTCCATCTCCAAAATTTCAATTTCGCTATTGAGAATTCCCACCAACTGCTTCAGGCGTGTGCGCGAACTCACGCTGGATAACAGCCGCTGCTTATCGGTGATTTTTACGGAGAGATGCGCGGCAATGCTGTCCGCCAAACGGCTGGGGTCTTCCAAATTCATGATGGACAGCAGTGTCTCTTGCGGGACCTTGCGGTTGAGTTTGACGTAGGTTTCAAACAACTCGCCCACATGACGAATGAGCGCTTTGGTTTCGGTATCGTGTTCAATCCGTTCCGCGAGAGGATCGGTTTCGACAACAAAAAAGGGTTCCACAGCAATGTACCGGTTAATCTTCACCCGGCTGGTACCTTCTACCAGCACTTTAATGGATCCGTCCGGCAGTTTCAGCATCTGCAAGATGTTGATCAATGTACCGACGGAATAGAGGTCTTTCTCTTCGGGCTCTTCCACTTCCATTTTCTTTTGCGCCACCAACACAATGCGCTTTTCACCCTGCATTCCGGCTTCGAGCGCGGCCACCGATTTGGGACGCCCCACAAACAAAGGGATGATCATACCGGGGAATATAACGACATCGCGTAGAGGCAAAAGAGGGTATTCGCTGTCGGATGGAACCAAGTCATCCAGTTCCTCAAAGTCATCCAAAGTGGCAGGAATGATATCCTTCACCGCTGTTGTGTTTTCCGATTTTTCTTTAGGCATGATATTCTATATTGAACTGGAAACAAACCAGATCAATCCTTCTCCTTCATGTGTTAAAAACTCAAATTCACCATTATTTAAATACAGCAAATCCTTATAGGTTATACCGCAATTTCTTTTTTATGCACGTGATGCCGCGTCAACTTTATACGGATTTCTTGGGATACTTCAAAGGATAATACGGAACGATTCATTCGGCATTATTCAAAAGCAAACAATAGGAAAAACGGTTGTGCTTCACGTTTCTTGAGACACGGTACCACCGGGTTCTTGTGTTACGTTTGAAGCGGTTGTATTTGAAGCGGTTGTATCTGTTTTTCCGCTCGTGTTTTCTGGGTTGGAAACAGATACCACATCGATCTCCGGTACCGGGGCCTCATAAAACACACCGATTTGGCGGAAGCGTTCGTAGCGGTCTTCCCGAATTTGGATTGCGTCCATATCGTCATAGTCCATTATATGGCGTAGGATTGCTTCCCGAATGCTTTCCGCGGTTTCTTCTACGTGGCGGTGCGCTCCGCCCAGCGGCTCGGGGATGATTTCATCCACCACACCCAATTGCTTTAAATCGGGGGCCACGATTTTCATCTGGCCCGCAATGTTGGATGCTTGGGTGCTGTCTTTCAAAATGATGCTGGCGCAGGCTTCCGGGGTGCAAACCGCATAGTAGGCGTTTTCCAAGATTAACACCCGGTTCCCAACGCCGATGGCCAATGCCCCCCCGCTGCCGCCTTCACCGGTCACCACGCAAATAACCGGCACGGTTAGTTGAGACATGATCTCTATGCTTTTGGCGATGGCTTCGTGTTGGCCGCGTTCTTCCGCGCCAATGCCCGGAAACGCGCCGGGAGAATCGATAAAGGTGATTAACGGAATGCCAAACCGGTCAGCCATCTCAGCAATCCGCTGCGCTTTACGGAACCCTTCCGGATGCGCCATGCCGAAGTTGCGGCGAATGTTCTCTTCCGTATCCCGGCCTTTTTGATGGCCGATAAAGGCGGCCGAGCGTCCACCGATGGATCCCAGTCCGCTTACGATGGCTTCATCATCGCGAAAGCCACGGTCGCCGTGCAGTTCGATAAAGTCATCGACGATGTGCTGGATGTAGTCCAAACAGTAGGGCCGGTTCGGGTGGCGCGCCAACTGTACCCGCTGCCAAGGCGTGAGTTGCGAGAAAATCTGCTCCAGGTTTTGCCGCAGTTTTTCTTTCAACGGCTCGATTTCATTGGTTAAATCAATTTCCCGTGAATCGGCGTATGCTTGCAGTTCTTCGATCTTGCTTTCGATTTCGCGTAACGGTTTTTCAAACGGAAGGTATCTCATGTTGATCTCACTACATGTAACAATCGGTTCATTCTTCCTAACATAAAATAAAAGTATAGTGTACCCTTTGTTTACGGTATCACAATACAAAGCCGCCCGCAACGCAAAAGCGCTCTTATCATGAAACGATTGGTACTTTTCATCATAACCATAACCATTTTTCTGGTTTTATTGTCGATGATCGATTTGCAGGATGCTGCCGCAGCGGCCGCGAAAGCCAATCTGTGGTTGTTGGCGTTTGCCGCGTTTATTTCTCTGATCTTTCCGGTCTTGTGCGCTTGGCGGTGGTATGTGCTTTGCCGTCTGCTGAATACACCGCTGGGGTTCTGGGAAAGCGTGAAAATTATCATGGCCGCATGGCCGTTGGGGGCGGTTACCCCAGCAAAATCGGGCGATTTGATTAAGGTGATATATTTGCAAAACCGCTTTCCTATCTCATTAACCGGCGGAATCGTGTTGGCGGAACGGGTGGTGGATGTATTTGTTTTGGGAATTTTTGCTCTAGTATTCGGCTGGTGGATGAATGTCGAGGCTGGTATTTACACAGGGATATTGGTGATTATGGGCATCCTCTGCTTTTTTCTGACCGTTTATTCACCCTGGATCGATCTGATTCCCGCCGCTTTTCGGGATAAGGCGCGTAACGTAGCTATGGCCAGCCGGTTGATGTCCTCGCATCCCATCGCCTTATTGTGGATATTGTTGATCACAGGAATAAACTGGTTTTTAAGCGTCTATCAAACATGGATCTGTTACCTTGCATTAAACACGGAGGTACCGTTTCTCTTAGTTGCGGCAGCGATACCGGTTGCTATATTTGTGGGTTTGCTTCCCATAACGCCCGCTGGGATGGGGACAAGAGAAGCGGCGATTATGATGTTATTCGCGGATTATGCATCCAACGAAGTGAACCTGTCAGTCGGCATTCTCTATTCGATTTATGGATATTGGTTTTTGTCTCTCTTGGGAATTCCCTTCATGCGTTCTGCCTTAAGCGGTTCGTTTGAACATATATCCCGCCAAAAGTTGGTGAATAAAATATACAATAAGTGATGTGGCGCAAACGATAATTGGCTAATGATTTAGAGCGTTTCAGGATTGAATGGCGGGCATATCATAAGAAATTGCGTAACATTCGTTACTAAACAGTAGTTTTATACAATCGTTCCGTTGAAATTAAAAAAAACCAGCGGATTATAAGATGACGTTTTCACGGAATCTTATACCGTTTGCAATTTGGATGTCCGAGAAAACAACATTAGCAGGCGGGACACCTGCTCTACAATACAGTTTAGAAATCGTTGTGGTGCAGGCATCCTTGCCTGCACACATATTGGCTTTTTTTTACTTGGTTTTTCTATTTGCAATCGGTATTGTTTTGAGAACGTTTCGTTTACAGCCTATTTTAATTTGGAGGAGAGTATGAAACAGCACGGCCGGAACCAAAGTTCGTATGGCGTAGAAAATCAAGGCATTCAAGAAGCAAAGAATGTATACTGGAACTTGCCTTCATCCAAGCTGATTGAAATTGCTATAAAAAACGGCCAGGGTAAATTAACGGTTAACGGCGCGTTGGTGGTCTCAACGGGTACATACACCGGCCGCTCTCCGAAAGATAAATACTTTGTAGAAGAACCCAGTTCGAAAGACAATATCTGGTGGGGGAAGGTAAATGTTCCGATTGGTGAGGAGGTCTTCGATGCCCTGCATAAAGAAGTAACCGGCTATTTGGCGGATAAAGATATCTATGTTTTGGATACCTTGTGCGGTGCTGATCCCGAGCACAGATTGCCGATTCGGATTGTGAACGAAATGGCGTGGCAGAACTTGTTTTGCCGGCAAATGTTTATTCCCCCGATAGCGAAAGACCAAGCCAAGCATGTCCCGGAATTTACCGTGATCAGCGTACCCGGTTTTCACGCGGACGCCAAAAAGCATGAGATCAACAGCAATACGTTTATTCTTGTGAACTTGGCAAAGAAAATGGTACTCATCGGCGGGACGGAATATGCGGGTGAAATCAAAAAGGCAATCTTTACCATCATGAATTATTTGATGCCTCTCAAAGGCGTTATGTCGATGCATTGTTCCGCCAATGTGGGAAATCAAAATGATCCGGCGTTGTTCTTCGGCTTGTCCGGTACCGGAAAGACCACGCTATCCGCCGATCATGAACGCGGCCTTATCGGGGATGACGAACACGGGTGGACGGACAGAGGAATATTCAATTACGAAGGCGGATGCTATGCCAAAGTCATCAAGCTAAATAAAAGTTTTGAACCGGAAATTTATAACGCGATCCGGTATGGGTGTATCTTGGAAAATGTCGTGATGGATGAAGACACCCGCGTCGTGGATTATGAAGATGGGACCCTAACCCAAAACACCCGCGCGGCCTATCCGTTGCGGAATATTGATCATTCCGTAATACCGAGTTTGGCGGGACATCCACACCATGTAATTTTTTTAACGTGCGACGCCTTTGGGGTACTGCCTCCGGTTTCCCGCTTAACACCGGAGCAGGCGAGCTATCATTTCATTTCAGGCTATACCGCCAAGGTTGCCGGCACCGAGCGGGGCATGGGAACCGAACCGCAGGCAACATTCAGCGCCTGCTTTGGAGAGCCGTTCATGCCGCTTCATCCGAACGTGTATGCCCAACTGCTAGCGGATAAGATCAAAACGCATGACGCGGCGGTTTGGCTGGTCAATACAGGATGGAGCGAGGGGCCGTATGGTATCGGCCACCGGATGCGGATCGATCATACCCGCGCCATCATCCATGCCATTTTGCAGCATGATTTGGATTCGATTGAATATGAAACCCATCCATTGTTTGAGTTTCAAATGCCCAAAACATGCCCCGGCGTGCCGAATGAAATTTTGAATCCCCGCAATACCTGGGATAACAAAGACGCTTATGATGAAAAAGCAACTCATTTGGCAAAGTTGTTCATAGAAAATTTTAGCCAATTTAAAGAAGAAACAGGCGAAGAGATTGTTCAAGCCGGGCCTAAAATTCCGGAAAAAGTCTAATGCGTTTTTATCCCGATGGGGTAATGAACCTAAAAACAGTGATTGGTGACAAGCACCGAACCCTCAGATAAAGCGTTGAGGGATATAGCGAAAGACTAACACCATCTGGCTGGTAATGCTGATTTCCAACTTGATTATGCCATTTCTAATTTGGATTGTTCACTAAAATCAAATCGGCTAACCATGATTCCTTCATTTGAATGCCCAGGGAAATACCTCGAATCAACCCTCCCATAACCCTTCCCAGTCTTGGGAGGGGAAAACTTTCTTCAAACGGCTGACTTATTACCTCATGTTACGCATTCGTTACGACATGCTCGTTATCTGAATCGTTCGCTGAATCT
>CAYVAZ010000257.1:0-7491 GCA_964449065.1 uncultured bacterium
TGCGCTACAACCAAGTAACCTTCCGGCGTAAGGTGGATCGGATCGGCAAAGGTTCCATTGGGGCTGGAGCGGGTTGGATCGCCTCCGGCCAGCGGATCATGATCCGGCGGGGTTCCCGGGGCAGGCAGTTCGCCCGGTTCCGCCCTGCCCAGAATGCCGAATGTGTGCTGCATCAGCCCTAGGTTTGAAAGATAGAACATTCTATCCGTCTCTTGCGCAACGGTTAACCGCAGCCGGGCAGCCGCGATTTGAATCTCGTTAAGCGTTGAGGTATTGATCAGACCAAATCCCAACAATTGCAAGTAATCATACTCCACCAGCACCAAGCGCAGGTTCGGTTTTTGGGACAAAATAAACTCGGCAACGGCGCGGGTGTTTTCGGCAAAAGCCGGAAGTTGCGAGCGGACAAAATCGAGGCTGATGTTTTCCAGCAAAGCAAAGAGCATATCGTTGCCGCCGATGAACAGGACGACCGTATCAATGGTGGGATAACGCTCTAATTCAGAAACAATCATATCTTGCTTTTCCTGTTGGGCAGCCCATTCTTGCGCGGTAGAACCGCCGATGCCTGTCCGTTCGCCTTTGACTTCGAATTCCGATAATCCGGCATCTTCCAGCGCGGTTTGGATGGAACGGAAGTCCCACACCAATCCGGCCCAGCTGTCGCCAACGATTAAGATCCGTGGATCGGTAAATCCAAGAGTAGAAACACAAAACATGCAGATTCCGAAAACGGATACTCTCAAAGTTTTTATCATTGCGATCTCCACATTCAAACCATCTTGAACAATCAACGCAAAGGCGGGTGAGGCTTGCCTCTGCTGACCGGTTTATTATAGTGTCTTCAATTATCAATTTTTGCCCAGCCCCGGAGAGATCATGACCGATATTCATCATCCCCATGACCTTTTTTTTAGTACGATTTTCGAACGCATGGATATTGCAGAGGATATCCTCATCAGCAATATTCCCCAACTTGCAGAATTGATTGAACCGGGAACGATGGAACATGTCAGCGATCAATTTGTCAACGCGAAGTTAATACGCTATGTCTCTGACCTGTTGCTGAAAGCCAAATTGAAAAACGGGAAAGAGGCTTACATCTATCTGTTATTGGAGCACAAGAGTTACCATGATCCCCGCGTTGCGCTTGCGCTTTTGAGATACATGATTGAAATTTGGTGGAATGAACAAACCAAGCCGCTGCCGTTTGTCTTTCCGGTCGTCATCTATCACGGCAGCCGCAGTTGGAACTCCGACACGAATTTCTCCTCTCTGATTCAAATACCTGCGGGGATGGACGAGTACACTCCGCATTTTGAATATTACCTGCTGGATTTATCGCAATACAGCGATGAGGAGATCAAAGGTTCGATTTACTCACGAACGACGTTGTTGTTATTCAAGCATATTTTTGCCAATGATTTCGGAGATCGGTTTCTTCAAATCTGTACATTACTGGCCGAATTGCACGAACAAAAATCCGCTTTGGAATACATGAAAAGTGTATTAGAATATATCGGAAACGCGACGGATAAAATTTCTTCCAAGCAAATAGCCGAAGGGGTTAAGATAGCCTTACCGCTAAAAGGAGAAAAACTGATGCCTACTGTATTTGAAAAACTTAGAGAAGAAGGCCGGCAAGAAGGCCGGCATGAGGGCTGGCAAGAAGGCCGGCAAGAGGGCCAGCAAGAAGGCATGGAACAGGGCCGGGATATCGGTCTGCTGGAAGGGCTGCGTCAGGGGATTCAGTTGGCATTGGAACTGAAATTCGAAGCAAAGGGCGAAAATTTATACCGGAGAATCCAAGACGTAAAGTCATTGCCTGTTCTCCATGTTATTGAAGACGGGTTACGCAAGAATGCCTCTTTGGCGGATTTGGAACGGATTCTGAACGAATCTGCCACCAAGAAATAACAGACGTTTCTAAATTTAGGTATCAGTGAATGAACGAGAATATGTTTTACTCGTCCATATACGCTCCGCTTTAGGCCCCGCGGAAGAGTTGCCTTTTGAATTTCAATATCCGTTGGCGGTGCCTTCGCCGCGGCCATCCGCGTATCCTGCCAGCATACCGTTTTCCATTGCCGCGATTCCGGCAGCGATACCGATGCTTCCCCGCTTGTTTACTTGATAGCCTTTTGCCGTCAATAAGCGTTTGGTGTCTTTTGAAAAGGCGAACGGTTCATGAGTAATGGCATCCGGCAGCCATTGGTGATGGAAGCGCGCGGCGTTGACCGCTTCACGGATGTTCATGCCGAACTCGATTTGATTGAGGATCATCTGCGCGACGGATGTGATGATAGTCGGGCCGCCGGGGGTGCCGACCGTAAAGGCGAACGCGCCGTCTTTTAGTACAATTGTGGGGGTCATGGATGAGAGCATACGCTTGCCGGGTTCGATCTTGTTCTTTTCGCCTTCAACCAGGCCGTACATGTTCGCGGCTCCGGGTTTGGCGGAAAAGTCATCCATCTCGTTGTTGAGCAAGAAGCCCGCGCCTTCGACAACCGCGCCCATGCCGTAGCCCCCGTTGAGGGTGTAGGTGACGGCGGCGACGTTGCGGTTTTTATCCACCACACAGTAATGGGTGGTTTGTTCGGATTCGGGGTTGCCGTGTTGGATTCCTTTGCTGCTGCCCGCTTTATCCAGCGAAATCAATTGGCGGCGTTTGTTTAAATACTCATCCGATATTAAAGTATCAATGGGTACATCCACATAATCCATATCACCGAGATGGTGATTGCGGTCGGAGAAGGCGAGGCGTTCGGCTTCAACGATGGCGCTGACATAGTCTGCCGAATTCCATCCCATTGCTTTCAGGTCATAGGGTTCTATCAACTTTAGAATTTGCGCCAGGGTGATTCCACCGGAACTGGGCAGGTTGGGTGAGATGATTTGATATCTCTTATAATCAAACTGAACCGGGTCGCGGTATTTGGAGGTGTAACCGGCTAAATCGTCTTTGGTGATGATCCCGCCATGTTCCTGCATGTAGGCTTCCATTAACTCAGCGGTTTTGCCTGTATAAAAGCCTTCGATGCCTTGGCGTTTGACGCGGTTGAGGGTATTCGCTAAATCGTTTTGGATGAGGGTATCGCCAAAAGCCGGGGCTTTGCCGTTGGGGTAAAAGATTTTTTTGGTGGATTCGAATTTGGTTAATCTTTCGGTTTTGGATTGTAACGAACGGGAAAGTGAGTAGCTCACTTTATAGCCTTTTTTTGCCAATTTGATGGCGGGTTCCAATACGGCTTTTCTGGATAGATTTCCATGATCTTGATGAGCGGATAAGAGGCCGTGTACAGTGCCGGGTACGCCGGAGGCCAGAAGCGTTCTGGTACTCAGACCATCGATGACATTGTTATCCTTATCCAGATACATATCAGCGGTTGCCGCCGCGGGTGCCATTTCACGGAAATCCAAAAAGAAGGATGTGCCATCAGCATTGTGGGCGACCATGAAGCCGCCTCCGCCAATATTGCCGGCCGCGGGATAGGTCACCGCCAGGGCGAATCCTACCGCGACCGCCGCATCGACGGCGTTGCCGCCTTGGCGCAGGATTTTCACACCGATTTCGGTTGCGTTCGGTTCAGGAGAGACGACCATGCCGTTTTTGGCATATTTTGGCTCATATTGAGCGTGGGAAGCGGGTATCCATGCTATGAGTAATGTGATGATCAGGATTGGGATGAATTCTCGCATTTATAACTCCTTAAAAAAGTGGATTGATGATAAAGTTGTTGGAATCGTCATTCGTTTTTATACTTAGACCAAAAGAAAAATGAAATGTCCGCTTTCGGTACGACCGGTGGGCTACCGGAGATACGTATTGTGATACAACTGAGACTCGCTCCCGCTTTTACATCATGCGTAATTAAAGTTAAATGATTGTTGAGCCCACCCTACAATGATAACGGATATTTTTCATTTCAATCGGTATTATATTATCCATTATGACACCGTTTTTGAATAATTCCTGTTAAACGAGGCTGCTCATGTTACATGATGCCTATTTGGCTCTGGTTTGGTATGCTACATTCACGGCGTTTGGGCTGCTGGTGCTGCCGCTTTCCATGCTGGTTTTCCGGCAGATGCCCGAATGCGGGATATTGCTATCACGGCCGTTGGGCTGGTTGTTGATATCGTTCTGCGCGTGGTTTTTGGCGTATTTGAAAATTTTGCCGTTTAACGATACCGGTTTGTGGGTGGTCATTATCCTGCTGCTGGTCTTGTCTGTTTATTTGTATAAGCAACGGCAATCGTGGACACACCGCAGGCTGCGGCTGCATTGGCGCACAGCATTGAACGGGGAGATTATCACCCTCTTCGTTTATGTCTTGATGATCTTGGTGCGGCGCGAAGATCCGTCGATTAATTCGACCGAAAAGCCGATGGATATCATGCTGCTGAACGCGTTGACAAACGGGCAGCAGATTCCACCCTTGGATCCATGGTTTGCGGGAGAGATCATCAACTATCATTATGGGGGGTATTTGCTGCACTCGGTTCCGGCACAATTGACGGGTATCCCGACTGAGTTTGTGTATAACTTGGCGATTGCGATATTGACGGCATTGGCGGCAGCGTGCGCGTTTGTGATTGGGCGGGCGTTGTTTGGACGTTGTTTGCTGGGGGCGGTCACTGTGCCTTGCACGCTGTTCCTTGGGAATATGGCATCGGTGCTGGAGATGTTCAGTCGTGGCGGGCTTTTGCAGAATTTGGGAGAATGGCGCTGGCAGTATTTGTGGAAAACATCGCGGGTGATATACGATGAAATCGGGAACACGCCGCAAGAGACGATTAATGAATATCCGTTATTCACGATATTGTGGGGTGATTTGCATCCGCATTGCTCGAATCTGCCGTTTGTGCTGTTTGCGTTGTGTTTGCTATTCGCGTTGTATAAAGGGCTGATGCACTTGCCAAGAAAGAACGCGTTTTACCTTCATGTGCCGTTATTGGGGGTTACGGCCATGGCACTCGCGTTTATCTTTCCGACTAACTTGTTTGATTTTCCGGTCTCATCGCTCGTTTTGGGCGGGGTGGTTTTATCGACTTTGATTTTTCTATTATCACACCGGAAGCAAAAAAATATTTCTTGGGTTTCGATTTTGTTCCGGGCGCAGGTCATACTGCTGCCGCTGGTAGCGTACGCGTTGGCGGCTCCGTTTTGGCTGGAGTTTGAATCGCCTATTCAAGGTCCGTTGGTGGTATGGAGCGCGTATCACACGGATATGCTGGAATTTTTGCTGGTGTTTGGGCTGCATACCGCCGCGACGCTGGGATATTTGCTGATGCGCATTACCTCGCTGTCGGATAAGATGGGGCAGGAGGGGATTTGGTTTGTACTGGTGATTATCGCGATGGTGTTTGTGCTGCTGTGGGGGTGGCAGGGGCATTTGGTGTTTGCGCTGGCTCCTATTATTGTGCTGATGCTGACCGCGTTTTTGATTTATCAAAGCGTGCAGGACCCGCAACGATCCAACAATGTGTTATCCGAGAACTTTGCGTTGATTCTGTGCATCATCGGGTGGTCGCTGATTGCGGGGTGTGAGTTTATCCATCTTTCGGAAACCTATGGATCAAAGCGCATCAACACGCTGTTTAAGTTTCACCTACCCGCTTGGCTGTTTTTTGGAGTGGGGCTGCCGGTGCTGTTGTATCATGCCTCGCGGGCGGTGAAGAACCTGCAACTCTCTTTCGCCGTGAATGGGACCGTTTCATTGATTCTTTTATTTTCACTGCTCACACCTGTGTATGTGTTCGGTTCGATTCTGATGATACCGGATGAAAACCGCCCGGTGACGCTGAACGGGATAGCGTATATGGAGCGGGAACGCCCGGGGCAGTACGCGATTGTGCAGTGGCTGCGTGAGAACGCGGAGTATAACGACCGCTTGCTGGAGCTGCCTGGTTTCGCGTACTCACAGGATAGTTTCGCATCGGCGTATACGGGGCTGCAATCGTATATTGGATGGCATAATCATGAGAATTTATGGCGGGGCGGCGCTCCGGAAGTGGGGCAGCGTGCATCCGAAGCGTGGACATTTTTTACCCATCAAGACCCTAACACTATTATGAGTTTTCTCGAACAGAAGGCCGTTGATTATGTCATCTTGAAGAAGCCGGAATGCGCGAGTTGCCCGGACCGTATGCAGGAATATGAACGGATGAAAAACGCCAAGTTCCGCACGGTGTTAGAGCCGGTGATTGTGGAGACGGGGCGGTATCCGAATGAGGTGTATGAGTTGTATAGGGTACCGCAGGAAAATAACTAACAGGAAAAATATATGACGAAGAAAAAACCGAAGATTTTAGTGACCAATGATGACGGGATTTTGTCTCCTGGGATCAAGATATTGGTGGAGCATTTGAATGAGATCGGCGAGGTGTGGACGATCGCGCCGGACCGCAACCGCAGCGCGGTATCGCATTCGTTTACGATTCATCATCCCATTCGCTGTGATCAGTTGGATGAGCGCACCTTCGCGATGGACGGCACCCCGGCGGATTGCGTGATGTTCGGCACGCGCGGATTTTTAAAGCATAAGCCCGATCTGGTGGTATCCGGCATTAACAAAGGGCCGAATTTGGGAATCGACACGGTGTATTCGGGCACGGTGGCCGGGGCGCATGAGGGGCATTTGGCGGGGTATCCATCCTTCGCGATCTCGATGGATTATCCGCGTGAAGTGAAAGGGGAATATCATTTTGAAAGTGCGGCAATGTTTGCGAGTATATTGGCGCAGCAGTTGCTTTCACGGCATATGCCGGATGGGTCGTTTTTGAATGTGAACCTGCCGAACCTGCCCTATGATCAACTCAAGGGGGTCGCGATCACGCGGTTGGGGCAGCGGATATATCACGACGAGATCATCAAGCGGGATGATCCGCATGGTGGGACGTATTATTGGATCGGCGGCGACCCGCCGACGTGGGTGAAATCAGAGGGGACGGATTTTCACGCGCTGGAAGAGGATAAAATTTCGGTGACACCATTGGGGCAGGATTTCACGCAGCATCACGCCATCCCGGAGCTGGATAAGTGGGGGATTGGTTTGAGTGATGAGTGAGGAGTGTGGAGTGATGGATACGTATTTTGAAAACGGCATATTTCGCTTGTCATTGTCGCTCTTCCTGGTTCAGTAATCATTAACTATCAAGATCTTTTTTATTCAGCGATCATATAATTACCAAGTTGTTACGAGAGTGTTGGTTGAAATCGAATGATCAGAGAGAGTCATGGTGGGCTACGCTTCGCTTTGAACCACCCTACAGTTGCACCCTACAGTTTCATTATCCCGTATGGTTGTGTTGAAAGATCACTCACTTTTTAGATGCAGCTTGGTATATATGGATATTGCTTTCATCAAGCAAAACGATGATTGCATTGAGTCCGAACCGTTTTGATGGGCGATTTTCCAGACCCACATTTTATCTTATACCATTTCCAATTTGGATTGTTCACGAAAATCAAAACGGCTTAACAGATTG
>CAYVAZ010000258.1:0-7470 GCA_964449065.1 uncultured bacterium
GGTATGGTTGCCGATTTCAAAGCCCATCCCATGCAGCTCGGCGACTTCATCCCACTTCATGAAGTTTTCGGTATCCTCCATCCATTTGTGCGTGATGAAGAACGTGGCTCCGAAGCCCAATTCTTTCAACATAGGCGCCACGTAGGTGCGGTGTGATTTAACCGCGTCATCGAAGGTGAGAACGACGGTTTTATCGGGGACCGGTTCCGCAGCATGAACGGTATTAACAATCAATCCAACCAAGAACCATAATGATAAACGCATCCAATTTCGCATAACAATTCCCCCGTTCAAAAGTTCATTTGATTATAGAGAAATCGCTTTGGATTTACACCTGAAAAATACTACAAAAACTTCTTGACAGGTTATGACTTTATGTCATAATACTAAAAATTGTTGTAAACGGAACTAACACACATACAAAGGGAGAAAAATATTTAGAAATCCTCTGAATTTCTAAATATTATCAGTATGAGCCTAAAAGAAAGGAGAAAAAATTATGAAGATAATTCTCATTTCTACCATTAATTTGCAGAACATAAAATGAAAACAACCTAATCAGGTCCATGACTCGGACCTGATTTTACAAATTCTTTTTTTCAGAGGGATAAAGAATAATATACAAGATACCGAATTACACTTATAAAAGTATCGAAAGGTGAAATCATTTTTGTTCTACAGTCATGAGACCTCAAACCATAAATAAAAGAGGTACTCATGAAAAAAGAATTCAACGTTAAATTTGAAAAACTGAATAAGCAAGAAAAAGAAGTTGCAGAAAAATTGATTCGCCTTGAGGTTACTTATTCAGAGCAAAAGGAACCTAAGAAAGAAGTTCGGAATCTATTTGAGAAAGCATGGTCGTTGTTGTTTGATGGATCATTCAAAGCGGCAGTTGAATTACTTACTACCATCATCAAGGCGATTAAATCCGGAAGTGATCCGCCGTGATCACACGGAATTGAGTTTATTATGAATATATTCGATATTGATCTAAGCCTTCGTCTCGGCATTATTATCCGCAGGCTCAGACAATCTTTAGGCATCAGCCAAAAGCATCTTGCAAATGCGGCAGGTATTGATCAATCCATGATCTCGTTGATCGAAAAAGGCAAACGCAATACCCGTATTAACCTGAACAGCCTGCAAGCAATCGCCAGAGAATTAAAGCAGGATAGCGTTTCTACTCTCATTGCTTTTGCGGAAGATATCGGTGATTTGGAAACCGAGTTGGCTTCGACAGAGAAGTTGATTACCAAGATGAAAGCCAAGCAAAAGAATTAGATGATCATGGTGGGTTGCGCTTCGCTTTGAGCACACTCTTTTATGGATGAGATTACCATTAAGCGAGGTGAAAAAAAACATGTCTATCCCCAATACCGGCCGTATGAAACGCAAACCGACCCATCCAGGGGAAATGCTGCGTGTAGACTTTTTGCCGGACTATCAGTTAACGGGTTCTGCTTTGGCAGCGGCCTTGGGTGTATCACGCCAATCCATTAATGAACTGCTGCGTGAACGCCGGGCGGTCAGTCCAGAGATGGCGCTGCGGCTCGCGCGTTTGTTTGGAAATTCACCGGAGTTTTGGCTGAATGCTCAGCGCGCGGTTGATCTTTGGGAGGCGAATAAAGCAATTCAATCTGAAATCGCCCGCATCCACCCACTCAATGCCGCATAAGAGAACGTGCAATGAACAATATGGGCTTTGCTCCATTGGATACCAACCGCGTTACCTGCGTGTTTCTGCTGTCTGATATCGGTGAAAAGATCGATGTCCACACCCGATCGATTGGTTGGACTTTTGATCATCAAATGGAGCAGAACCCTAGAAAATGGTTCAATGTAGTGATAGTTGTGGACAATCAGCCATTCAAACGCAAGCAGGTTGTGGCGGTGTGCAGTGAGTTATATCTCGAACCGGGCGATATGGTTTTGGTTTGGGACCGCGAACACGGCAGCCGGTTTGTGGAGTGGCAACAAAACGACACCTATGATTCGTATGAATCAGTTCATGGGGTGCAGGTGGATAAGATATGAGAGTCCTGAAATGGTTTGTAATGCCATTAAACCAATATTACTACGGCTACTAAAAGAAGGTAATTGATGGCTTTAATCCAGTGTCCAGAATGTAAAAAAGAAATATCTGATAAGACTGCATCCTGCCCGCATTGTGGATGCCCGAAACCAGAGCCAAAAAAGGTGCCAATAAAAAGCGGCAACAATACCGAATTTACTTTTGGTTTTGTGATGCTTGTCTTGATTGTCGTATGTCCTTTAATTATATGGAATTATATATCAGAAAAAGATGATCCTTTAATGGATAAAGTGAAACATGCAAGAAGCCTATTCCAAACTCACATGCGAAAGATCGATGATGGAGAATCTTATACACCTGATAAAGCTATAAAAATTGTTGAAGATTTAAAGCCGGGAAATTTTATGGATGATGCGTTGGAAGCGATTGGTCTTGGATATCTGGAAAGAGTAATGCCGTATCAACGGAAATATGCAGCACCCGTCAAAGAATTGACAGTTGATAATCTTCCCAAATCATCATACAAGGATACTTGCAGAAACTTTTTTGCAAGCGGTTCTAATTACATGAATGCTATTCTTGCTGCTTATCGTAATGATATACAATGGTTTACAGATTAAGCGCTTTGCATCACCCCAACTCAAACCAAAACTTTGATATCAAATTCCAAACGGTTAGATTTAAATCAAATCAAACTCAATGGTATCAGTGTGTATGCCTAAGCGGTTGCAGATACTGCGGCGGACAAACTTTGATACGGGTTGACCCTGCTTATATTTGATATGCACGGATTTGCGTTTCAGGGCGTCAATGTGTTCCAATTCAATGATATGGTGGATCTTCTTTGTTTCGGTGTTCAGCATGGAAAATTCGCGGACTTTCTTGCCGCCATACTCTACCAACGCCTCGATAAATTCTTCATAGGTTGGGTCTCTTTTGTTCTGTACTTCATCACTCACAAGGCGCCTCTGACAATGCCCATGATGTTTTCTTGGGAAGATATTGATTGATCCGGCTGTTGAGTTCAGTGGGGACTTTTATATCAATTGGGTTTTGCAACGGATTTGCCCGCTGGTACATTTCCCAAAAAACCCGTGGTGTCTCCGGTAGAGTGGATAGGGGTTCTTCGCCGTTTTGAATGTCATTTTCTATTTGTAGCGCAAGTTCCAACGCAAAGTTTTCTCTGAGATCTTCCAACCCTTCAGCCTGGACTGCAAGATCATACTCAAGGCATTGAGCAATATAGAGGTTTTGATCCTTGAAAATCAATACCTTTATTTCAAGATTTTCGGTTCCAATCCTCATAGCCATGGTCTCTCCTTCAATGCATATCAATATATATACCATAATATACCACATATTGACACATCTATCAACGATTTTTACCATTATCTTTTGTTTTTTGCGGATTCCGGTGATGTCGGCCACCTGTTCCAGTGGAAAGCGGTCGGGGATTCCGGTGAAGCCAGCCACCCTGAACCTGAGGATTGACGTAAAAGTATTCTCTCCTTTCTTTTGAAGTAAGCCAAGCCCGGTGCAACGGAGGGAGGGCGTAGCCCGACTGGAGTTACACCGGGCTTCTTCATCTGGTTTCTCACCCCCCCACTGCCCGGCTGCTTGGCTGCATGTCTCTATTCTCCGGTTTTCTTCTTGAGTTTCCGCATCGACTCTCCTTTCAACTCCATTTTGTAGGCAGAAAGGCAATGAGTGCTTCTAAAATCGTTGCTAAACGTATGTTTTTTTAGGAGGGCGAGGCTCCCGCCGAGCCGGAAGTTCATGTCAATCCGAACGTATTTCTGTCAATCACCATAAACAAAGATATACAGCGGATAAGCCGTTGAACCAAGTGTTAAGCAGGTGTAAGGCATATCAATATGATACGCCTTTTTTTAAAAGTCTGTTCGCAGTGAATAGAGATAATTTGTTACTTCAACCCATAAACTTGATAGGATGAGCCATAATTCATTTGGCTTTCTCAGCCCGGACACGCGCGATCAGTTCTTCTTTCGATACAGGCGGTGCAATCCCGCTTTGGAAGGCCTTTTCTTCATCGCGTTCAATGAGGGCGAGACGTTCCTGCCCGCTCAGACTCTTCCACAACGCCAAATCATCCGCGGTGAGGAACACGGTGAAAGAAAGTTTGATCTTGGTTAGGTCTATGGTCATTGTTTCATTCATAATATGGAAGTATGACAAAAAATCACGGAATGTAGGGTGAGCAAAGATGTATCTTGCCTATCGTTCGTGCGCAATCGGTGGGCACAAAAGGCCGTGCCCATCCTACCGGTTCAAGAAACTTGATTGCGATACACTCTATTTGGTTCACAAACGAAGTATTCTGTTTTTCTAGTTTGGAGTTAAGGAATATGGAGTTAGAGAAATTTTTGACATCAATGCCTATATCGATCATCATAAAAGAATGGTAATGAAAGGCAGAAAAATGCATCAGACAATTGTTGAAGAACAATCAAAAATAACTCTTCCAGCGGAAATCGTCGCGAAGTTAAATCTCATTGCCGGTGATGTACTCAATATTGAATTGATAATGGTAAAGTCGTTTTACTTCCAGATCATGATGAAGACCACTTTGATTCGTCAGACATACAACAATCCATTGGTCGAGGTATTAGAGATATAGAAGAAGGCAAAACACATGGTCCATTTACGAATGCAGATGATCTGATTCAATCACTCAAATCGTAATCTAAAGGAAACTGGAATATTCCGATGAATTTAAAAAGAAATACAAAATGCTTCCAAAGAACGTTCAAAAACTTGTTGATAAACAACTCGAATTTTTCGCGCTAACCCCATTTCACCCTTCATTGAACTCCAAGAAAGGAGAAGGCTCAAAAGACCTTTGGCAAGCCAGGATCAATCGGTCATACCGCTTTGCATTTCTCCTACATAATAACACGTATTATATGGTAATACCCCTTCAAATAAATAATGACTGATAAGCGCGGCGTAAGCCCAGCGAAAGGAAGATGTTAAGTATTCAACATGCAGCCAATCTCAAATAGCATAGGTATAACCATCTTCCACAAGTAGTTCAATCACTTGCCTCATGCCCTGTATTTTCATACCCTGTAGGTATACACCCTAACCGATGGAGATCATTTATGCAAATCAGCAATATGCGCTACCGGCCGATGGGCAACTGCGGCATGAAACTCAGCGAACTCAGCCTCGGCAGTTGGCTCACGTATGGCGACGATGTCACCGACTCGGCATTGATCAAACAACTCGTGCACCAAGCCTTTGACGCGGGCATTAACTTTTTCGATATCGCCGATGTCTACGCGCGCGGCGGGGCTGAACAGGCGCTGAATCCGATCATCAAAGAATTTCCGCGCCATCATTTGGTATTGTCCAGCAAAGTGTTTTGGCCGATGAGCGATCATGTCAACGACCGCGGCCTCTCACGCAAACACATCATGGAATCCATCGACAACAGCCTCAAACGCCTGGGCACGGATTATCTCGATATCTATTTCTGCCACCGCTATGATACCGATACCCCGCTGGAAGAAACCATTCGCGCGATGGATGATTTGGTGCATCAGGGCAAGGTGCTGTATTGGGGAACCAGCGTGTGGTCGGGAGACCAACTGCGCGATACCCACCGTCTGTGCCGCGAACGGGGATACTATGCGCCGCAGGTCGAGCAGCCGCAGTACAGCCTCTTGTGCCGCAAAGATGTCGAAATTGATGTGCAGCCCGCCGCCACCGAAGCGGGTATGGGCTTGGTGTTATGGAGTCCGCTGGCATTTGGACTGCTTACTGGAAAGTATGATGACAAAATCCCCGGTGACGCGCGGCTGGCGAAACAGGAATGGCTGAAAGACATGCACCTGAACGATACCAACATTGGGCGCGTCAAACAGATGAAAGCCATCGCGGATGAATTGGGCTGTACGCGGGCGCAACTGTCATTGGCATGGCTGCTGAAGCAGCCGGGAGTCTCCAGCGTCATCACCGGGGCAACCAAGCCGGAACAATTGCAAGACAATCTTGGGGCATTGAATGTAACGGTCACCGATGAGGTGAATCAGAAACTAAAAGACTTATTTGCGTATCAAACAAATGGGAGGGCGGGGCTCCCGCCGAGCCGGAAACACTCTAACAAGTATGGAGAGAGAAGATGAATCGATCTGTATCATATCTCATTGCAGCAATGTTCATGTTTGGCATCCTTCAAGCGCAAGCGGATGACAAAGTTATGATACCAGCAATTGACGGGGATTGGTGGCAGGTATCTGGTGATCCGGATTTGGGGAAATACACCACCGAAGAACAGCAGCCGGTTGACTTTGGAGTATGGCAAGCGGAAGACGGGACCTGGCAGTTGTGGTCCTGCATTCGTCATACCGCGGTGGGCGGCAACACCCGCCTGTTTTACCGCTGGCAGGGGGATCATCTAACCGATTCGGATTGGGATCCGATGGGGATTGCGCTGATTGCCGACCCCAACTTTGGGGAATCGCCGGGCGGGTTGCAGGCGCCGCATGTAATGCAGATTCTCGGCGTGTATCACATGTTTTACGGCGATTGGCAGAACATCTGTCTGGCGCGCAGTTGGGACGGCAAAACCTTCGCGCGGCGTTTGAACGGCCGAAAACAATCCCGCCTGTTTTCGCACGGCCCCGACCTGCACACCCGCGACGCGATGGTCATCCCCATCCACGGCAAATTTTATTGCTATTACACCGCCATTGAAAACGAGCAGGGCAAAATCTTTTGCCGCATATCCGATGACCTGCGTGATTGGAGCGAACCCATCACCGTGGCATTCGGCGGGCAGGCGGGCAAAGGCAAGTGGGATGTGGAATGCCCGCATGTTGTGTATTATGATGAGCATTACTACCTCTTCAGCACGCAGCAATATGGCAAAAACATGACCACATCCATCTACCGCTCGAAAGACCCGCTCAACTTCGGCATCGATGACGACCGTTATCATGTCCACACCATGCCGCTGGCAGCCCCGGAAGTGATACTCCATCACGGTGAATTCTACCTCGCCACACTGATGCGCAGCTTGAAGGGGATTAAGATCGCTAAGATGAAATGGGTGGAGAAATGAAAGAGAAAGAACAGACGAAATATAAAATCCAAAGTCTCTACTAAAGTGTCAACGAATTATTGACGGGTATCGATCCCCAATATTCTCCCCCCAAGATTGTGGGGAGTTTGAGGGGGGTGATGATCGAGCGGTCAATCCCACCCTAATCCTCCCCAGTCTTGAGGGGGGAATTCGCATCACACAAAATTAAATTGAAACCGTATCACTTGGCCTCTGCTGAATTCTGCCCACCCGTCCTGTCACCTCTCAATGACGGCGGTACAAGGCAAAAGTTCCCTGCCGGGCGCACAGACCAAATCGAGTAGGGTAAGATAGGATGGATCATCCTATCTTATCCCTCTCACAGAAC
>CAYVAZ010000259.1:0-7429 GCA_964449065.1 uncultured bacterium
ACCGTCGAATCTCTCTTCGTCCGTGATTGGCCTCTTCTGTCTCATAATAATCCGACTCGAGGCCACTGAAATCCGTCTCAAACGCCTGCTGAAACATCTCGATGATCCCGGTAGATTCAATCGGCAGCAGCCGCAACCGCCGGCCGTGGAACTCACCACCAAACTAAGCCGACGTGAATTGGACGTATTTATCACGCTGGGCCGCGAACGCTCGCGCAAGGAGATTGCCGAAAAACTCAACGTCAGCCTGCCCACCGTCAACAGCTACATCGAGCGGATGAAGAAAAAACTCGAGCTCGAATCCACCACCCAACTGGTTTATCATGCCATCAAATATACGATAGACCAACACGGCAACCCATAAATCATGTAGTAGATATACCACACGAGATGCCGTATATCCACGGCACACATGCCATATTTCTACGGCATCCCCTGCCGTATATTTCACGGCATAAAAAACGTAGATTCGACGGCATACAACCCCACCCTGTTTTGCTATAGTTCCTTCTCAGTTGGATACCGTTGCGGGTTTGATCCCGGTATACTTCAAGCAATATTTATGTTCCATAGGATCAAATCGAAAGAACGAACATCTTCAGTCAAGTGTTATGACTAAAATAACTTTGTTTTATAGGTGAATACGTACAGAAGAAATGAAAATCAAATCTTACATCCACATACTATGCATTTGCACTTTGTTTGCCGGCGGTTCATTAATGTCGTTTGGTATTGATGCCGATTCGCTGGTCGAATTTATAGAAGAATTTCAGGATGGCAATGGTCCAGATCTCAATGGCGACGGGATTTCCAATCATCTGGATTTAATACGATTTATTCAACTTTGGAAATCGACTGAAGAAAACCTTGTTCCAAATCCTCCTGTGATTACTGTCTTTCCAGAAATGACACGCGAACTGACCATTCCCTTTATAGGAACAGCACAACCGAATCAAGTGATCGAAATTTCGGGTGGTGCGGAATCGGTTCGAACAATCGTAGATTCATCGGGCCAATTTCAATCCAGTGTAAACTTGTTGCCCAATCGAGTGAATCGGCTATTTGTAACCTCAATCAATGCTGTGGGTACCCGAAGTTCTCCCGTATCAATCCATATAATTCACGATTCACAACCCCCATTTTTGTATACTGATGAACCGTTTGATCAACAAGAATTAATTCAAGATAAAGTCACGGTTACTGGGCGTGTCAGTGATATGATCAGTGGTTTTATGGGATTAAATGTGACCGTTAACGGTTTGCAAGCAGACGTTGAAGAGGGCATCGGGACCAATGGAACGTTTGCTCTTGCGGATGTTCCTTTAGCAATGGGTGAAAACCCTATCCGTGTAGTAGCCACCGATGAATTAGGCAATGTATCCACTCAAGACATATCCGTATTTCGAAGAGAACCCGTTGGCCCTCATATTCAGATCGTATCTGGAAACAATCAATCCGGCTCAATAATGTCTTTTTTGCCGGAACCGATAGTGGTTCGTGTTGTAAACGGAGATGGGACACCATTCGCCGATAAAGTGGTAAATCTGGAAGTGAGCCGAAGCAATGGCAGGGTATCTTCTGATGGTCCCACAGCGGTATCTCAAAACGGCATGATGCTGCAGTTGCGCACTAACAATGAGGGGTTGGCCCAAGCGTATTGGCGGTTGGGCATGGATGCCGGCTGTGGAAACAACCGGATTTCTATTACAAGTAATGGAATTGATGGTACGGCATTTTTTTGTGCTTCAGCCATGCCTGGACAAGCCAAACAGATCAACATCGGTACCGGAAACAATCAAAGAGTGGAAACCAACGCAATCGCCCCGGAACCATTAGAAGTGTGGGTTAGTGATGGATGTAATGGAATCGAATCGGTACCTGTTACATTCTCCGTTTTACGGGGAACCGGTCAGGTAAATGGTGAAGATCAAGTCACAATTAACACTTCATCGACTGGTCATGCTCAGGTCGTGTTTCAGACAGGTCCAACTTCAGGGAACAATTTAGTAGTAGCGAATTTTGAAGGGAACCAAGGATCTCCAGCTCAGTTTGTCATTTTGGGATTGGATCGCTCGGATAACCCCACTTCTTTATCGGATGTCGTGCTCGACAATTCCGGATCCCCTATTGCAGGGGCTTTATGCAAGTTGGAAATGTTTGGGGAAACCGTGGCAGAAACAGTTTCCAATTTACAAGGACAATTCTTGTTTACCGATATTCCAGACGGTCCTGCCCATTTACTGGTAGACGGCTTGCAAGCAACAGCCGTTGGTGGACAAACCATTCCACAAGGAAGTTACCCCTCATTGGGATATGATCTAATCATCGTGCCTAATGCAGAAAATCGTTTGCCGCAATCGGTTCTCTTGCCTCCGCTAAATGCAGAAAATGCGGTTGTGTTTGATAACACTGAAGACGTTGAATTAACGGTTGATGGAATTGAGGGATTGATGATGAAGGTGAGTGCCGGTTCTATGACCCTGCCTGACGGTTCTGTGCCTTCTGAAGACAATCCCGTCATTATTGCGTTAAATCAGGTACATTTTGATGATATTCCCATGCCGATGCCGGACGGAGCAGCCCCTCCGTTTGCTTGGACTTTACAACCGAGCGGCGCTACATTTGACCCGCCCATTCAAATTGAGTACCCGAATATGAGCGGCCTTCCGCCCGGTTCGTTATCCTATTTTCTCAGTTTCAATCACGATACAGAAAACTTTGAGATTGTTGCGACAGGCTCCGTGAATGACGAAGGTTCTACAATCACTACCGATCCAGGCGCAGGACTGAACGTAGCCGGTTGGGGCTGCAACTGCCCTCCCTATGCCGTAACCGGAATGTGTGAAGGAAATGCGGTTCCTCCCATCCCGGAAAAGAAACCCAGTAACCTGCCGGAAGGAACGCCGGAGGAACAAGAACCTGTATACAATTGTCCGCCATCGCCCAGTGATGTGGGTTGTCCGGAAAATGATCCCTGTAAGCCGCCTGATTCTGTACAAGACCCTGTTTATTTGCATTCCGGTGAATATTACCTTGAAGTTGAAGATTTGCGCATCAAGGGGCGGGGAATGGATTTTGTCTGGTCACGGAAATACCGATCTCAACTCGGCCCCAACACCGCGATGGGAAGCGGCTGGGATTTTTCTTACAACCTGTTTTTGCTGCCGGAAGAAGGCAACATCGTCGTTTGTGACGGTAACTCCAGACGGGATCTGTACAGACCGCAGGAAGATGGCACTTGGTGCCGGGAAGAATTTTTCCGCTCGATCGTCGAAAACCCCGATGGTTCGTTAACCATGCTGCATGAAGATCAAAAGCAGTGGAACTTTCATGCATTTGACGGTTCGGCGATGGCCGGAAAAATCGAAAGCATTGTTGACCGCAACGGCAATACCATTTCGTTCGCGTACGAAGATCAGGGCCGACTGATGACCGTCACGGATACATTAGACCGTGAGATTGAAATCGCCTACAACCCAGACGGCTTTATCGAAGCGGTTGTAGATTATACAGGACGCGCGGTTGTTTATGACTACTATCAAGACGGAGACAGCAACGGCGGTTTTGGTGATCTGAAATCGGTTAGGTCTCCTACCGTAACCGGTACCCCCAATGGTAATGACTTTTCTGAAGGAAAGACGATCACTTATACCTATACAACTGGATTCGATGACGAACAACTCAATCACAATCTATTAACCGTGACTGACGGCCGCCGCAACGACTCTAACGATCCTACCTTTGGCGAGGGACCGTACATCCAAAACATTTATTCGGACGAAACCGATCCCAATGCAATCCTCTATGACCGTGTCGTGCGCCAGGTTTGGGGCGGCGGTATCGTAGATATCGCCTATGCGGAAGTGGAACCAACCGAAGAAAATGGATTCGCTGATATCAAAGCCATCGTAAACGACCGGGTCGGAAATGTGGAAGAATATTTTTACGACCGGCGTAACCGAAATGTGATCACGCGTGAATTTACGGGACGCGCTCTTCCGGATCAACCCACAACGGAAACCGAAAACCGGCCTTCAAGTCCTCTCCGCACCGATGATCCGGCGTTTTTTGAAACCAGTTATATCTGGAACGAAGAATCACTTCTTCGAGCCACAATCCATCCCCGCGGCAACACGACCGTGAATACCTACGAATCCGATATTAATCCGGACGCGCCGCAGCGAATGCGCGGCAATTTGGTTGAGCGGCTTCGGTTTGCTCAAACTACATCCGATCCGAACGGGTTTTCAAGCGATCAACAAGTGATAAAAGAAGAATTTGAATATGATACCGACTTTTTTACCGGCGCCTGCTGCGGATTCAACTTCGTTACGCGCCATGTGGACGGGCGCGGCAACGAAACGCTGCATGATTACGATGAACGCGGCAACCGTATCCGATCACAACATCGCATAACCTCGATCGTTGAAGAGTTTGAGTACAACCAATTCGGTCAACTCACGGCCCACATTCTGCCGGATAACGGAAGCAGCCACCGCCGCCGGGATGAATATACCTACTACGAATCCGGTCCACAGCGCGGGTATCTCAATGAAGAAATCATGGATGCCGGTGGATTCTCCCTTACCACAGTCTATGAATATGACTTAGTCGGCAACGTGATTCGCCAAATTGACCCGCGGGGGAACGATACCCAATACATCGTCAATGAACTCGATCAAGTTGTGCGCGAAATCTCCCGCGAAGTGGAGGCAGGAAGCGGCATCCGCTATGAAAAAGACTTCTTTTATGATGCCAACAACAATCTATCTCGTCTTGATATTCAAAACGTGAATGAAGATGGAGAAATACAGGACAACACGCATTTCACAAATACCTATGAATATGACATCTTAAATTATGTAACCCGTTCGACGGAAGAAGTTTCTTCGGATCATTTGATCGTCACCGAATATGAATATGACTTGAATCGTAACCAAACCCTGGTTCGCTATGGCGAAGCCACGAATGAAAATCAGCCGGAAAATGTTGTGGTAAAACGCTATGATGAAAGAGATCTCCTGTTTCAGGAAATCCGGGCGCCGGGGCATGAAGATCAATCTACCACACAATACGACTACGACAACAACCGCAACCCGATAACTGTGAGTGTCGGGTTGGAAAATACCCCGCGGATTCACCGCTATGTTTACGACGGCTTTGAACGGCTCGTCCAAACGGTTGATCCAATGGGAAATGTATCGACAACGGTTTATGACGCGAATCACAATAAACTGCGCACCCGCGTGGAAGGGGAACTGAATGACAGACCGGGAAGTGACGAAAATTTACGATTGCGGGAAAACCGCTATGTATATGATCCGATGGACCGCTTGATCCGGGCCGATCAAGCGTTCTTTGATTCGGTGACTCTGTTGCAATTGGAAGACGGTCAATCCACCACGGAAACCATTTGGAGCGACAACTCGCAAGTGCTGCGGGTCACCAACGACAACAACCACAACACGCTGCTGGCATATGACACCGCGAACCGCAACAGCATCGTGAACGACGCCAAGCAAAACCAAATCGTGTATGAATACGACAAAAACTCCAACGTGATAGCGATGCTGGAAATCGAAAAATCCGATCTGGGAAATCCCGATGAAGAATTTTTAACGCAGTATGGCTACGACGGCCTCGACCGCTTGATCGAAACGATAGACAGTTCCGGCAATGTGATGGAGTACCGCTACGATTCACGCGACAACCAAACCGTGATGATCGACGCTTTGCGTCCCGATCCCAGCACGGATTCCGGCAACATTACCCGTTATGAGTATGACGGCATCAACCGATTAATCTCGACCTCCAAACTATTGACGGATGATGGAACCGGTACAGGCAATGAAACCGGCCGTATCGTTACCACCCAAACATGGGATGATACATCAAGATTGATCGCGCAAACGGATGATAACGGCAACATCACACAATATGCTTACGATCCATTGAACCGGCAAACCGCCACAATCTATGCCGACGGTACAGCGATGACGTATGAGTATGATGTGCATGATAACCGGATTCAAATGACAGACGCCAACGGCAGTGTTTCGATCAGCACGTATGATTTACTGAACCGCGTGATTGAAACCAACATCACACCTGCCGCCAATGTATCGGACGACACCACCTTTGAGCGCTACCAATACGATGGGCTTTCACGTTTGGTAATGGCGGAAGACGATGATTCTGTTGTGCAGCGGCGTTACGATTCGCTTGACAATGTGGTGTTGGAAACACTGAATGATGAATCAACCATTTCGGTGTATGACGGGGTTGGCAACCTTCTGACCTGCGTGTATCCCAGCGGACGTGCCATCCAATGCACTTATGATGAGTTGGAGCGCAAGCAAACCGTAACCGATGCCGACGGTCTGATTGCCACGTACCACTATACCGGCCCCAACCGGGTAGAGCGTTGCGAGCTGGGTAACGGAACGGTAACCGATATCGCGTATGACGGTATTCAGGGTATCGCGAATCCCGAAGGTGATTTTGGCGTCAAACAAAAAATCCGAACTACTCACACCCGCGAGTCCGACGGTTTTATGATTGATGATCGCATCTACACCTGGGATCCCATGCAGAACAAAACTTCCCGCGTGGATGTAGTAGAAAATGGGCGAGGCTTGGCGCATCAATACACGTATGACTCCATCTACCGCATGAACCGTTCGGTGCAAAGCGATGACACGCGGGTATTGGATACCATCGAGTATGACTTGGATGGCGCCGGCAACCGCAACGAAATCGCGGGTGGGGATAACCCCGGTACCTATACCTTGGATGAAACGCTCCCCGAACCGGCGGACTTCCAGGTCAACCAATACACCACTGCCCCCAGGGAACAGCGCACACACGATGCCAATGGCAACCTTACGTCCATCAATGTCGAGTCGTCTGGAAACATGATTTTTGTATATGACTACCGCAACCAAATGGTTGCCTATGCGGATGAACAAGGCGGAGTGACCGCGGAATATGGCTATGACGCACTGGGACGCCGCATATCCCGCACGGTTGATGGTGAGACCACTCTCTACTTTTACACCAATGACCGCGTCTGCGAAGAACAGGACGGCGGCAACGCGGTAGAGGCCACGTATGTTTACGGGCGCTACATCGATGAAGTCATCACCATGCAGCGCAATGAAATGGATTACTTCTACCACACGGATGATCTTTACAACGTGATGAAGGTTACAGATTTAGAAGGCAATATTGCCGAAGGCTATGAATACGGCGATTACGGCCAACTGCAAATCTTGGATGCTAACGGGAATCCTTTAACAGAATCCGCAATCGGCAACCCCTACAACTTCACCGGACGGCGCTACGACCCCGAAACCGGATTCTACTACTACCGCACCCGCTACCTCGACCCCATCGCCGGCCGCTTCACCACCCGCGACACCATCGGCAT
>CAYVAZ010000260.1:0-7382 GCA_964449065.1 uncultured bacterium
CCATCCATATTGTCAAGCAAATTGAAGGAATTAGAAATCAGTACAATCCAAAATAAGGTTAATAAAAATTGCAACGCGGGAACGTCAATAAAAAGAGCAATATAAATATCAAAGTAAAATAAGATCAACGCGGCCACAAACTGACCGGCGAGTTTTATCAGCGGATTCATTCCATACCGGTCGTCGAAAAGCCCCACTACGAATAAGATCAAGCCGCCCAGCATAATGCCGTTAAGCTGCCACCATACTTTCTCCGCGCCGGAAGCAAAATAGGCGAGTTTGTTGATATGCAGCATGAGTTTGCTGTCTATCGATAAATTGGCATGAAAGACCCACCAAAGCAAAAAGAGATTGCCGTAAATCATCAGCACGAAGGATAGGAAGATAGCGGCACCGCCCAGCAGCGGCTTAGGGTGGTGATGTACTTTGCGGTGTCCGGGATGATCTACGAAGCCGATTTTAGGGGCAATGAAGATCATGATTCGGGTGAAAATCCAAGAAAGCACACAACCCTGACAAAACAAAAGAAAAAAGTGATACCATTCCATGTGAAACACGTTGTTGAAGTTGGAATTTGGTGTTGCTCAATTCGATTTTAAGTCAAATCAACTCGAAACTATACAACAGAAGCGCCGGTTTCTTAACACAGGCATAACTATATCAGAGCTGATGCGGACAAACAAGGAATAACGGTTCCCTTAAGAATTAATTCAATGCTGATTGTAATTTTATAGAATTTTTGTGAATGCGTGTTAAAATCTTAAAAGAGAGATGTCTTAATTTGAGCTATCAATTTGATTTTTATTGTGAATTTATGCGAATGATTTTCCTTAACCCTTTGAATTCCCTAAGATTAAAAATGGCACGTTTCTCGCATATCCATAAAGAGAAGGAGAAATCATGAATAATCAAAACCAAAGTCAAACTCCAAAACCTGTAAAAGACTCGCTATTAAATAAGACCAAAAAAGTGTTGTCTTCGTTTGCCCAAAAGATTGGCCTGAAAAACACTGAAGAAATGTCGAAGACGGAATTGGTTCAATCTCTTGAGCAGCGTGAAAAAGAGGTAAAGCCCATGTTAGCACAAACTGATTCTGCAACAGCAACATTAAAAAATCAGTCGCTGAAACAAGCCAAGCAGTCGGAGATCAACCATCTTCGCGATGTGGAAAAACAAGCGGTTCTCAAAGAAGTGACACAGGCACCGGAACAGCACGCGGCATCCAGCCGTATGGAAGAACCGCAATTTGTGGGAACGGAAGAACCGGCCGATACCTGGCACGGCGAGACCGGTCCGGAAATGCCGCGGCATTACGGGCGAACCATGCTGTATGCCATGCCGCGTGACCCGAATTGGATTTATTTGTATTGGGAGATTTCTGACGATAGCAAACGCGAAGTTCAGGATCAAAATGGCGAATGGATTTTTGAAACGTCAACCTCCATTATTCGTGTATACGATGAACAAGGAAACGTATATCAAGAAGTTCCTGTGTTGTTGGATGCGATGGGGTGGTATATGTCTTTGCCTTCCAGCCGGGATTTCCATTTTGAACTGGGGCTGAATGCGGAAGAAAACTTTATCGTGCTGGCAAAGTCAAACAAAATATCCCTGTCACAAGCCAAGCCCAGCGATGTGATTGACGAAGAATGGGCGGTGGTAGAAGAACGCTTTAAAGAAATGCTGGAAGCCGCGGCATCCGGCAGAGCGGGATCGCTGGGAGCTTCGGAAAACGTCATGCCGCATTTGGTAACGGAACGCTTCCGTATTCCATGGGATATCCCCAATATCCACCAGTTGCCCTCGTCTCATGAGTTCGTTTCATCCCATTCGATTAGCAGCCATACGCTGAGCGGAAAACCAGTGCAAAAGCGAGTAATGAGTGATGATTGATGATTGAAAAGTGGTTAGATAAAGTTAAAGGAGACCGGTAGTTGGTCTCCTTTTTTTATTGCAGATTTTTATTGCAGATTTTTATTGCAGAATTTCAAAGGCGTTGCCCTAATAGTCTGACAGAGTCTTAATGTCGGATTGAATTAGGAGGGCGAGGCTCCCGCCGAGCCAGAAGTACCGTTCATTTCAATCCAAACGCATTTTTGGCGACATCGCTTTAAATAATGAAAACGCCCCAAATGGGCGCCCTAACATAACCCAAGGCAACGCTAGGTAATAATTGTGGGTAAACCTCAGCCTTGTTAAGGGGGGCAAAGCACGTTTCCAACCTTGGTGAACTACTAGGTTATGTTAGGCAACTCCATTGTTAATATCGTTGCAGGCAGGATGCCTTCACTCCCAGCGGTTTATTCTCCGATGCAGTAGAGATTGTCCGCGGTTCGGATGAGGAGTTTACCATCTAATGGGACAATGCAGGCGCGCACCGGGCCTTCTCCCATTTCAATGCGGTTGAGTTCTTTGTATTCGTCTCCCCCCGCTTGCATGACAACTACCAGGCCGTCTTCATTCACCACATAGATTTTGCCGTCGGCTGCTGTGGGGGAGGAACGGTATACCTTATTGCCGCCGGTTTCTCCCTGCCAGATTTTTTCACCTGTTTTTGAGTCTAAACAAGTCATGACGTAACGGTCTCCATCAAAGACATACAGTTTATCCTTATACAACAAAGGAACGCACACATCCGGAGGAAATTCCTCGAATTTCCAAGAGATGGCGCTGTCATCCAGTTTGCCCTTGCCGCCCGCTTCTATGGCGAATAACGGTTGCCGTTTGGGCGCGGCAACAATCACATGGTTCTTTGTCGTGAGAGGGGCGGGTACGATACGCCAATGACCGATTTTGGTGGGATTGTAATTGCCCCAGCGCCAAAGTTCTTCACCGGTATCAGGGTGATGGCTGGTGACGTAATCGCCGCCGAAGACAATAATTTCTTTGCGGCCGTTGTATTCAAACGGGATGGGGGTGGTGTAGGCTTCTTGTGATTCCGCTTTGGCATCGGTTGGGCGGATCTGGCGCCATTTGACTTCACCGTTTTTCGAATTCAAGGCCAAAATATAGGATTCACTGGGGTCTCCACTGCCGCCACCTCCACGAGGAGGCCGGTCGCGGTGCAGCACCTGGATGTATAAGGTATCGTTAAACAATAAGGGGCTGGAGCCGTATCCAAATTGAATATGCAAGTCACCGTATTTGTCTTCGAGATTCATTTTCCACTTTTGGTTACCGTTCAAGTCAAAGGCGGCTAAATCGCCGGAACCAAATAAGAAGTAAACCATTTCGCCATTCGTTACCGGTGAGGGAGACGCTTTGTTGTGGCGCCCCCAGTTGCCGGAATCGAATCCAACGGGTTTTTTCCATTGGATTTCGCCGGTTTTTTTGTCCAATCCAAGAGCGACCAATTCGTTGGTGGTTTCATCCAGCGAACTGACAAAGATTTGGTCTTCCCACACGATGGGAGTGGCGGCGCTTTCACCGGGCATGGGAGTGACCCAAGCGACGTTTTCGGTTTTGCTCCATTCGGTTGGCAAACCGGCAGCGGAGCCGCTGCCGTTGTAGTTGGGGCCGCGCCAGTTATCCCAATTTTGGGCGGACACGGGACTCATCAGCAATGCTATTGTGAATACGGATAGGGCAATTGGTTTCCAGTTCATACTGTTCTCCTAAAAAAATTGAAATGCTGGTTTCAAATTCGGTTTGAAAGAGGTCGAACGGTGCTTCCGGCTCGGCGGGAGCCTCGCCCTCCCAAAACCTATTTCTGAAAATAATTTAGAATGTATATGCTAAAGAAAAATGATTTTAAACGCAAGCGTCAAGCGTATGGCGCTTGTACATGATGTCGCAGCCGGGATGGGTTTTGTTCAGGAGACCTGTTAAAATATCTCGAATTTAGTACTGTAAAATAGTACTATATGTTATGAACAAAAAGCAAGTTCTTTAAGAATAACTCACCTTACGCGGAAGAGGATCAATACTGGATAAAAAAAAGGATTCGATTGAATAGCCGTTCTATCTGAATCAAACGGATTATCTATCGTCTTCTCCCTTTGGGAGAAGATAAGAGATGAGGGCGAAGAGAGCGATTGCTCCCTGTAACGCAATAACGTACTTAGAGGATATTGTCTCCATAAGCCCTCACCCCAACCCTCTCCCGGTGGGCGAGGGCGATAGATACTGCGAACAATTAGAATAATGGGCATATCATAACATATGCGTAACATGAGAGAATAATTTGAAACACCAAAATATGCTGTTGAGAATTGGCGGAAATTTTTAAGCCAATTGGAGATTAAGCCATGATAACATATAAAGGATATTCGGCCATGCCGCAATATAGTTCGGATGACAAATGCTTTCATGGTACTCTTTTGGGGATATCCGACTGCGTCATGTTTGAAGGCCGTACTGTTGATGAATTGGAATCCGCGTTTCAGGAAGCTGTCGATGATTACATTGCCGATTGTCAGGAAGACGGAAATGAACCGAAAATGCAATTCGAGTAGGGGCACGTTGCAACGTGCCCCTACCACCACGTTATTTTTCTACCACTATTCCGCCGGAATTGGGCGCAGGCGCAATGTATTTACCCGCAGTTTGGTGTCGCGCTGGGCGGCGAATTTTCGTTCTTCTTTTTCATAAAGCCACACAGGTTGGTTGGTTTCCGTCAGCATGAATCCCTTGGGAAGAACAAATACGATGGGATGGCTGGTTTCATAAGAAAGCACCAACCGATTAAGGGCATCGATATAGACTTCTTCCTTCGATAGAATGGTGTGGACAACCACACGCAGCGGTTGGCTGTTCCCTTGCTTTATGGGAGTGTTGTAGCGGATTTTCAGGCGCGGGTAGCCGGTATCCGGCATGTATTCAATCCAAAAATCCAAATGCTCTTGGCGGTCCGGATTGACTACGCTTTCGACTTTGAACGATTCTTTATCGCCTTCATGAATAAACCCTCTTTCGGGGAATAAAAAAGTTTGGTTGCCCGCTTGGCGGTCTTCAAGGTCATAGGTCAGACGCACCAAGCGTTTATCCGCATCCAAGACTTCAAAAGTCACATCCGCCCAACCGGACACAGCGAATGTGCATATCACAATCCATAAACTGAAGCGCTTCATATTTGGTTTCCTTTCATTCAAGGTATGATTCTATCCATTATACATTGATTATCGCAGTCATAGCCATTATAACTAATTCTGCTGCGCTTCTCAAAGGAGAAACGAATGGAAGTACTCGCGATTAACGGGGGGACGCCATACCGATGCAAACCGTTTCCAAAATGGCCGTATTACAACGAGGATGATAAACAAGCATTGCTGCAAACGCTTGAACAAGACGAATGGGGAATCGATGCGAAATCAATCGCCGATTTTGAACAGAATTTCGCGCAGTTCTGCGGGGCCAATAATGCCGTGACCTGCACCAATGGAACTGACGCGATTTATATCGCCTTGCAGGCGCTGGATATCGGGGCGGGGGATGAAGTGATTATTCCACCCTACACCTTTATCGCGACCGGGATTGCGGTGTTGATGGTAAACGCGATACCGGTGTTCGCGGATATTGACCCTGGTACATACAACCTATCGCCGCAATCCGTGAAAGAGAAAATCACAGAGCGGACAAAAGCAATCATTCCAGTGCACATTGCGGGGAATCCCGCGGATATGGACGGGATTATGAAAGTCGCGAACGAGCACAACTTGAAGGTGATTGAAGACAACGCGCAAGGTCCCGGGGCGGAATGGCGGGGGCGCAAAGCCGGTACCATTGGCCATGCCGGAACATTTTCATTTCAATCCTCAAAAAATCTTTCCTGCGGGGAAGGCGGAGCGATTGTCACCAACGATGATCATACCGCTGCCCGTCTGCGTACGTTTACCAATTGCGGCCGGGTTGAAGGCGGCGCTTGGTATGATCATCACGAACTGGCGGGCAACCACCGCTTGGGGGCGTTTCAAGCCGCATTGCTGAATGTCGGTTTGACGCGGCTGGAAGAGCAGATGAAGATTCGGGAAGAAAACGCGTGCTATCTGGCCGGGCAGTTAGAAAAAGTGGGGATGTCGCTGCAGAAAACGTACGAAGGCACAACCCGCCATGCGTATCATTTGGGGATTCTGCTTTACAATTCAGAGAAATTCGGCGGTGTTCCCAAAGCGAAGTTTGTGGAGGCGCTGGAGAAGGAAGGGATCCCCTGCGCTGACGGTTACATGCCTTTGTACAAATACAAAATCTTCGAACAGTTTCCAGAGCGGATACCGGCGTATGAGTATATCTACAAAGGCCGTGTGGATTACAACTCGGTGCATTGCCCGGAATGCGAGCGGATGTGCGATACCGAAGGCGTGTGGATTTTTCAAGAAATGCTGTTGGGTACAAAAGAAGATATGGATGATATCGTGACAGCGATTGAGAAGATTCAAGAGAATTGTGAAGCGTTGATGGGATAAACGGTTTTGGTATAGGCCGAATGATCTACTTCAAACGCAAGGTCTATCGTCTTCTCCCAAAGGGCGGGGGCGATAGGCATAGTGAATAATTCATGTTACGCAAAATTCTATACGGTAGGTATTGTTGCGAGATTTTAATCCGTTTCGATAGTCACTAAATAAGAAGAAATGCAACAAAATATGGAGGCAGTAATGCCCGTATGATAACATTGAGAAATTTGAAATGCAGTACAATAACCCCCTTACATAAGGGGGTGGAGCCGTAGGCTCCGGGGGATTTTGCGTTGTTGATAGCGTACTTCGATCCCCCCCCTTAATAAGGGGGGATAACGACAGTCTCTTCGTTGTGTAACATGAGTGAATAATTCGATTTATTCGAATAACGGGCATATCGTAACGCATGAGTAACATAAGGGATTGAACGACCCTAAATCGATTGGATGGGATATGGTTACCACCGCAGTGATATTGGCCGCCGGAAAAGGATCAAAACTTTTTCCGTATAACGATACCTGGCAAAAGGCCGCGCTGCCGCTGGCGAACATGCCGGTCATTCGCTGGCAGGTGCAGACGCTGCAAGCGTGCGGAATTTCGCAGTTTGTTGTGGTGATCAATCACTTCGGCAGCCAGGTGAAACACGCGCTTAGCGGCATCGATGGGATTGAATTTGTTGAGCAAAAAACGCTGAACGGTACCGCCGGGGCTTTGCAATGCGCCCTTCCCTTTATTCAGGAAAATGACTTTTTAGTTGTATACGGCGACACGGTATATTCAGAAGCGGATATTCAATCCTTATTGGCCGCCCATCGTGAACAAAACCATCCAACCGCGCTTGTGCAGAAGTTAGATATGAATTCTCCGCAAGAATGGATATGTGCCAATCTAAAAGATGATCAGGTTACAGAGATTTTAGGGCATCCACGCGAAGCAAGCCACCGTTTGTGCGGGATTTATATTCTCAATAAAGAGATTGAATCTTAC
>CAYVAZ010000261.1:0-7326 GCA_964449065.1 uncultured bacterium
GCCGGGGCGCCGCCTGCTTCTTCCAGACACGCTTCCAGATACAACCGGATATCTTCATCCGTTTTCAAGTGTTCCGCGGAATCCCACCTTGTGGTTTGAGCCGTCATTGCCGACCTCCGACTTCGTTGATGGAAAGATTTCTACAGATTTTCTTGGCGAGTTGATTGGGGATTTCGGTGTGGCGGGGTATGGATTCAACCGCTCCGGTGTTGGGGTTGATCCAAAGGGAATGAGATGCCCCTTCACGCTTTAGGTGGCAGCCGTGTTTGCGGAGATGTTTCAGCAGGGTATTTCGCTTCATTCGACGACGATGGTTTCGCGTTCGACATCTTCCGGAACGCCGCGCAGGCCATCCTCACGGCGGTCTTCAAGGATCAGAGCGATGGCTTCTTGCAGGCTTTGGAGCGCTTCCGCTTTGGTGCGCCCCTGGCCGTTGGCTCCGGGTATTTCAGGAGAATAGGCGATGAACCAACCTTCGTCTTGCTCGACCACTGCGGTGAATTCGTTGTGCATTTATGCTCTCCTTAAATCTAGAACCGGTTCATTGTGCTCGATGAGGCTTTCGATGTAGCCTTCGATGGCTTCTTTGATCATGGCGCGGGCTTCTTCGACGGTTTCGCCGTACGAAATGCAGCCGGGCAGGCTGGGCACCAGCACGGTGAAGCCGCCTTCCGGCTCGGGACGGAGGATGATGTTGTATTGGCGTGAGTGAGTCATGGGTTTGCTTTCTGCATGTTTCATTCTGGAAAGTATATCATAGTTTGGCGGGTTGGACAAAAGGGTCTACCGCAAGGGCAGACGGGCGGGCTTGCCCTTGGTGCCCGGCCGTCCTGGTTTTTTTGTCCAAACATTGGGGAGAAGGTTAGTGGTCCTATCAATTGTACATTCTCCTAGGTGAATAGTTCAAATCATTCTTGTTAATTACTTGTTAATAGTATTTTGTACACTTTACAAATATTCCCTTACAATTTAATTTTCAACCAAAAAACAAGTGGCTTGATTTTAAGAAAAATAAAAGGAGAGACGAAGACAATGAAAAACTCGATGAAAAAGTTGTTTTTTTTGATGACAATTGTTTTGCTGTCAATAGGGTCTTTGAGCGCCCAAGAAAAATGGGAAATGGAATGGGCGGATCGTTCAGATGTCAATCCTTTGAATTTAAATGAAGTTGGAGAACGATCCTATATGCCTTATGTTCTCTACAACGAAGAGTGGCCTGAAGAATCTCGATTTCGGATGTGGTTCGATTATGCCAGCATCAATGGAATTGGGTATGCGGAATCTGCCGATGGGATCACTTGGATCAATCAAGTTGCCGTTAATGGCTTGAATGAAAGAGGACCGCAATCGGCGGGGCGGGCTGTAGTATTGTATGAATCCTCATGGGAAAATCCATTTCGTCTATATTATTATGGAAATCCTGAAGGGGTCTTTGAAGTACGAGTAGCGGAAAGTATCGATGGAATCAATTTTGTAAATGATCAAACAGCGATTTCCAGTGAAGGATCAGAACTTGGATCGTTTCCGGATGGTCATGCCGTGCTACATTTGCCCGGCCAAGATGAACCCTTCCGTATGTATTACCGTGCCGGTGATGGGATCATGGTCGCCACTTCCATCGATGGATACGATTTCATCGATTTTTCTATCGCTCCTCTTCCTTCTGCGATGCAACCCACCTGTGTCATTTCGATCGGTCAAAACGACTATCGGATGTGGGCGTTTGAAAATAATACAGAAATTGAATATTTGGTGTCTTCTGATGGATTCAATTGGGAACCATGGGGACAAGTCGAGAATGTAGGAAAACTTGGAGAAGCGGGCTCGTGGAATGAAAATCGTAACTATTACGGATCAGTGGTTTATCTTGGTAATGGGAATTTCATGATGTGGCGTGGTGGTAGGAATGACAACACTGGCTTGTATCGCACAGGCGTGGCCGAAGGTTTTGATGCTCATCTGACACAAATCGATATTGGCAATTGGGATTTCACCAGTGAATTGGCAGACTATCAAACTGAGGGATGGGAAGGATTCGGATCCAACGAAAATGGTGTTTTGACGCAGAATTCGGATGGAACAGTAACGATTGCGGATGACCGGGAAGACGCCAATTTTTACATGGTTCACGATACTTCATGGGTGGTTCCCTATACCGTTGAAGCTCGATTTCGGATTGATCAAGAAGGTGGAAACGATGGCAATGGACCACATTGCACCATTGCATCTTTAATCAACGATGAATTCCATCCGAGGTCGGAAACTTGGCAGCCGAGTTTTGCTCAAGACCGTTTCGGAGGATGGAATTTGAATGGTGATGACCCAATCGCGGAAGCCGATTTGACTGAATTTAATACCTTCACAGTGGTTTGTCGGTTCAATGAAGCAGCGCGATACGAACTTTTGCTTGATCCCTCCAATGGTAATGCCAATACTTTGCAATCTGAATATGACGTTTATATCAATCGTGATTTCAGTGAACCCGCTATCACATTTCATGGGACTGGTTGGGCTGGGTGGTCCGAAGTGGACATTGATGGACGATTAGACATTGGCTGGCCCAATCCCAGTACGGGGATTATGACAGTAGACTGGGTTCGCTGGGGAAGCGGTGTAATACTTGACAACAATGATCTAGGCGCTTCAGTTGTGAATTGGTCTGTTTACTAGCCCTCTAGCGTGACTTGACTACGCCCTGGGTGAATTTTCCACTCTAAATCATGCTATGCGAGTAAGTTAGGATGGATTAGAGGTGTATACACTGAGGCCTTGGAATTTTGGGCAGGCTGGCAAAGGCAAGTTTCATCTGCCTTTGCACGACTCATTCGTTGCGTCATGAATCCTGCACGGCTCTTTCAAGCACGTGCCGGATATAGCGCTGGTATGGTACGCCCTGCTTTGCTGCGCGGTTTTTTACGGTATGCACGGTTCGGATAAGCGCAACGTCATCGATTTGTTCTTGGCAGCGAATTCAAAAGACATCGGTTGGAAATCCGAAAAATCATATTCGGATAAATCCGCTTTGCTGACAAAACGTTCCGCTTCTTCGTCGCTTTCAAAGCGTTAAGTTTTTTGGCTTTGCTCATAGCAACGTGTTGTCCAGTTTACATTAAATTAATTCTACCCCTTCACGGAATCTTTGTCTTGTTGTTGATTGCTTTGCTGCTGGATGTACTCCCGCAGAACGCTGTTGATTTCTTCCTGGGCGTTGTTGGTGAATGATTGGAACCATTGTAGAATTTCGGCATCTACGTTTACGGAGGCACCCGGTTTGCGGTGTTGCACCATCATACTGTCAAAATCTTCCTCAGTCCATTCGGGGTTATCGGGGTCGGATCGCGCAATCGCGGTGATTTCTTCATCCGTCATGTTGTTGACACGCTCCCAGTTGGTTTTCCCTTCTAAAAGCGTATAGGTACCATCAGGATTCTTTTTCAGAACTTTTCCATCCGATGTCAGAACCGCTTGTGTGATTTCTGGTTCGCTCATAATGTCTTATCTCCCGTTTATTCGCGCGTCGTGCTGAAATAATACGGATTTTTTCTGACCGTGTTGTAAAGCAAACTTGATAAAGTTTACCACCTATATACCCGTAGATAACTTGGCGGCGTTCACCGTATTCTTTTCGCAAATCGTCTTCTATCAGGGCATCCTGTTTTTGGAACAGCGGAATCATATCGATAAAGTCAATTTCACGTTCTATTAAGATTCGCTGCCGTTTGGCTTCGTCCCACTCGAATTCCATCATACCACAATCAACCAAATTTTGTATGAAATACCGTACAATTAGCGGGCAGAAAAGGCAAGAGCATGATTGACCGTTGGTATAGAAACCACAAGGACGAATAGAACCATATTCCTTACCGCCTATCCTCATTATTGAACATAAGTTATTTGACGGGTGGCAAATACAAGTATCATCCACCTTTGCTGGCTATTTCTCCATGCTGCTAATCACATTTACTTTATGGGCTTCTACGCTTTCACGGAATCGTTGTCTTGTTGTTGATTGCTTTGCTGCTGGATGTACTCCCGCAGAACGCTGTTGATTTCTTCCTGGGCGTTGTTGGTGAATAAAGCCGTAAGCTGGGCGTGTAAGAGTTGTACTTGAAAGAAATGTTTTTATCCGTGGCGGCGGGGCTGGGCTTCTGTGTGTATCAGAGTGAGATGAAATCAGCCGGAGTGATGATGTTTATGCTTTGGTAAGGATTAAGCGTAAGCAGGTTTTTATCTCCAGTGATGATGTAGGAAGCGTTGCCGCTCAATGCCAGTTCAAGGAATTTATTATCGTCTGGGTCTTTACATGCATGAACAGTTTTGTTGACCGGTACGGTTTCAACGACACATCCGAATCGCAGATAGTATTCGTTTCGTTCTTCCTTTGTGATGTAGCGGTCAAACTTGGGACGGGACAGTACATCCGCCAATTCGCTAATTGTGGCTTTAGATGCCAGCAATTTCCCTTAGTGCAGACCTTTTTTTAGCGCTGTGCCTGGAACGCTATGGGGAAACAGCAAATGGCTGATCAGAATATTGGTGTCAAATACCAGCCGGGTTCCGGGATTCATTTTTCAAGCAGTTCGTCCAGTTTTTCTTCGGTAAGCCCCTTGGCTTGGGCGTTGTGACTGACGCGCTCACAGAACGTCTCAAACGCGGCGATATTTTCGCCGCGCAACCGCTCATACTCTAGCGGGGACAGCATGACGGCGAGATCACGGTCTGCGTCCCGGATCATGACCGGTTCGTTTTGTGCTGTATCCAGCAGAGCGGGCAATTTTTCTTTGGCATCGGCAGCGGAAACATATTGCATGGCGTTGTTCTCCTCGACTCCATTGTAGACAGAATTGACATGAAGGCAATACAGTACCGCGTAAACCCAGCCTGCGCCGGGCTGGCTGGGAAAAGAGGAACGTGTTCTTATTCGATAATGAAGTTTATTATGCGACCGGTTGAACCGTCAATCGAAACCCCAATGCCTTTGCAATTTTTCTACCGTTGCAAAGCTTGAATTTCCTTCTTTTAAAAGCGCTTTGTAGATACCCTCAAGGGTCAAACCGGCATCTCTTGCTGACTGACTCATATTTTTTGCCCGGGCAACGATACCCAGGGCGTGGATCATGAAAGCCGGATTGTCTTCGGCTTCTTCCAGACACGCTTCCAAATACAACCGGATATCTTCATCCGTTTTCAAGTGTTCCGCGGAATCCCAGCGTGTGGTTTGAATTGTCATCAAACTCTCCTAAGCGGTCTTCCATTCCTGAACGCAAATGGTGTAATTCAATAGGGGATTGCGTATGCGTACCTGTTTTTTCTGTTATACTATTTTCGTAATGTTTATAAAACACAGAATAAGCGGATGATTCATTGAGGGTCACAGTATGAAAACAAGTATTCTCCGTAAAAAGGTTGTAGAAGAAATCAACCAAATCCCGAATGAAAAATTAGCGGAAATATTGGATTTAATCCATCATTTCAGGCTGGGCTTGCAGAGTACCGATAAGAACAAAACAACCCTGATGGACTTTTCCGGCTGTTGGAATGATATGCCGGAAGAGGTCTACCAAGATTTTATGCATGACATAACGGAACGCCGGCATACAGCCTTTTCTGGGAGAGAAAACCGTGAAGCCGGCATTGGTTGATACGGATATCCTGTCTATGTATTTCCGGGGGCACAAAACGGTAACAGAACAGTTTGACAATTACAGACTGCGTTTCGGAAAAATCAATATATCCATCATTACATACTATGAAATCTTGAGTGGTTTAAAACACCGCGATGCCAAAAAGCAGCTTCAGTTTTTTCTATCATTTGCAAATCAAAACACCGTTCTGCATCTCACAGAGCATTCGGCGGCAACGTCCAGCGAAATCTATGCGGAGCTTCGTAAACAAGGCCATCCGATTGACGATATTGATTTACTCATCGCCGGAATCGCGCTTTCTTACGATTTATCACTTGCCACAAACAATGAAAACCACTTCAAAAAAATCCAACAATTGAACATTGAAAATTGGAGCAAAGAGAAATGAATTGGGGGTGAAAGGACAGGAAAAGGCATAATATGCGTCATGAATCCTGCACGGCTTTTTCAAGCACGTGCCGGATATAGCGCTGGTATGGTACGCCCTGCTTTGCTGCTGGATGTACTCCCGCAGAACGCTGTTGATTTCTTCCTGGGCATTATTGGTGAATGAATATCCCTTCGTCTTCTTGGCGGCATTTATCTTTCCATTCTCTTACTTCCAATAATGAGCGGTCTTCTTTGAAGTCTTTCATTTGACACCTCCATTGGAGTGAATTACTTTATCCGTTTTACTATAGGAGATGCAGTTCATCCAATTGATGCGATGCAGGGCTTTTTTAATTTTTTATGGAATCTCTAACCGGATGTGGGGACGGTTTCGATATCTACCTTCTGAAAATCCAAATTGGGAACACGCTTGGAAAGATGAAGCATTTCAATGCCAACCGCTTGCCCCGCTTGGTTGTAATCAATCAATATACCGGGAGAGACCTCTTCGGATTCAAATGCCGATTCATCGCTCAAACTGACATAAAGCGCATCCGCTTCTTTATCGATTTTCAGTTTCATCTCTCGTCCTCATTCTATCGAAATAAGCCGTGATGATTCGTTGGGGTGAGACCTTTGTGTTAACAATTACGCGAAGTATCCTTCCGTCAAATTCCGGGATACGCGATAAACGGTGTTCTAAATCATCATCTATTTTATCCTGCTCAAGCCATTCTGGAATCGAAAATACTTGATCCACCCAAACAAACTCTATCTTCCGCTTTTCAATCGCATTGCGTGCATGTTGGGTTAAAGTATAGTCCATAATTCATCTTACAATGAGCAGATTATCAAGGCAATAGTTTATTTTGAAACAGCAGGTATAGGCAATAATTCCTTTCCATTTTAATATGGTTTTGATATACGCCAAAATGGCGCAGTTAATCCTTCACTAAAATGTGGTGAATACCCGCCTCTGAATTGATTATAACCATCTGTAAATATTAAATATATGACGATGAATTGTTTATTGGCACGGATACTGCTTTGCGAATATGTAAAAGATAATGTGTCGAAATAAACCGAGTATAAAATTTCTGTAAACGAGGTACGTTATGGATATAAATAAACTAACACTCAAATCGCAAGAAGTTCTCTCAGAAGCGCAGAACCACGCCGTACGGCGCAATCATATGGATGTTGATCTTGAACACCTTTTGCTGGCGATGCTCGAGCAGCAAGAAGGACTGATTTCACGCCTGCTGGCGAAGATGGATGTCGATACCATCATGCTGCAATCGCGCGTGGAAGA
>CAYVAZ010000262.1:0-7316 GCA_964449065.1 uncultured bacterium
GATCGTTTCCCCTAATTGTTAACCGCGAATACACGCGAATGAACGCGAATAAAAAAATATAGACTGAAATTTCTTCCATTACTTCGCGATATTCGGAAACCGTTCGGGATATTCGATGGATTCCCGTTCCAGATCGACATCCAAATCAGGCCAATAAAAATGTCCCGGTGTTGGTTCATTTACCTTAAGTATTTCTTTGACTTTCGCGTCTTGAAACCAGGGAAAATCTTCGTAAGACATAAACAGTTCCCGGTCTCCTGTTAACAGCCAGATGCCGTGTTTGGATATATTCGTGATTTCAACTTGCGAAGTGTTTGTGCCAAGCGTTTTTGATTTTGTCATAATGATTTTGAATAGATATTTTCCTTTCGCTGGGCTTACGCCGCGCTTATCAGTCATCATATATTTGAAGTGGTATTATTTATCCTTGCATAAGAACACCGAACTATAGCCGGTCATATTCTTCCGGTTCCACATCAGGAACCTCAGCCATAATCTGTTCAAAGGCTTCCCGGCTTCCTCTTTCAGCGCGTTTTTTTAGATAATCAACCGTTAATAGCGCAGACATTTTTTCTGACACGGCCAACGTGATGAATTGATTAATGGAAACACCTTCTTTTTCGGAAAGTTCTTTCAATGTATTGTGCAAAGATTCCGGCAATTGAACGTTCACTGTACTCATGGCAGTTCCTCTATTATTTTCAAAAATTCTTTGGCCGTAACCAATTCGATTCCAAACCGCTCTACTCCCTGAAAATCTTGCTTGTTGTATGTGACAATATATTGGCATTGAGAACCGACGGCCACTTCTAAAATCATATCATCCGCGGGATCGTTTAGAATAGGACGCCATAAAAAATATACTTCATGCCAAAACCCTGCCTTACAAATATAATCCAAAAATTGATTGATCTTGGTTTCAGAAAAGATTAACGTTTCTTGATTGCGCTTCAAAACGTCTTCATATTCAAAAACAAGCGGCACTGTGAGATGAATGTCAAATTTGCCCGAACCCAACAAAGATAGCAAGCGGTATGACGCGCCCCGTTTTGAACGAAGTGAGGCATAAATTACATTGGTATCGAGAACAATTTGAAATCGGTTCATTTCATAATGTAAAAATCTGCCTGCTTTAATTTTTTTTGCGTTACTTCATTGCGTGATCTTCCGGTTTTAATCCTGTTTTATGGCCGCCAAAACCAATCGGTGCCGGGTCATATTCGCCGACGATGGATACCTTCAGGTCATCTGTGATATGGGCGGACATGCCCAGGCTCCAATAGACTGAATTCACCATCATGCGGCGGAAGTCTTCGTCTTTAAAATCACCGCCGTGGCCCATTGTGGTGGTGAACACGTTTGAGACAGCGCCGTTCTTTCCGGTAAAGGTTTTGGTCCACGCCACCGGCAGCGCGGGTTTTTCGTAGTTCACTTCATCATTAGGGTTCATTCCCTTCAACACCTGACCCAGCAATAACGGCTTTGCGTCTCCATGCAGGGTGGTGAGGCCATACACATCGGACGGCCCCCAGACTTCATCCACACCGCGCAGAATGGGATGGTTCTCTCTCCACTTCACCGGAACGCCGCGGGTGCTTTCGACCTGATGTTTGCCATAATGGTTGACCCAGGTTTCGCCCAATACTTGGCGTCCGAACCCGCCTTCCCACGGGCTGCCTCTCCAGGTGTAGTGGGCGTAGGGGCTGTCCGGGTTGTTTTTGTAGTGAAAGGCGTGGGTTGCAGTGCGCAGCCCGATGATAGGCTTGCCCGAATGGACATACTCATCGATGTACTTCATTTGCGCGTCCGGCAGTTCACGAAAGCGCAGGAAGATGATCATTAAATCGGCGGTATCGAGCGCTTCCAAGCCGGGGATGTTATTTACCTGTTCGGGATCAATTGTGCCGTCTTCTTTGTTGATTGCAAACAATACGGTGCAGTTAAAGCCGTGATGCTTGGCGAGGATTTTGCCCAACTGGGGCATGGATTCTTCCGAGCGGTATTCTTCATCTCCGGAGAGCAGGACGATTTCCTTGCCGCTGCCGGGGCCGTCTCCGCCTTTATAATCAACCCATTGTTCCGCTGCCTGTGTTGTGGACACCATGAATACAAAACTGCTGACAAATGCAAAAATGAAAAACCATCCGCGCATCGGGTTCTCCTTTTAGAAAGAAATATTTATCCATAACTATAGCATGAGCCGGTAGTGAGATGAAAGCGAAACGGACAATTTGGGGCATGTTTCTCTTTCAGATTTGAAAAGAGAAAGCGGAGAATAAAATGGTATTGGCTTAAGAGATACTATTAATTGTTTGACTCTTATAGGGTAACAGGTCAGCGGTAAGAAGCCTAAATCCCGGGGTTAAAACCCTGGGCTATTATAACTGTCCCTTTAGGGTCAGGTTCAAATAGCCCAGCCTTTCAAGGCTGGGTGGGGAAAGCATATCTTAACTTTATGGCATTGCCCCTAACCTCACCCAAGCTAGGGAGGGGAAATCTCTCTTCAAACGGCTTACCTCTTCCCTTATAAAAACATGTCAGCAATTCTATTTTTACATTTCTATTTTTCGTGCCGGAAGTTCACTCCTCTGCGTTTGTCTGAGGTTTACCCACAACTATTAACAGGGTGTTGCCTTGGGTTATGTTAGGGTGCCCATTTGGGGCTTTTTGATTATTTAAAGCGATGTTGCCAAAAATGCGTTCGGATTGGAATGAAGCGTACTTCCGGCTCGGCGGGAGCCTCGCCCTCCCAAAAAAAAAGGCCTTCTAAAACATATTGTTTGGACAACTTCTTTCTCGTAATATTTAAATTGCGTTGTACGGATTAACGCACCGGCTGGAAGCCAGTGCTACCCACAACGAACATATCGTTAGTAAATGCTTTACTGAATTTTTGGGTAAACCTTAGGCGTTTGTAGAGTCATTCTCATGCATTTGGAGCCGTTGTAAGTATGCAAACGCATTCCCATCAGTAGGCTTCAGTACATCCATACCTTCCGAGGAAGCGGCTTCACATTGCCTGATATCGTCAGACACAAAATACAGGTCTTTACCGTAAATGTGGTAGATGCTCACCGCGGCTGCAAGGTGAATGGCATCACCCGCGCGGAGAGGATATTTCTTCATGGGTATTAGGGATTGGATGTAAAGACTGCTGCCCGTTGTGATTAAGTTCATTGCTATCGTGTTTTCCCAGAGAAACGATTCTATGAAGGACGATGCTTCCTTTTCACTCAGTTTGCCTTCTCTCATTTTCCTGTATATTGACGACCAACACCTCTGATATGGAAAGTTCTGAAGTAAAAAGTCTCCCACCCCTTTTTACTTCGAATTCATACATTGCGTTAAGAAAACCGGTACCGTTTTCGTCAACATACCTTTTTGCTATTGCAGAAGAGTCTAGGTAGAAAACTGGACTGGGCAGAATATCACCATCCTTCATTACGCATCTTGATTATTTCTTCAGAAAGGCTCTCTCCGGGCATTTTTTTTCTTGACAATTCCTGCGTTTCATACGGAGTCATTTTCGTGTAGGGTCCGAGCTCAGACATGATAGATTCTATCTGTTCTGGCGTGAGTCTTGCAATCTTTACCCCGGTTTTTTCATAATCGGTTATGGTTTTCTCGTGTGTAATCATGAACCAATTTTCGCTTTCCAATTCTTTTATTTGGTTTCGAAATATTATAACACAACCGTCGCGTGATTCAACTTTTCGTCATTCTTTTCGCCATTCTATTTTTGATAATTATTCATGAGATATCACAAAGAATTCACTGGCTCTGTGCTGTAGTTTTGGGTCAATTTTTGGGGGTAGGGTTCGCCCGCCTGTTATGATGTTGGTATTTGTTATCATTTCAAAATCGAAGCGATAATAAATCATGATTTATTACCTCCTTACGGCATCATGCCATACTGGCATATAGCATGAGCCGGTCATATCATGAAAGCGGGACGAACAGTTCTTATTTCAAGATGAAACTATCCATGATAAAGTAAAGTATCTTATGAGGGAGAAATGAAAATGAGCTGGATACCCAAACTCAACCGCAGAGACTTTATCATCACCCCATGCGCGCTCATCAGCACAGGAATCGTATGCAATACCATCTCCGCATCCGCTGGGACGGGACTGAGCGAAGCGCAGCACAAATCGCTTATGCTGGCGTTGGAGCAGACTGACAGCAAATACGACGAAGACGAACAGATGGTGCGCGGCGGGGCTTCAAGTGTTGGTTATCACACGACGCTGAAAGCGGGGACACCGGTGCATCATACCCGTGGTTCTTTGCAATATGCCGCCGCGCTGATGGAGTCCGGCGTGGATTGGCGCATCGGGCGCGCGAAGAAAATCATCCGCAAAGTGGTCTCGCTGCAAGATCAAAATCCCGAAAACAAAACCTACGGTATCTGGTCGTGGTATCTGGAAGAACCGCTGGAAGAGATGTCTCCGCCGGATTGGAACTGGGCGGATTTTTGCAGCGTGCAGCTGCTGAAAGTATGGATTGATCACCAAGATTTACTGGAAGATGACCTCAAAACGTTGATACAGGATTCCATCATCCATGCGGCCCATTCCATCAAGCGCCGCAATGTCGGCCCCGGCTACACCAACATCGCTATGATGGGGACGTATGTCACGGTGACTGTTGGCGAGCGCATGGATGAGTCGGAAATCCACCAATACGGCAAGGACCGTCTGCGCCGGGTGCATAAGTTTACCATGGATAACGGCTCGTTTCGGGAATACAACAGCTCGACCTATACCGTGGTCGCGATTGCCGAAATTTCGCGGATGTTGATGCACTTTCAGAATGAAGAAGACCGCAAACTCGCAGCCGATATGCACGACCTGGCGTGGAAGCATCTTGCTACGCACTTCCACGCGCCCACACGGCAGTTGGCGGGGCCGCAAAGCCGGTGTTATTCCACCGATTTAAGCAAGCGGGAATCCACCCTGGCGTTTTTGGAGATTGCGACCGGGGCGACCGGAATGTTGTTGCAGGAAGATCCGCTGCCGATGGGGCTGGAACACAGCACGCTAAAAATCCATTGCCCGGAAGAGTTTCGGGAGATGTTCTTTAAACTCGATGAACCGCGCGAAGTGGTGGAGGTGTTTTCGAAAGAATCGAACCCTGATAGAAAAGATGTTATCGGCACAACCTACCTGCATCCGCTTTATACATTGGGTTCGGTAAACCGGGGAGACTTTTGGATACAGCGCCGCCCCATTCTCGCCTATTGGGGAACCAAAGAGAAGCCAACGTATTTACAAGTACGCTTTTTAAAAGACAATTATGACTTTTCATCCGCTATCCCCATTTCTGTGCAGAAAGGCAATCGTCTACTTACTGTTGTTGCCTTTGCAACCGATTATGGCGATACCCACATCAGTTTGGATAAGGTGAAAGACGCAACCATCAAAGCGAAAGATTTACGATTGCGGTTTGAGTTTGGTGGAAATCTTGATGACTTACAACTATCCAATTCAAATCAAGGTAAAACCATTTTTGTGATGAAGCATGATAAAGTTCGTATGGGTTTGGATATGTTCGCTTCCGCGTTTGATGGACACGAAATTCAATTTGAAATTAATGAAGAAAATCAGAAGAAATCCGTTGACTTAATTTGTTATCATAGTGAGGAAGAAAGTGTGATTCGGTTGGATGAATTGCAGGAATCGTTTATTGCTTTTGTGATGGATATCCATGAAAATGCAGGTATGTCCTTCGCCCACGATGCGAAACGGGATGGCGATGTGTTTTCAGCCGGATGGAAACAGCATAACGGTCCCGAAGGTGAATTGCCCAAACTACAAGTGCCAATAAGGCCGGCCAAGCTCGGCGCCATCCATCATGGCTATAAGGTGTTCTAAAGCGGATGCTCACATCGTATAAGCGTGTGTGGATGATTGATGATTTGAGTTCGAAAGGGGCGCGTATCCTGATGCGCGGTTTGGCGGAAGGACTGCGCGAAAACGGCTTTGATGTACATGTTTTTGCCGCCGATCACCAGGACCCCACCGTGCTTGGCCGTATGAAAGAGGATTTGCTGGCGTGCGACCCCGATCTCATCGTTCTTGCCAATCATCCCATTCAGCACTTGCTTGATCAAATCAAGTTGGATTCATTCGAGTGCCCCACCATCGTGTGGCTGTTTGATGACCCTTACATCATGGGAGAAGAACTGTTCCAACAGCATGAAACCGTCTTTGCTGCCGATCCGTCCTTCATCGAAGGCGCCAAAGCGCGCGGCGCGAAGCGGGTATTTTTTGTGCCTGTGGCTGCCCCGGAGTCATTGGAGGCCGTAGCAGAAGAGAAATACCGCTTTCCCGTTGTGTATGCGGGTTCGATTTTCATCAACGAAGCGTTCCGCCATACCATTTCGCCGCAGTTGCGGCCTATTGTGCGAGAATTGATTCCGCGAAAATTAAAGCGCCCCACCGTGTCATTTGATGAATTGCTCAACCGAATGGATACCGCAAAACTACTCAATCTGCAGCCGAACTTAACTCTCTCGATCACCCTGCCCCCCGGATTGACATATTTTTTGTACACCGAATGCAACCGGCATTGGCGGCTGCAATTCTTGCAGGCGTTAGAACCGCTTGGGCTTCATCTCTTCGGCAACAAAGCCTGGTTGAAATGCATCCCCAACAGTTTGAAGAAGCGTTTTCATCCGCCTATCGACGCGTTTACCGAGTATCCGTCATTGGTGAAGTCGGCCGCGGTTAACATCAACATCAACAGTTTGCAAGGAATTTCCGCACCGACCCTGCGCGATTTTCAAATCCCGTATTACGGCGGCTTTCAGTTATCCGCTGTATTTCAGGATAGAGTATCCGATTGGAGCGCACACGATGCAGAGAACCGCTTTCAGTTGGATCGATTCCCCTGGCCGGAAGCGGCCCAGACGCCGGAAGAACTGCATGATCTTGCCCAGCGTTATTTGGATGATGGGAAATCCCGGCAAGAATGGACAGCCCACGCGAATGAGGTCATTGAAACCCACCACACCTTCGCGCACCGCATTCAGCAGCTTATACCGTTACAATTTAATTTTGTTTAATTCTCCTACTAGAAACAAAGTTCGTCAAAGTTGAAATCACCAACCAATTCCCCCCCACCCAGCCTCCCCCATTCCATTGGGGAAGGAGCATTGTTTCATCATCATTTATTTGAATTCGTATTAGCAACTGACGTTACGCAAAATTCTATACGGTAGGTATTGTTGCGAGCTTTAAATCCGTTTCGATAGTCACTAAATAATACCATTTCCAATTTGGATTGTTCACGAAAATCAAAACGGCTTAACAGAT
>CAYVAZ010000263.1:0-7311 GCA_964449065.1 uncultured bacterium
AATAGTTGGCTCACAACAAAAACCATTTTTCAAGCAATAGACAATCATTGATTGCTTAACATCAGATTGTAAATTGTTAAGTCCATTTTTTTTTAGTTACTTTGAAAAAAAAATCTGACACTTTTTTCAAAATGTTTATACTTCCAGTTAAGAATTATTTACTTACTTTGGTATGGTTGGGTGAGATATGAACTATTTTAAACCTTACAGTGGTCCGTGGACCAAAGAAGAAGCCGCACACCTCTTGCGCCGTGCCGGATTTGGCGGCCGCCCCGAAGAAATTCAATCGCTGGCGGATATGAGCATCGATGAAGCGGTTTCCAGCGTTTTGGATTACCCCTCAGTCGATCAGCCTTATGAAGAACGTATCAATACTATACGCCGCCGCGGAAATTATTTGGGGGTTCTTTTTACCAATGATTTGAAGGACTTGCAATCGTGGTGGATTTACCGGATGCAATATGCCACCTTTCCGATGCAAGAGCAGTTAACCCTTTTTTGGCATGACCATTTCGTATCAGATTGGCCGACCGTACGCGGGGAGATACCGCAACAGGTGAACAATGGAAATGACGGCTCATTGGTCAACCAGCAGTGCAATCGGGGTACGTTGGGTGAAGATAAACAACGGCGGGAGAAAATCACGGTTCGTATTTTGCAGGAACAGAACCATTTGTTTCGTGAAGAAGGATTTAAAGCGTTTGGTGATTTGCTGCTAAAAGTAACCCGCAACCCGGCCATGCTGATTTATTTGGATAACCACCTCAATACCAAAACCCGTCCCCAAGAAAATTATGCACGTGAATTGATGGAATTATTTTCGATGGGAGTGGGGAATTATTCCGAAGAGGATGTGCGGGAAGTGGCGCGCGCGTTAACCGGAGAAGGGCTTAATCGACGCTGCGATCAAGATTTTCCATTTTCGCACCGGTTTATACGCGGTTTGCATGATCAAGGAGAGAAGACCGTATTCGGTTCTACATTCAATGACTGGCGGATTAGCGGTGAAGACACCGAAACCGTGATCAATTTGGTTTTGGAGCGCGTCAGCAAAAGCGGGATTACTCCCGCGCACGACCGTCTTCCGGCTACCGCGGTTTATATGACTTGGAAGTTATTGAATTGGTTTGTGGGTGAAGAAATCCCGATTGATCATCCGGCGGTGGAGGAGTTGGCGGAACCGTTTTATGAACATCAGCCCAACGGCTACCGGTATGATGTTCGGGAACTGCTGCGCACGGTATTGACTTCCGACTTTTTCTACTCGGATGAATTTCGTTGGAAGATGTATAAGCATCCGGCCGATTATATCGTGATGGCGTTGCGTAATTTGGATGTGGAAGAGATTAGTTATCACGACGGCGCGGCCATGATGATGCGTGAGATGGGGATGAGTTTGTTTGAGCCGCCCAATGTCGCGGGATGGAATCACGGAAAATCATGGATTAACTCGGGCAATATTTTGGGACGGTTTAATTACGCGGATCATTTTTCCACACGACGGATTATAAGCAACCGTTATTGTGATGATTTGATTGCAAACGGGTTTATCGAAAATGAAGAAGATTTTGATGGTATGATTGAATATCACCGTGAGCGGTTATTGCAAACATCGCTTTTGGATCAAGAGTATTCGATTCTACGGAACTTTTTACGCCGGATTGTCAGCGGCCGGGATATTTATTACCGCAGAATTCGCGGTTTGGTGTATTTGATGCTGACAATGCCGAAATATCAACTTAAGTAGAGGAAACCGATGAACATGAACCGCCGATCTTTTTTTCAAACCGGTTTATCCGGTTTGGCCTATTACTCCACCGTTTCCACGACGCCGTTATGGATCAGTAAAAGTGCCGGCGCCTTGAGTTCGCTGGACGGTGATGACGACCGTATTTTGGTAATCTTGCAGCACGGTGGCGGGCTTGATGGATTGAATACAGTGATTCCACGCACCGACCCTGTGTATTATGACGACCGTACCCGGCCGAGTATTCATGTAAGAAAAGGGACGGAAATCAACCTGGATGGCGAGAACGGGCTGCATCCCAATTTGTTTAACCTGGCGGATTGGTATCAAAAGGGAAAGATGGCGGTGGTGCAGAATGTGGGCTACCAAAACCCGAACCAGTCTCATTTTACTTCGACGGATATTTATGAACATGCCATGAATCCGTTTGAGGGTGTGGATAAACGCGGTTGGGTGGCGCGGTATTACGATAACGCGTGTGATGGTGTGGATCCCGGCGTATTTGATATTGTCGCGGCTGGCAAGAAGAAGATTCCGGATGCCATAAACGGTTCGGCGGTATTAAACCCGCCCGCGATTGGGGATCCGAGAGATTATTCCTTTAACTTTGATGAAGATGCCAACGTGCGTTTGCGGGCGATGACCGCGCTCAACCAGATGGAGCGGGTCAGCCCGGAAATTGACTTTTTGCAGCGCAGTTATAACACAACGGAAGTGTCTGTGCAGGATATCCGCAAGGCGGACAATTTGCCCACGCTGGTCCCGCAGAACCAATATCCCAATAACGATTTTGGACGTGGTTTGAAGCTGGTATCTAAGATTATCCGCTCCGGCTTTAAGACCAAAGTGTTTTATGTGAGCCAGACCGGGTATGACACACACGCCAATCAAGTGAATTCAAATTCGGGAAACCAATTTGGCAGGCACCCGCAATTGTTGGGGCAGTTTGACAGCGCGGTGAACGCGTTTTTGCGCGAGATGGAATTCACGGGCAATCTTGAACGGGTTTTAGTATTGACCTTTTCGGAATTCGGCCGCCGAGTGCGGGAGAATGGCAGCAATGGGACCGACCACGGCGCGGCGAACTGTTTGTTCGCGTTTGGCGGACAGGTGCAGGGAGGCATTTACGGCGGGCAGCCGGATTTGGAAGACCTGCATAAAGGCAATTTGAAGTATAAGATCGATTTCCGCTCGGTGTACGCGCAGGTGATCGAGAACTGGCTGGGCAGTGAAGCGGCCCCGATATTGGGTGAAGAGGATTACAACACGATTTTGAAGAAAGAGATGGCGGAGATTCCCTTCTTGCCGCAGGTTGAGAGCACCGCGGTGCCGCAGTGGAGTTTGTATTGATGAGGTGAGAATTCCGGTCAGCGAATTTTAGAATGAGATAAATAAAATACTTTATTCATCATTTCACTCAATGAATTCTCATAAGCAACATGTTCTAATTCTCTGATGCAATTTCCAATTAGGATGCTATCCTGATGGATGTAAATGATGCCTGTGAATTCGATTTTATCTTTTATCCTCTTGGCAGCTTCAATCAAGAAATCTTCATCCATTGTAAACATAATTCTGTTCAATTCGAATGCGCGGTCCAATAATTTCGCGTCATCAAAATGACGGGCATTATCTTCCGCAGCAGTTAGTACATCTATTCCTTTTAAACGCAATCCATTCGTTATGGCAGAATGGACGTGATGATCCATATAATACCACTTCAAATAAATAATGACTGATAAGCGCGGCGTAAGCCCAGCGAAAGGAAGATGTTAAGTATTCAATATGCAGCCAATATCAAATTGCATAGGTATAATATTCTAATGCCATCAAACGATTCCTTTTGTTTTAAGGCGTGCTTGAAGTTCGGGCGATTCCAGTTGTTCTCTTAATTCTTCCGCTATCTGGCGGCTTTTTTCAATAGCGGTTTCCATTTGTTCTTTGTGGTCCCAATAGTAGGCCAGAGCGGAGTGGATTTGCCCCATGGTTAGATGGGGATACTCTTCATGCAATTCATTCGCGTTCATCCTTGATAGATGTGGCTCATAACGAGATGGATTATTTTGAACTGTGTCCCGTTAATGATGGGCACGTTCTTTTCATTCAGTACGATGTGTTCGTAACCGGTTTCGGTTATCATGGTGTATCCTTGTCAGAGTTCAAAAGTAGTTATGTAATTTTACCTTGTTGATATGGTAACCGCAAATGAAATTTAGGATTCATTTGAAATGGGAATCACATGCATATGGAATAAATCTATTTGTTGATCGAAATAAAATAGGAAGAAATGAATGTTGTGGTTTGAAACAAGATAGAATATAATATAAAGTAAACATCCATGTTAAACGTGCTGCAAAGATGGAAAAAAAAAGTAAAACGCAAAATACAAATTATCCCCATATCGTGAAAACCGCTGGTGTATGCGGAAACCAAGCAGTGATTGAAGGTACGCGGATTGCTGTATGGCACATCGTCGGTTTTTATTATGCATTAGGTATGTCAGTAGAGGGTATCGTGACGGAATGGGACTCATTAACTCCCGCGCAAGTATTTAGCGCCCTCGCTTATTACCATGATCATCAACAAGAAATCGATCAAATACGCAACCAAAATAGTTACGAATTCTGGTTAGAAACTCATGCCCAAACGGTTGCATAAACCAATAAAACTATATCTAAATGAGCATCTTTCTCCCCGCTTAGCGAATCAAATCCGGCAGTATGGTTTTGATGCAGTCTCATCGCAAGAAGCCGAAATGTTATCCGAAACCGATGAAGCCCAATTGGATTGGGCAGCCAAAGAACAACGTGCTATATTAACCTTCAATGTAGTTGATTTCATGGTTCTGCATCAAAAATAATTGTCCGAAAATCGTGATCACTTTGGAATAATTTTTTCAGCAGAAGAAACATTACCGGTTCTATTGCGTAGATTGTTACGACTACTTTATACTCTAACATCTGAAGACATCAAAAACCAAGTTTATTGGTTGAATGCATTTCGATAAATTTCTCTACCGATTATTGAGTCAATCGTTCCACCAGGAATTTATTAAAGGCCTGCATGTCTTTCCATTTGGCGGCGACGGACATTTTGGTGCCGTGTTCTTCATCGATTTTGGTGTAGCCGTCGTCGGTAACGGCTATCGGTAGTTCTTCCATGTGCAACAATTCTTCCGACATGGCCAAGTACACTGCTACGGTATCAAATAGGGTTGAACTTTGCTTGTCACACAGTTCTTTGTTGAAGAAGCCTTGGTTGGGGCACCAATATTCATAGTTTTTGATGATGGCTTGGGCGATGGGATCATCCGAAGTTTTGACTTTTTGATAGAGATCTCCTTTTAATACCACCAAGCCGCATGTGTCTAATGGGGTGATGGTGATATCCCACGGGGCGGAAAGAACGGTTTGGCAGGCTTCCGCGTCCGCGCGGACGTTGTATTCGGCGGAGACTTTTTCGCTGCCGCCGTAGCCCAAACGCACGCTGCCGTGCATACCGATGAAGTCGGCTTTTTCGGCGATTTTGGGTTCACGCTTCAACGCTTCCGCGATGTTGGGCAGCGGGCCGACTGCAATCAACTTGATTTTTTCATCGGAGTTCATGATGGTATCGATAATCGCTTGGACACCGTCTTCTTTGATCTCGCCGGGGAAATCGGAGAGGTTGTAATCTTTCACCCATTCGGCTTGGGGGCCGTCGCCCTCACGACCGACATCCAATCCCAATCCGACCGGGATATCCGTGCGGCCAGCCACTTCCAAAAACTTGGCGAATAGTTTGGCGCGGTACTCGGTGCGGCCTTGGTCGCCGACTACCAGTTTCACATCGAATTCAGGTGATGAGAGCAGAAGTCCCAATGCCCAGGTATCGTCGATATCGTCGCCGATGTCGGAATCATAGATGACGGGAATTTTTTGCGCGTAAACATCCGTGATCATAGTTGAGAATGCGAGTACAAGACCTAAGCCGAAAATCCAAAGTTGTTTAAACATTTTACCTCTCCCAAGCAGAATTATTCCAGAAATTAATTTACGTACTCATGTTACGCATTCATTACGACATGCTCGTTATCTGAATCGTTCGCTGAATCTATCGCCCTCGCCCACCGGGAGAGGGTAGGGGTGAGGGGTCGGGAGGAATAAACCTCTAATTACGCTACTGCGTCATGGGGAGCAATCGCTCTCATCGCCCTCATCTCTTATCTTCTCCCAAAGGGAGAAGACGATAGACACTGCGTTTGACTTAGAATAGTTTGCTCACAACAAAAACCATTTTTCAAACAATAGTCAATCATTATTTGCGTAACATCAATTACGTATTCTAATCATTTTGTTTCTATAAATATAGTTCACGGTCTTGGTGTTGGTGTGGGTTGAATGAACCAGAATTCTTTGAGGATGAGTAAATCCAAACCGTCAATGAAGCCGTCGCTGTTGATATCGGCGGGTTTGATGAATCCCGGCGGCACTTCCGGGAAGGGTGTGGCTGTGGCGGTGGCGCTGGGGGTGGGCGTGTTTGTTGGCGGGCCTTCCGGTGTAGGGGAGGGGGGCGGCGTGGGTGTGAAGGTGGGTGTGTTTGAAGGGGTTGGTGTGGGTGTGCCTTCAATTGCATGAACGATGTTGAGCATATCAACGATAAGCCAGGGGGCGTCGGTTTCGCGGGAGTTGTTTTGTTCGGTTGTGGAATGGGAGAAAATGAAGGTGTTGTCCTGGAGAAAATATTCAAATTGCGATTCGGTTTGGATGGTGGGGATGGGAGTGGCGCTGCGCGCGGGAATGCCGAGATTGACACGCTGACCGGTTTCGAGGTGATACATACGCAGCACGCCGGTTGAGAGGGTGCCGTCGGAATTGATGTCATTGCCACCTTGGGTTTCGTTGACCAAATAGATGAAGTATTTTTCGTCTTTGGAGATTAGCAGCGATTGCGGGACAGCCGATTCGCGGGTATCGCGCAGGACACGGTTGATGCCGTCCCAAACGAACAACCTCCGGTTTGTTTCGAAGGAAGTTAAATCGGAAAAGACGGCGTAGTGACGGGTGAAGACTTCGAGGCGCATGTTTTCTACCTGCGCTATTTCAACATCAAAGCGGCGTAAGGGGGTAGGAACGCGGATGGTGTCGGCGTCATTGATATCGAGTACCGTAGGGCGGGGCCGGATGTTTTGGGCATTGGAAGAAACAACAAAGTTTAATGATGAAATGATGACAAGAATAGGAACAAGGTTTTTGATCATGAAAAAAACTCCTGAGCGTGAGTGGTGGGTCAGAACGGCATGACCTACTTTACGGGCTGAACAGTATATAGCAGCAGGCTGGAAGCCGACGTTCCCCACACAGTTGAAACGGATACTTTTAATTGCACATTGTATTACTATCTCATGTTACGCATACGTAATGATATGTCCGTTATTCTAATTTACCGCTGTATCTATCGCCCTCGCCCACCGGGAGAGGGTAGGGGTGAGGGCTTAGGGAGACAATCTTCTTTTTGTACGCTACTGAGCAGTAGGGAGCAATCGCTCTCTTCGCCCTCATCTCTTATCTTCTCCCAAAGGGAGA
>CAYVAZ010000264.1:0-7204 GCA_964449065.1 uncultured bacterium
TCGCGTGTTTTCATCATGCACAATGCCTTGCAGCACACGGCCGCGCAGCGAATCATATTCCGTTGGCGCCGTGTACAATCGCTGCCGTCCCCACGGCAAATAACCCGTTTCATCCATCCCCAACGGCTCAAAAATGTGCTGCTTCGTAAACACATCAATCCGTTCGCCGGATACCTCGCTGACCAACCGGCTCAACATGATAAACCCTAGATCGCTATACACCCGGTTCTTGCCGGGTTCAAATACCAATGTGGTTTCTTCATCAATCGATTTGTATACATCATCAACATTGGCGCAAAAATCATAGAACGGTCTCCAAGAAGGCAGGCCGGATGAGTGCGTCAACAATTGCCGCACCGTCACCTTGTTCTTCGCCCGCTGCCCGAACGACGGGATATACTCCGCCACCGGTTTGTCGAGTTCCAACTTGCCTTGCTCAATCAGCATCATGATCGATGTCGTCGTTGCCACCATCTTTGTCACCGATGCCAAATCGAAGATCGTATTTTCATACATTGGTTTTGTGATGCGGATATCTTCCAACTGCCCGGTCGTGCTCGACCGCTTGATCTCATGCGTTTGCATATTGCCGATCGCTTGCAGCGATACAATATGCCCATCCTTCAGCACCAACGCCACCACGCCGGGAGCCGCCCCCTCTTGCACCGATGCCGCCAGGCTTTGATGCGCCTGCGTCACAAACGCATAATCCATCCCCACGTCCCACGGATTCGCGTACGGAAGCGGCGAGTCCGTGGAAATCGCAGCATGATTGATGAGCAAAGTAAAGATAAATACAAATAAACGGTTCATGTCTTGTATCCTTCATTCACGTGTTGTTTTCCTACGATGGGATTGAATAAAAACGCAACGGTCAATGTGGTTGCTGCCCCGGCCGGTACATACCAATTCCAATGCACTCCATTAAACGACAATCCCAGCACCAACACAACACCCGCAATCATGGCGATGATCAAAGCCGGCGCGTTCCGCAAGGGCGTAAAGATCCCCAACAAAAACGCCCCCAGCAAACTGCCGTAGGTATAACTGGGGATGCTGAGTCCGGTATCGAGTATCGATTCCGAGTTCTGCGCCAATATCGCGATGATGATTAAAACAACGGTCCAAAAAATCGTAAACCAGCGGGACGCATTAACCAGGGTCGATTGCGATGGAGGTTCCTGATTCACCGCAACGATAAAATCCGTCACCGCCGTGGATGACAGCGAATTCAACGCCGATGCCGTGCTCGAAAGCGCGGCGGATAATATCGCGGCAATCACAACCGCCGCCGCCGCCGAAGGCATATTTTCCATAACGAAGAAAGGCAAAATTTGATCGTTCTTCTCCAGCCCTTCCGGCAAACTACCATAATACGCATACAGCATAATGCCGATCACCAGAAAAAACGCGAACTGCAAAAACACCACAAACCCGCTCAATATCATAGCCGATTGCGCACTTCTGAGTCCTTTGCATGAAAGCAGCCGCTGCACCAAATCTTGATCCGCACCGTGCGATGCCAGGTTCAAACAAAAGCCGCCCAGCATCCCCGCGATGAAATAATACGGGCTTTCCGTTCCCCAATCCAAATGGAAGAACGCGAACTTGCCCGCTTCGCTTCCGGTTTGCACCACTTCCTGCCAGCCGCCGGGAATCACATCAAGCAAATAAAAGAGCGCCAGCACGGCCCCCAAAAGCATAATAATCAGCTGAAAGACTTCCGTCCAAATCACCGCCGATATCCCGCCCAGCCATGCGTAGACCAGCGAAAAACCGCCGGTAATCACAATCGCCAGGGTCAAATCAAAATCCGTAATTGCCGAGACCACCAGCGCAGCCGCGTAATGCCGCACCCCCGCCGCCAGCGCGCGTGTCACGAAGAAAAAGTATCCCGCCGTGCGTTGTGCCCTTCTGCCGAACTCGCTCCCCAAATACTGATAAATCGTCACAATCTCATGCTGAAAAAACTTGGGCAGAAACACAAACGCAAGCACAAACCGCGCGAACACATACCCCAGCACCACTTGCAAAAACGATAGATCGCCGCCTTCCGCGAACGAAATCGCCGGGGCGCCGATAAACGTAATCGCGCTGGTCTCGGTTGCCACCACCGCGGCCAACGCCGCCCAGGCGGGTATGTTCCGCCCCGCCAAAAAGAAATCCGTCAGCGAATCCTGCTTGCGCGAGCAAAACCAGCCAATCGCGATCAAGACCAGCAAATACAGTGCAATGACAATGTAACCAATAATATCCATAGTCCCTCGATGAAAAATGATGAGTGTTGAGTGATGATACCGTAAAGCGTATCACTCCGCATTCACCACGCCGTCTTGGCACGTTAAAGTACGGTTTGGTATAGTAAATGAGTATGATGATCCTATCAATGTGAGTTCACGAAATCAGCCTGCAGCGGAATCAAGGGAGGAATTGGGCAATGCCCTATCTTACCCATCGCGGTCATGGGTATGAGAGTAGAACAGGATGGACAATCATGCCGATGTCAAGCACCGCGCCGGATTGATGGCTATTATTAAACCAGATGAAGGTTAAGTAGAGTTTGTTTGTTGCCGGTGGCAAAAAACAATGGCAAAATAAAGTCTTTGCAGCACCTTGTTTTTGTGTTATATTTATTAAAAGAAAACTCTCAAGTCGTGAAAACATTTATGCCGCCGGTTTCGCATCCATTCAAAAAAGGTGCCTTGATTATTTTGATGAATTACAATGATCACGCGCCGCCTCACGTTCACGTCAAATACCAAAGCGACATTGGCAGTTACCGGCTCGAGATAAAAACCCGAAAGTGGCTAAAATCAAACAAAGAGTTACCATTAATGTTAAGAAAAATGGTCGAAACGTGGGTCGAAGCCCACGAACAAGAATTACTCGAACAATGGCGGAATGCTCAAAATAATCAACCCGTGAAAATCGTAGGATAAAAAAATGAACTGGAATGAATGGAAAGTTGTTGCTAAAGATGAAGGCTTGTGGCATGACCATGAAGAAAAAGGCTTATTAAAGGCTGAATATATTGGCGATTATAAATTACGGTTGTGGTTTGAAGAAGAATTGGATGTTACCATTTATGAATTCGATTTCTATTCATTGATTGTAGAACAAAATCCAGGGGGGATTTTTGATGAGTTAAAGAAAAAAGAACAATTTCAAATGGTTAAAGGGGATTATGCGTTGGTGTGGCTCAATCCAAAAACAGGGCAGTATGATGAGCAGGCCATCGATATCGCACCCGAATGTATCCGTTTTTTTTGTGAAAAATATGGTAAAAAAATGAAATCTACTCTAGCGGCGCTGTCTGGCTAACAAATCATTGCAGCCAAATTGCGAATCTTGTTTTTTATTGAGTGTGGGTAAGAACACAATCATCCGGGAGATTGGGGTTAACTTTGCTAACTCGCAATCGGCTAAACTCAAACTACCGTACATGGGCAATCCCACATCTTGCCCATCGCCATCATATTGATGAGAGGTAGAACAGGATTTTTAGTAACCGGAATGATAAACAACCAAAAGGTATACGGGTTTCATTTCCGGGAAATGCTCCATGCACGGCGCACCGCATAGATGGCATAACAAGCATTTGCAGCAAATGGTACTACTATGATTTAACAGCCACCTCCAAACATTCAACTTGCTGGATGGGTAAAAGGAGTATAATTTATACTCATGTTGAACTTCGTGTTTGACGACAACAAAAGCATGACCAATCTGGAAAAGCATGGAATCGATTTCCAAACCGCTCAACAACTCTGGAAAGATCCTGATCTTTTAGAAATCCAAGTGAAATCCGATGATGAAAGCCGCTTTCTTGTTATAGGCTGTATCGATGAAAAACATTGGTCCGCTGTCATCACGTACAGAAGTGAGAGAATTCGCTTGATTTCTGTCAGGCGGTCCCGTAAAAAAGAGGTAGAGTTATATGAAAGCCAAGGACTTCGATAAAAAATTTGACCAAGGCAGAGAAGACATAGTCGATGATCTTGATCTTTCGACAACACAGCGTGTCAACCAAAAACAAAAGCGTATCAATGTTGGCTTTCCGTCATGGGTCGTCGATTCCATAGATCATGAAGCGGCTCGGATCGGTGTCACACGGCAGTCACTCATTAAAATCTGGCTGGTTGAGCGCCTGAAGGCTGAATCCGCGAACAAACCGCTCAATAGTGATTCCGTAGGCGACGCGCATTAGGGGGGGTAGAATAGTCAATCCCGCATCTTACCCATCGCCATCATGTGCATGAGAAGTAAATCATGATGCGCACAAAACGGCCGAGCCCATCCTCAATTATATTACCGCATTACGATATTATCGTGTTACGGTACAACATTGCTATGATCACAAGCTTTGCGTGCAAAGAAACGGAAAAAATTTACCACGGACAGCGTTCAAAGAAGCTGCCAAGCGGCATACAGAGGACCGCCAGACGTAAGCTGATTTATTTGGATGAAGCGGAAGTCATTGAAGATTTAAAAGCACCCCCGGCCAATGATTTGGAAAAACGGAAAAAAGACCGGAAAGGACAGTGGAGCATCCGAATCAATAATCAATGGAGAATTTGTTTCAAATGGATGGCGCCGAACGCATCGAATGTAGAAATTGTTGATTATCATTGAGAGAGAGAAAAAAAACATGGTGAAAAGTCTATTATGCATACACCCAGGAGAATTCCTGCTGGAAGACTTCATGAAACCTTATGGCCTTACCCAATACAGACTCGCGAAAGAAATCGGGGTTACCCCCATTCGCATCAGCGAAATTGTAAATGGAAAGCGTTCGATTACTGCCGATACCGCCTTGCGGCTCAGCCGCTATTTTGGAACCACACCGCAAATATGGCTTCGCTTACAAGTACGCTATGATTTGGAAAAAGCGGAAAAAGAGTTCGGGAAAAAAATAGACCGTGAAGTGAAAGAATTCAAGAAAGTGGTTTGAAAGTGAGATGGGTCGCGGCTATTCGCGAACCCCATCAAGCAGCCGTAGGATGGGCAAAGCCGTATCTTGCCCATCAGGATCATGGGTATGAGAAGTAGCGAGTAGGATGCGCACAAAACAACCGTGCCCATATACGGGGCTCAATAGTGACGCCGCCAGCAGTGTATATTAGGAGGCAGCAGCTTTATTGACAGATTGATTGAGTTTCGCTAGCGTATTGGAGAGAATACAATAAGCACATGGCAATGAAATTTTACGACTGGAATAACGAGAAGAATGAACGACTGAAACAATTACGCGGAGTCTCGTTTGAACAGGTCGTGTTGGCTATCGCTTCCGGTGATCTGATCGACCGTTTGAAACATCCGAACCCTGAGAAATATCCCAACCAGATGGTGTTTCTTGTGAGGATTGAAGACTACATCTAATCCGTGCCGTTTATTGAAGATGATGAGAAAATATTTTTAAAAACGATCATACCCAATAGAAGGGCAACGAAGAAGCATTTAGGAGAACAGAAATGAGTAAACCAAAATATTCCGACGAGGAAGAATTGCAATTGACAAAGTCGTTGGAGAACGAAGAATGGGTTTCCGACCTTCCCAACAAAGATAAGAAACGCTATGAGGAATACGCTCGAAAAAGCGTAACGAAACAGAGAAGGGTCAACATCAGGATGACGGAGAGGGATTTAAGGAAAATCCAAGCAAAAGCGATAGAGGAAGGCGTTCCGTATCAATCTCTCATTTCGATGCTCATTCATAAGTACAACGAAGGGAAAATATTAATTCATAAATAGCATCACATTATATCAAGTATAATAGATCAATTGATGATGTAATGTATTCGGAAAAAATGGGTATCCGTTTAAAAGCGTATCTGCAAGAAACAATGGATAGAATAAAGCGAAATTTTTCGATTTATGTTGACTATCAAGATAATTTATAATAAACTAAAGTAACCATTGAATAATTTGTTAGACGTAGAGATCGAACGATGGACGAGATGCCAGAACATCGGATCATATGGCGCAACAGCGTTGCTGCTGCCGTGAACCGCATTGTTCAGCGCACGGGGCGGCGAACCTTCTCTCGCGATGAGTTGATCCGGCATGAGATGGATCGAATCATTGAAGAGACCCAATCGAATGGGCGTACACCCCGGCAGACGCTAAGTCGTGTCCTACAGGAACTCCGAGACGATGGTGAGATCGAGTTCCTAGTTTGTCGAGGAGAGTACCGAGCCATTAGGGAGGAGGTTCGGTGAGCCAGCCGGTTCACGAGCATCTAATCAGTAGCGCAATGAGCAGGATGGGGCTCTTCGCAAAATCCATCGTGACCATCTTCACTTACACTATATCAATCACGGGCGAGACGTGCCGCTCGGTGGCAAAAGCGGCTAATAAAAAGGGAACGACGAGCGTAATAAAGGGGCGGTGCCTCGAGTGGATCATGAGGGCTAACGGTGTGGCTTACTAGTAATAGGTGACAGAGTACCGACCTTAATAGACAAAAATAAACTGCAAAAAAAACACAAAAATTGATTGTCTAGATTATTAAGAGACAATATTAAAAATCTATTAATAAAGTAGTCGACTAACACGCCATGCCATCATGATTACGAAATTGCTACTCGGAGTTGGTTATTTCTTTGGAGGTTTTATCCTCGCCAGTCTCGTTGCAGTTGCACTTGGTTTTGCTCTTTGTGCAATCATCGGCCTTTTCAATATTTTTCGCTACAAGTGGACATGGGCACTAATTCTCATGTATTTGGTATTATCGATTATCTCTATGTTTTTGATTCAGTTTTTGTTTTTTCTTTTTGGAACACTCGGGTACTATACTGATTACAAGATGCAGAAAATGGTTTTTGTTGGTTTTGCGTTTCCAGGCATATTCATATTTAAGTTGATTCCACCTTTCATCAAGATCGCACTAAGACAAACGAGAGGTTTGATGACAGAATGAAAACGGCTAACAATATCCTCTTTAGCGAACAGTTATCCCACTAGGCTGATGATTCTTTCTTAAGATTTTGTTCGCTATCATTACAGTTGGTAGTGAGTAGGATGGGTTGAGTCTCTTCGCGAAACCCATCGAGCAGCCGTAGAATGAACACAGTCTTTTCGTGCCCATCATTCATGGAAATGTGAGTAATATGACTTGGCAATAACCACATAAGGTTATACCATAACCTATACAATATGAAGTCAAAATCAAAAAGAAAATAAACCGCAGGCTGAAAACACTGCCT
>CAYVAZ010000265.1:0-7184 GCA_964449065.1 uncultured bacterium
GGTGGGCTACCGGACAGATGCCGTTCGATTGGATTCAGGCACACACCCGCTTTGATATAAGCGTAATCATCGTTTTGAGAGTGTTGAGCCCACCCTACGAAATACCGGCTGGGAGTTGATGCTGCACGGTTTCTATCATAGACGGCCGCAATACCCTTGTTTATTACATAAATCGCCCGTAAATTTATAAATTCAAAGGCATTGATATTGGAATTCAGTATAAATAGAAACCGATGAAAAACTCAAATCCAACCTATATTTTGTCACTCGATATCGGAACATCATCCGTTCGCGGGATTGTCTTTGATGACACAGGAACCGCGGTGGACGGTTTGATGAAGCAACTCCAATATTCCATGCAAAAAACGGATGACGGCGGCGAATTCACCAACGCGGATGATTTATGCGATTTGGTTTATCAGATCATTGACGCGATTGCTGAGCAAACCAAAGAGAAATCCATGAAAATCAGCGCGGTTTCATGCTGCACCTTTTGGCACAATGTTGTGGGGGTAAACGCTCAAGGCAAAGCCTGCACACCATTGCTGAATTGGAGCGACACAAGGCCGGAATCCGTACTCCCCCAACTGAAAGAAATCCTGGAGCCAAAAGCCTTTACCGCCCGTACCGGCTGCCCGATGCACGCCAGTTTTTTGCCCGCAAAGTTAACGTGGGCGGCCAAAGCTATGAGCGATGAATTTGTGCAAGCCGATCATTGGATGTCATTCGGTGAGTATTTATTCTTTCAAATCACCGGAGAACGGAAGTGCTCGTACTCAATGGCATCCGGCAGCGGGCTACTCTATTCCAAAGAATGTGTGTGGGATCAAGAAACACTCACGGTGCTGCCGATAGATGAACGCCATTTATCCCCCCTGTGCGACAAACATGATCCCTACGAATCAATGAAACCGGAACTGGCCAAGCGCTGGGAATTTTTGCGGAATGCCAAATGGTTTCCGGCGTTGGGGGACGGCGCTTGCAACAACATCGGCAGCGGGTGCGCCGGCCCCGATAAATTAACCCTGATGGTCGGGACCTCCGGAGCGATGCGGATTGTATGGAAAGGCGAATACCGCCAGCCGCCGGAAGGCCTATGGTGCTACCGCATCGACCGCAACCGGCCTATTCAGGGCGGGGCATTAAGCAATGGGGGCAATCTGTTCGCTTGGATGAAGAACACGCTCAATTTGCCGGATGAAAAGGAATTGGAACACATTATTACATCGGCAAAGCCGGATTCACATGGATTAACCATCCTGCCGTTCTTATCCGGCCAGCGCGCCCCGCGCTGGAACCCCAACAGCCGGGCGATGATCTACGGCTTGCGGGCATCCACCAAGCCGGAACAGATTCTGCATGCGGGGCTGGAATCCATAGCGATGCGGTTCCGCTTGATTTATGATTTGTTGAAACCGCTGGTGGCGGATGATCATATCTTGGTGGCCAGCGGCGGCGGGTTGCTGAAATCGCCCGCGTGGATTCAAATCATGGCGGATGTGCTGGGGCGTCCCGTGCGGGTTTCGCAAGTGCAGGAATCGTCCTGCCGCGGCGCCGCGTTATGCGCCCTGGAATCGTTAGGGGTATTAGACGGCATCGAACACGCCGACCCCTGTTTGGGCGAAACCGTGAATCCCCGTGAGGAAAATATAGAGACCTATAGCAAAGCGGTAGAGCGGCATGTGAATGTAGAGTTGGCCGTAAGAGAATCCAGTGTGTTTTTGTAAAAATTTAATGATTATCGGTTATAACACGGATTCAAATAAATACTGTGTGTTTCCTCCACAAAAGGGGGACATCGGCTTCCAGCCGGTACCGCACACCGCATATTATTTCAATGAAGCGGTATACTTTTCAAAATAACAACTAACTGCAAGGTAAAGAAAATGACTGTCCAAATCAAAGAACAAGAAAAAGTGTTATTAAACATCGTACGGAATTTGCCGCCAAACCACGCGAATCAGTTGATCAATTTTGCCCGTTTTTTAGAAGCGCAAACACTGGAAGAAGAATGGTTAAAAGAAGCAAATCAATATTCGTTTGAAGAAGATGATCAAAAATGGGATCAGTTGTTTCAGCATGAAAAATCGGAAATGCTTCTTGATAAAATGACGGAAGAAGCCTTAGAGCAATATAAACAAGGAAAAGCTAAACGTATGTCCATCAGCGATGAAGGACGATTAACGACCGAATGATATCATTAACTACAGATAATTTTTGGGATTGTTATTATCATTTGCCAAAAGATATACAGAGAAAAGCAGATAATGCTTATGCTCTTTGGATGATAAAACCTCATGCTAAAAGCTTGAATTTTAAGAAAGTAATCGATCGAAAAGCAGTCTATTCTGTGCGTATCGATAGAGGATATCGTGCTCTCGGTCAAATGATAGATGATGTGGTTTTATGGTTTTGGATCGGCTCACATGATGAGTATGTACGTCTGTTAAAAGAGAATTAATTGGTGAGAGAATCCAGTGTGTTTTTGTAAAAACTAACTACAATAAAAGTAAGAGATCAGTCGTTTGAAAAGAAATTTCCCCTCCCAAGCCTAGGAGGGGTTAGGGGAGGGTTGATTAGGCGATGTGAGAAAGTGCCTTACCTCCCTCCAAACCTCCCCCATTGCATTGGGGAAAAAAAGGAACGTCATATTGATTTTTTACTTTACACCGCTGACCTGTTACCAATAAAATTACAATCCTTACAGATTAGGAGACTGTAATGCAAATCGTACGAAATGCCACTTACAAAGATGGAATTCTTAAACTGGATGAAAGTTTAGGTCAAGAAAATAATGGCAAAACTTATAAGGTTCTATTGTTTGATGATGAAATTCAACCAAAAACAAAAGAAGCTTTTATGCAGGCTATGAAGAAATATCATTTCAAGTTGGAAGAAGGATACAAATTCGACCGGGAAGAGCTGCATGAGCGATAGTATAATTTTTGATACAAACTTGTGGATTTATTTCATTTCCAAAGAACCATTCATAAAAAGTGAAATCATTCAAGAACTCATTGACAATAAATATGGTTCAATTGTTGTTAGCACACAAATTCTAGGTGAATTGTATAATGCGTTAACGAAAAAGAACTATCTTTCTCAAGACAAATCAGAGCATGTAATAAAAGACTTAGTTTCTTCATTTCCTATTATAGGAATCGATAGTGTAACTGTTTTAAAAGCAATAGATCAATAAGAAAAATCAATATTCCTATTGGGACAGTTGCATTGTCGCTACCGCTTTATTGAATCAATGTTCGCTTTTGTACTCAGAAGATATGCATCATGGTCATACAATTGAAAATCAATTGGAAATCAGGAATCCTTTTACAGATTAACTTTATTTATTGGAGAACAGAATGGCACAGCAATTCGGCTTAATCGGTTTGGGAGTGATGGGGGCGAACGTAGCCTTAAATATCGAACGCAACGGCTTTTCCATGGCGGTGTATAACCGGAACCCGGAAAAGCGAAAAGAATTTGCGGATGCGCATACCGATAAAAATTTCATAGTGGCGGATACTCTGCAAGAGTTCGTCGAAAATTTAGAACGCCCCCGCAAAATCATTCTGTTGGTGAGCGCCGGGTTTGCCGTGGACGCGGTGATCGGCGATCTTCGTCCTCTATTGGATGAAGGAGACATCCTGATCGATGCCGGCAACTCGAACTTTACGGATTCGGAGCGCCGCGTGGACGAACTGGCCGGGACTGGGCTGCGGTTTCTCGGCATGGGGGTCAGCGGCGGCGAAGAAGGCGCGTTGTGGGGTCCCAGCATGATGCCGGGCGGAGATGAAACCGCCTACAAAGAAATCGAGCCGATATTGACAAAAATCAGCGCCCAATCGGATTCAGGCCCCTGTACCGCCTATATCGGCAAACGCAGCGCCGGGCACTTCGTGAAGATGTGCCACAACGGAATCGAATACGGCGATATGCAGCTGATCGCCGAAACCTACGATATCCTGCGAAATGTGTTTCACTTGAATCCCAACGATATCGCGGAAATCTTTAACGAATGGAATCAGACCGAACTGCAATCCTATCTCATTGAAATCACCGCAAAGGTGATGAACTTTACCGATGACCAAGGCGGCGATGGCTTCTTGATTGACAAAATATTGGATGTCGCGGGACAAAAGGGAACGGGGAAATGGGTATCGCAAACCGCGCTGGAACTCGGCGTGCCGATCCCCACCATCACCTCATCCGTGGATGCCCGGTTCTTATCGGCATTGAAGACGGAGCGGGTAGAAGCATCAAAAGTATATCCGCTAAAGCTTGCACAAGTCGAAATGAATGCAGAAGATGCCGTGGTCTTATTAAAAGACGCTTTGTACGCGTCCAAAATCTGCTCGTACGCGCAAGGATACGCGTTGATGCAGGCCGCTTCGGATCAATATGGGTTTGAACTCAACATGCAGGAAATCGCCCGCATTTGGAAAGGCGGCTGCATCATTCGCGCGGTCTTCTTGGACCGGATTCGTCAGGCCTATGCTGAAAATCCAAAATTAACCAACTTGCTTATGGCGCCTACCTTCCAAAAAGAAATTAGCGAACGGGTTGATGCTTGGCGCAATGTGGTGATCACCGCCACCAGTTTGGGAATCGCGGTTCCGGCCATGAGCGCCTCGCTGGCGTATTTCGATTCGTACCGGCGCGAACGGAACCCGGCGAACATCATTCAGGCCCAGCGCGATTTCTTCGGGGCGCATACCTATCAGCGAACCGATCAAGAAGGCGTGTTCCACACCCAATGGATAACCGAATAATTCGATGGTATTACATTCCGCACCGAATGATGAAGCCGCAGCGTTGTTGAAAGAAGCACAGAATTTTGCCAGAAATAAGCAATGGGAATCCGCCATCGATTTCGCGAAACAGGCCAGCAAGGCTGAACCGGATTGGATCGATCCATACGGCAATCTAGCCTGGTTTTCTGTGTGCCGCTGCCGCTATGACGAGGCGCTGGAACTCTATCAAAAGATACTGGACCTCGATCCTTCCAGTACCGAAGCGGCCGGCATCGCGGGAAAACTCTGTGAAGAACTGCTGGATTACAAACGTGCTCTGGGCTTTTACAAACAAGCCAAGCATGAGCGCGCCCATGTCATCCTCAACCGCATCAACAAACGCATAAACTATTCGTTTCTGCATTATCTCTATCAACCCATTTACTATTTTTGTGTTGCGTTGCGTACTTGCAGGCAGCATTCTCTTTCGCTCAAAATCCTTCGCTTTGTGAGTCTCTTTTTACCAAAAGCAAAACGTCCCTTCTACTTGCTGGCGAGATTGACGCTGGAACAAAAAAAGCAAGATGAAGAACAGGCGAAAAAAAAAGCGGCCGCGTTGCTGATTCGCGGTATTCAGTACAAATCGAATTTTGAATACTTCGCTTTACTGACTTCGTTGATGTATCAGTTGGAAGACTATGAAGCGGCGGTTGAGTACGGCAGCGATACCCAATCGTTTCGCGAAAATGATATCCAAACGCTGCAATCCATGGCAATGTCATTCGTCGAATTAGAGAAATACGAAGAAGCATTGGAAATCTATGACCGGCTGAGTCAGTTGCAGCCGCGAAATGCCATCCATGTATTGCACAAAGCGTTGATCCATCAACACGCGCGGCGGTTTAAGATCGCGGATGAACTGTATTTGCGGGCAATTGCTCTCCACCCCAAATCCATCCTGAATGACTACCTCTATCAAACATTGCTGTACGAAAAAACGGTCGAGGAATATCATTCCAGCCGGGCAATCCTGATTGAATCCTCTCATTATGATTATGCCAAACCGGTGTACCGTCCGCCATGGAGGGTAATCGATCTGCTGTTATCCTTTAGGCGCAGAGTGAACTTCTTTTTCATGGGAACCCTGCCGCAGTTGTTCCTCAAGGAAAAATACAAACGGGTCGCATGTGCCGTATGCGGCAGCCGCCGAAAACGCTATGTCGCAACCTGCTCCGGCAATGGCTGGCGGATCGTACGATGCGCGCGGTGTGAACTGGTGTATACGTTCCCGCAGCCAACGGCCGATGTATTGTACGGCAAGTATCAGGGTGAGTATTGGGAAACGGAACGAAATACCGGGGCGGAAGAGTTTCACAAAATTGCAGCACAAGAACAGGTCATTTCTCCGTTGGATGAAAAAATGTTCCGGTGGTTGGATGATCTTGGTTTTCCAAAGTGGGAAGAAGCGGTCGGTGCGGAAAAACTGCTGCTGGATGTGGGCTGCGGGCTCGGCATCTTTATGCGGGAAATGCAAAACCGCGGCTGGCAGGTGCAGGGAAGCGAAGTCGCGGATTATGCGGTGGAGTTTTGCCGCAAATTAGGATACACCATCCATAAAGGTACGTTGGACGCCATTCCGGATCAAAAGTTTGATATGATCTCGCTTCATCATGTGATCGAGCATGTAAACGAGCCGCACATCTTAGTCCAACAAATCTATGAACGCTTGAATACAAACGGTCTGGTATTGGTGCGGACACCCTGCTGCGATACCATCCCGGCGTATATTGCTGGAAAGGCTTGGTTTTACGATCCCGATCATATTTATTTCTTTAACCAAAAAACAGTATGCCGTTTGTTGGAGAACGCGGGATTCAACATCCTCTCCACTATGTCGTATGTCGGCATTGAACACGAAACCTGGAACGAGGCATGGTATGGCTTGCAACTCAACAGCATAGCGCGCGAAAAGGTGGAAAAATACAACTACGGCGATGTGATATGCGTGCTGGCGGAAAAGAAAGATTAAAAGGATTTAGTTGCTTTGCATAATTTTCCCGGTAACTTCTTCCGCTTTGAGTTCTTACCGGCAGTGGGAGTTCTTCATTCTAACGGACGTTACGCAAAATTCTATACGGTAGGTATTGTTGCGAGCTTTACATCCGTTTTGATAGTCTGTAAATAAGAAGAAATGCAACAAAATATGGAGGCAGTTATGCCCGCATAAAAACGTTGAGAATTTTGAAATGCATTACAATAACCCCCTTACGTAAGGGGGTGGAGCCGTAGGCTCCGGGGGATTTTGTGTTGTTGAAAGCGTGCTTCGATCCCCCCTTAATAAGCTACTCTCCGTAGCAAATCATCTTGAGTCAAAGATGTCCCTGAATGATTTAAACCGCGAATAACGACTTTGCCGATTTCAGTCCATTGGATTTCAACCCCTATATCGTC
>CAYVAZ010000266.1:0-7183 GCA_964449065.1 uncultured bacterium
GGGCGAGGCTCCCGCCGAGCCACAGGGTTTTCACCTTACCCGACACTTTTTGCCTATCAGTGTACTTGTAGTTTATCAATCAAAAAATGACGGCTGGCTAATCTGTTGTTTCCCCCTTATTAACAGATGTTACGCATTCTTTACGATAGATTCGGTATTCTGATCATTCGCTAAATCTATCGCCCTCGCCCTATGGGAGAGGGATGGGGTGAGGGTGTTTGGTGATAACCACCTCTAATAAAACTATTGCGTCAAAGGGGGCAATCGCTCTCTTCGCCCTCATCTCTTATCTTCTCCCAGAGGGAGAAGACGATAGACCTTGCGTTTAACTTAAAAATTCGGTTTATAACTAAATTCTTTTTAAGTAGAAGTCAAATAGCATTTGCGTAACATCAGTTATTAAGAAAGGCTAGGGGGGATCGACACCCTTCGACCAATCATTGACACTGTTCTAGGTCAATGTCCTGGAAATTAAGTCCTGGAAATTAAGCCTTATTCAACGCATCCATAATTTTCCCGGCCAGGGATTCATTAATACCCGAAACCTGCGTTAACTCCTCAACACTTGTCTGCTTGATTTTCTCAAGAGACCCAAACCGCCGCAGCAACTCCCGTTCTTTCGCCGGACCAATTCCAGATAGTTTACGCAGAAAAGATTCCTTCATCTTCTTTCCGCGCAATTGCGCGTGATAGGTTGTGCCAAAGCGGTGCGCTTCATCCCGTACATTCTGCAAGAGCCGCAGTCCCTTGTTTTTCCGGTCCAATCGAATCGGCTGGCTCAGCCCCGGCAAAAAAATCTCTTCCTCACGTTTTGCCAAGCTGCATACCGGGAACTGCTTGATATCCAATTCATCCAAGACTTCCAAAGCCGCGTTGAGATGACCTTTTCCGCCATCGATCATGATCAAATCCGGCGTCTCCGCGAACCGGCCTTTCTCCTCTTTATCGTCTTTCCCATGCAAAAACCGCCTTCGCAGCATCTCTTTCATGCTGGCATAGTCATCCACCTGATCCACATCTTTGATCCGAAACTTACGGTAATCGGATTTCTTCGGTTTCCCGTCATGAAACACAACCATCGCGCCCACGCTGTCTGAGCCTTGGGTATTGGCAATGTCATAACCTTCAATTCGCAACGGAAGGATTTCTAACCGAAGCGCTTCCTGCAAGGCAATCACATTTTCAGACACACCCTGCTTAATCCCATGAATCTTGCGGTATTGCTGTTCCGCGCCGTGACAACTGTTTTTCTCAGCCATCTTCAGCATCGAATGCTTCAAACCCCGCTGTGGAATTTTCACGGTTACTTTATGTTCCGCAATATCCGAAAAAATTTTTTCTATCGACTGCAATCTCGTTTTCCCGATATTGGCAGAAATAAATATTTCACGCGGGATATCCGCATTGTGCAGATAAAACTGCTCCAAAAACGCGTTGAGAATTTCGGGCGTGTCTGCATGCTTTACATCATCCATCAAATGGCGTGTAGATCCAATCACCCGGCCTCCCCGTCTTCGAATCACATTCACACAAGAAATATCATGCACGCGTCCAAAGCCTACAAAATCCTGATTTTCAACCGTGCGCTGCATCATCTTTTGTTCCATGGCAAACTGCTTTGCGGCCTCTAATATGTCCCGGTAAAACGCGGCCTTTTCAAACATCATTTGTTCGGCGCTGTGTGACATCTTTTCATCCAAGGCTTGAATGACATTTTCTGGCTGTCCCCGCAAAAAGTTGACAATACTCTGAGAAAACTGCCGGTATTCTTGTTTGGTAACAATTTCTCCGCAGGGAGCGCAACAGCGCCCCATTTCATAATCCAAACAAGGCCTGATCTTTAATAACTTTTCAGACTCATATTTGCAGGTACGAATGGGAAAAATCTCATGCAGCGCCGACAGGGTCCGCCGCGCCTTCGATACATGCGGATAGGGTCCGAAATAATGCGCGCCATCCGCCGCCACTGTTCGCGTTATATATGCACGGGGAAACTCTTCCTGCATCGTAATCTTGATATAGGGATACCGCTTATCATCCTTTAATTTCACGTTGAAAAGTGGGTTGTATTTTTTGATAAGATTGTATTCCAGCAGCAGCGCTTCCACCTCATTATCGGTAATGACCGGCTCTACTGAATCCACATATTCCATAAAAGGAGACGCATACCCCCCATCCCGCCGCTGGCAGTGAGAGCGAATCCGCTTTTGAATATCAATCGCCTTGCCGACATAAACCACCCGTCCCTGGTTATCTTTCATCATATACACACCGGGTTGATGCGGCAGCAAACGTATCTGTTCGGAAGTGATCATGCAGGTAATTATAGCAACTGAAATTGAACGTTCAAAATACGGTCAAACCTTATCCTAAAATATTGAATCGATAAAACGCTTGAAAATCCAGTATTTATATGGTATAAAAAATTAAAATTATTTTTGGGAGGAAGTCATGAAATATTTTCAGTTTGTTATTGTATGTTTAGTTATTTGTGGTTCTCATGTTGGGTTTTCACAGGATGTCACGTCCGGTCTGGAAGGATACTGGTCCTTGGATTCATTTGAAAATGAATCCACAGCGGATCAATCGGATAATGGCCGGGATGCCGTAACCGCTTTAGGTACTCCTATTCCTGCCGCGGGAAAACTTGGCAACGGCATTTTTTTTGATGGAAGTACGCATTTAAGTGCCGCGTGGAAAGGTGTGCAAGGCAACACTTCACGTACCATCAGCGCATGGATCAAAACCACGGATATCGGCAATGGAATTGTAGGCTGGGGTGCAAACAATACAGGGGAAAAATGGCACTTTCGGATTAACAATGATAGTGGAAATGGTGTTGTCGGCGCGATTCGAACAGAATATGCAGGAAGCCAAACGGTTGCCACTACCCTGGTTAACGACGGTCAATGGCATCATGTTGTATCGGTATTTGAAGGCAACTTTCCAACGGATGTCGTACACTATGTTGATGGTGAATTGGATGAACAATCCTGGGTTGGCGCCACGGATATTCAAATCAATACAACAGAAGGCGATGACATCACAATCGGCGCGCGAATTCAAGGTACGACTCCCAATCAATTAAACGGAACCGTGGATGAAGTGCGCGTATACAGCCGCGCGTTAAGCGCTGAGGATATTCGGGCATTATACGAAGAAGGGTTGGTGAACCAAAATCGCGCTGTCCGGTCCTTCAGTGAAACTGCTGCTGCGCCGGGGATGCCGGTTACCGTGAATTTAGACATTGGCACCGGCGTGTCCGGTACACTTACGGAAACCATCCCACCCGGATGGTCCGCCGGCGATATCAGCAATGCCGGTGTGCTGGATGGACAAACCATTACTTGGAACCTGGATGGTTCGATTGATTCTGTTTCGTATACAGCAGAACCCGGTGATGAGGCCGGGAATGTTTTTAGCGGTGAGTTAGAAGGGTTATTCTCGGACGGTGATATTCAAATCACCACACTTTCCGGCAGTGTTGGCGACTTTGATTTCCATGCGGATATCGGAGATCTAGGCGCGGCAGGCAGCGCTGCTTTTGACGGCAATGAATACGCCCTAACCGGCAGCGGCGCGGATATTTGGGGATCAGCCGATGCCTTTCATTTCGCGTTTAAAGAATTGAACGGCCCGTTTATCATCCGTGGTAATGCTTTAGTTTTTCCGTTTGAAAGCGGCAGCGATTGGGTGAAAGGCGGGCTTATGGTACGCAACAATCTTACCCCCGGTTCGTCTCATGGCGATATCATCGTTCGCACAGATCTGCAAATGACTTCGCAAGCCCGACCCGCCCAGGGGGAATCCTCTATCACGGTAGAAGACTTAACCGGTGACCAATTGGGGGATATGGAAATTGTTCGCAGCGGAAATTTATTGGAATTCTTCCGAATCGATTTGGACGGCAACCGCCAACCGCATGGTTCGATTGTGATCGAAGACCTCGAAGACCCTGTATATGCGGGCATTGTTATTACATCTCATGACAATGGCAATTTAAGTGAACTATTTTTCAGCAATCTTGAAATAGAAGAAATCGCGCAATCCAGTATCCGTATTATTTCTTCCGCGGCAGAGCGGCCTACATTTGGTGATGTGCTTACCGTCTCAATCGATGTCACCTCCAGAGAGACCAATTCAACGGTTGTAGAAGTTCCACCAAATGGATGGGCTGTATCGAACATTCAAACCTCATCCGGCAATGCTTCTGTAAATGCCAACGGTGAAATCGAGTGGGCGTTATCCCAATCCGGTTCCTTCACACTTACTTATGATCTCACAGTACCTGCGGATGTTTCCGAACCGGTCATTTCAGGTGAATTTTCCGGCAGCATCAATGGCGATGAAACACAAGGGCAAACTTCTATTGATATAGCAGGCTTGCTGCCGGAATCCGTTTTAGCTCAACAAGACACTGAAACCGGTCTCATCGGGTATTGGTCCATGGATGAAAACAGTGGTACCATCGCGGCAGATTCCTCCGCCAGCGGATTCGACGCCATATTCGAGGGTGACCCAACCTGGGTAGCGGGGGTGAATGGTTCCGCACTAGAATTTGATGGCGATGACGCATTAATTACCCCGGATTTTTACGGAATCGGGGGTAACAATCCGCGAACCATCCTATGCTGGATTAACACGACAACCACCAACACCCATGGAATCATCAGTTGGGGATTATCAACAAGCAACGGACAGAAACAGCACTTTCGGATTAATGACAATGCTGACAACGGTACCGTGGGTGCTATCCGCACGGAAATTCAAGGGACATTCAATATCGCGGAAACCGTCGTCAATGATGGCGTTTGGCACATGATCTCATCCACACTGCCGGAAGGCGGTCAAGTTGCCGTGGATTATGTTCACCATGTGGATGGGCTGTTAGAAGGTCTGTCGGGGACAAATGATAACGGAACCACTCTGCCTATTGATACCTTAACGGATCCGGCGACTACAGAACAGGAATTCCGCATTGGGATGAGTTTGCAAGGCGGAGACCCGCGGTTTTTCCCGGGAATAATCGATGAAGTTCGTGTCTATGACCGTGGGTTGACCACAGCGGAAATCCAAGCTATCTTTGTCAACGATGGTGGTGCAGTCGATACGCCAGTTGAAAACTTTATGCTATACTAACCGGTAGATTTATTAGGATGAAATACAGGCACTGTCGAAAGGCGGTGCCTTTATTTTAACTTCACAACCGTTCGTCTATGTAACAACAAGATTTTTGGGTAAGATAAACTTAACTTTATCACAATAAGGAAAGCCAAATGAAAGAAATCATGCTCGAGTTCTATGAGTTTTTAAAGGAACGCAAAAAGTTCTGGCTGCTGCCGATTGTCATGGTCATTGTTCTGCTGGGTGCCTTGATTGTCTTTACGCAAACCTCGGCAATCGCACCGTTTATCTATACCATGTTCTAATGTCTTTATGGTCTTGCAGGGGCACATTGCAATGTGCCCCTGCGCCAGCCTCCATTTGCCAAAACAGGTAGAAAATCAATTGAAAAATTTTTTTAAGGAGAAGTCCTATGCAAGCAGGTGTATTTTGGCGTTTAAGCGTAATGATGATGTTTCAATACTGGATTTGGGGGGCATGGGGACCCTATCTTCCCGTCTATTTGGAAAACGAACTGAACTTCAATTCGTTTCAAAAATCCATGATCATCAGCATGTTCTATCTGGCATTTTTAATCACTCCATTTGTTGGCGGACAGTTTGTTGACCGCTACTTTTCCACCGAAAAGTTTATGGCATTCGCTCATATATTCGCGGGCATATTCATCCTGGTGATGGCGGAATCCGTGGACTTCATGACGATGCTGATCTTTATGCTGCTGCATTCATTTTTATACGCCATGACTCTGCCGCTGACGAACTCCATCAGCTTCCACAATCTCAAGGATGTAGACCGCGAGTTCGGTTACATACGCGTCTGGGGAACCCTGGGCTGGATTTTGGCCGGTTGGGCCTTAACGGTATGGCTTAGTTTTGACAACAGCGGTGAGAACTGCCTGCGCTTGGCGGGGATCATATCCATTCTATTGGGATTGTTCAGCTTCATCCTGCCGCACACGCCGCCCAATAAAGAAGCCAAAGACCCCTTCGCCTTTCTTGCGGCGATTAAGATGTTAAAAAAGCCCTCATTCCTGGTCTTCATTATCATCTCCTTCGTCGTCTCGACGGAATTAATGTTTTACTATTTCCTCACCGGACCGTTTTTGAGTGAATCCGGTATAAGCGCAAAGACGCTTCAGTTCCTAGAAGATTTAGGTATCGTCGGATATATTCAAAGCATTATGGCCGCGGTAGGCATGGTTTCATCCGGCGAAGAAATCCCCCCCGACAGCCTCATCCCCGCCATCATGACCATCGGCCAAATCGCTGAGATCGTGACGATGGTGTGGATTCTGCAAAAGGTTCTGCCCAAATCCGGAATCAAGTTTTCCATGATGCTGGGAATCATCGCATGGCCGCTGCGCTATATTATCTTCGCCATCGGCACGCCGTGGTGGTTGGTTGTGCTCTCCTTAACCCTGCACGGTTTCTGTTATGTCTTTTTCTTCGTGGTCGGTCAGATTTATGTGGATAAAGTAGCCCCCAAAGATATCCGCGGTTCCGCCCAAAGTTTGATTATAATTGTTACCTTTGGCTTAGGCCAACTGGCGGGGGTCTATTTCGCGGGCTGGATTGAAGGCATATTTACCACAGGAGAAGGGGCCGAAGCGGTCACCAATTGGACGTATGTATTTATTGTTCCGGTCGTGTTGACGATCCTGTGTGCAATCGCGTTTCAACTCTTTTTCCATGAGCCAAAAGAAGTAGACAAAGAAGAATTAGAAGAAGCGACTCCATAAATTGAAATAGGGTGCGACGCGCTTGGATCGGTTATGTTGAATTGATAATAACTGACTGAATCCATTTAGACCAACCGAAAAATGAAATGTACGTTTTCGGTAGAGATGGTGGGCCACCGGACAAAAGCCGTTCGATTGGATTCAGGCATACATCCGCTTTTACTAATTGCAAGTGGAATGAAAACGTGCTTTTGGCTCGGCGGGAGCCTTGCCCTCCCAAAAAACCTGGCCCGGTGGGAGACTTGTGTTCCCACGTTTCGCTTGCTCGAGTGGTGGGCTACCGGACAGAAGCAGAACGAGTTGATTCAGGCATACACCCGC
>CAYVAZ010000267.1:0-7178 GCA_964449065.1 uncultured bacterium
CTCCCTATGACGCAGTCGCGTAAATAGAGGTTTATTCCTCCCGAACCCTCACCCCCTCCCTCTCCCAGTGGGCGAGGGCGATAGATTCAGCGAACGATGAGAAAAACGGGTATATCATAATGTAGTGCATAACATCAGTTACGTTTTAATCCGAGAGAAAGCCGTTAACCAATATGCCGCCAAACACATTATTAGAACCATCCGTCCTTACCGCGATATCCCACCTCGAGCTGATCGCCAAAAAAGCGGTCGAAGGCGCGGTATCCGGCTTGCACCACAGCCAATACAAAGGCCGCAACATCGAGTTCAGCGAACACCGTCCCTACAACCCCGGCGATGAACTGCGCTATATCGACTGGCGCGTCTACGCCAAATCCGACCGCTTTCATGTCAAGCAATACGAAGAAGACACCAACCTGCGCGCTACCCTATTAGTCGATATCAGTGGTTCCATGAAATATGAGGGAGAACACACCTCTAAAATCAACTACGCCCGGCAAATCGCCGCCGCGTTTTCTTACCTCATTCTCAAGCAAGGCGATAGCGTAGGGATGCTGTTGTTCGATGACGCGGTGCGCCAATTCGTCCCCTCCCGCCAGCGGCAGGATCAATGGGTCAGCATCTTGCAGGTGTTGGGTGAATCCCCCTGCTCGGATATCGAATCCAAAATCGGGAACGTACTTTCTTCACTCGGTGAATATGTTAAAAAGCGCGGATTGGTCATCATCGTATCCGATCTCATCGATCAGCCCGAAGCAGTATTAAAAAATCTTTCACTGCTGCGGATGCAAAATCATGAAGTCGTGGTGTTTCATGTACTCGCCCCGGAGGAAATCGAAATGCCCTATTACGGCACGGTTGAATTCTTCCCCTTAGAAGGCGGTAACGACCCGTTTCAGACATCACCCAGAAAATTGCAAAAGAACTATCAATCCCGCGTACAACAATTTATCGAACACTACCGCAACGGCTGTTTGGAATTGGGGGTCGACTACCAATTGGTTCGCACCGATAAAATGCTGGAAAACGTGTTGCGGGAATACTTGCAAAAACGGATGAAACGATGAAGTGTTCTTATATTGCCGCTATATTATTATTAAGTCTTATCTGTGTTCGGGCCGATACGCCCAAAAATTTTGATGTATTAAAACTTGAAAACGGTTCTATCCTCGAAGGCGTTTTACTATCCGAAGACGCCTACATTCAAATTGAATGTACGGGCGGTTCTTTCACCCTGCCTGCCTCATCGGTGGCAAAAGTCATCCGCTCCCAACCCGGCGAAAGCATGATTCTCATGGCCCGGCATTTGTTCCAGCGCAATCAACTCAAACGCGCCGAACATTGGGCAAAGCAAGCACGTGTCTATAACAATTGGGAAGCCGAAAGCAATGAATTGCTGGATGACATTACCAATAAACTTAAAGAACAGGCGGAAGAACGCAAGGCAAAAGAAAAACGCGAGATCGAGCGTATCATCAAATCCAAAGGCATCGAAGCGGGTATCAAAGCCCTGCAGCAGCGCCACAACCAACGCGATGAAGCCGAGTATTGGGGCACCATGCGCGGCAGGCTGCACATCCTCTTATCGCTGGAACGCCTCGATCACCTGCATCTCAGCGCCGCCGAACGCCACTTGGCCCTCGCGGAAAAATACGGGGCCGATCCCAAAGAGTGGAATAAGGTCAAGCAAAAGTTAACCGATATGAAACGCATGCGGTCTCTGCATGGGCGCGATTACTTAATCGCCCGCTTCGGCAAGAAAACCCCACCGAAACCCAAAACCATATCCGGCAGTTTTTTAGACGCAGTAAAAGCCGCCAAACAAAGGGGAGACAAAACACCCCCTATGGAATTGCTACAGATGGTTGACCGCTATGCGGCCGAGAATGAACTGGATCCGCTGTTGGTATGGGCGGTGATCGATACGGAATCCTCCTGGCGGGTCAATGTGATTTCGCATAAGGGAGCGCAAGGCCTTATGCAGTTGATGCCGGGCACCGCCAAAGAGCTGGAGGTAAGCAACCCCTTTGACGCCGAACAAAACATCCGCGGCGGCACGCAATACATGCGCTTTTTGCTGAGGATGTTCAACGATGTCGATACCGCGCTCGCCGCCTACAACATGGGACCGGGACGTATTGAACGCGCCAAAACCATGCCCGAAGCCGGCAAACGCTACATCCAAAAAGTCAAAACACGCTATGCCGCATTGCGGCAGCGGTTTATGTAATACAATTCACTCTTTCAGCCACAACTTCCGGTCCAACGTGCGATACTGAATCGCCTCACTGATATGATGCGCTTCGATCAATTCACTTTGCTCTAAATCCGCGATCGTACGTGCCACTTTGATCACCCGGTCATACGCGCGCGCGGAAAGCCCGAGTTTTTCCATCCCCACCCGCATCATGTCGCGCGTAGTATCCGACATGGTGCAGTATTTCTTGATTTCCTTCGATCCCATATGCGCGTTGCAAAACAAATGCGTTCCTTCAAAGCGCTTGGTTTGAATCTCATTCGCCTGCATCACCCGCTCCCGGATTTGATCAGACGTATCACCGCTTGGCGGCGCGTGCATTTCATCAAACGTAACGCTCGGCACTTCGATGTGAATATCGATCCGGTCTAACAGCGGCCCCGAAAGCCGTGACATATACCGCTGAATCTGTGGGGGCGTGCAGCGGCACACATGCTGGGTATCGTTATAATAACCGCACGGGCAGGGATTGGCGGCTGCCACCAGCATAAACCGGCTTGGAAACGAAAGCGAACCCGACACCCGCGATATCGTTACGATTCCGTCTTCAAGCGGCTGGCGCAAGTTCTCCAACACATTGCGGGAAAACTCCGGCAACTCATCCAAAAACAATATGCCGTGATGCGACAAACTCACCTCACCGGGGCGCGGAATCGTCCCGCCGCCGATCAATCCGGCATCCGATACCGAATGGTGGGGAGACCGAAACGGCCTTGTCGCCATCAGCGATTTCCCCGGCGGCAGCGAACCATGAATGCTGTGGATTTTGGTGGTTTCCAACGCCTCTTCAAAACTAATCGGTGTAAGGATTGTCGGCAGACGCTTCGCCAACATACTCTTGCCGGAACCCGGCGGGCCGATCATCACCAGATTATGTCTCCCCGCCGCCGCCACCTCCAACGCGCGTTTGGCGTGTTCCTGCCCCTTTACGTTATAAAAGTCTTCTTCGTATTTCGCCGATTCCAAAAAAAGGTCTTTTACATTGATCCGCATAGGAGAAACCGGCTCTTGTCCGTTAAGATGAAGAATGGCCTGTGCCACCGTTTTTATGGGAATAACATCGATGTCACTGACCACAGCCGCCTCGGCGGCGTTTTCTTCGGGAAGTAAAAATGAAGTGAATCCATGATCACGGGCAGCCAGTGCAATCGGCAATACGCCGCGCACCGGACGCAGCGCGCCGTCCAGCGCCAGTTCCCCCAGCAGCATGACCTTTTCCACCGCTTCTACCGGTATGATCCCAAATGCCGTGACCAAGGAAATCGCAATCGGCAAATCAAGCGACGAACCCTCTTTGGGTACATCCGCCGGCGCTAAATTCAGGGTTAACCGCTTTTGAGGATAGGAATACCCACTGTTATACAAAGCCGCCCGAACCCGTTCCTTGCTCTCTTTCACGGCGGAATCGGGCAGCCCCACCATCGTCAATCCGGGCATGCCCTGCGTCATATCCAGTTCGATTTCCATGATATAGGCATCGATACCCATCGTCGCACTGGAATGTACCCGTACATACATGAATACAATCTCTCCAAGAATCAGAATCGGTTTTAAAGAGTATGGATGATCCAAAACGAGTATTCAAGCTGCAAAGATGATTGTGGAATTGAATTATGAGACAACCTCAATGTTTGATTCACTCCTGTTTCGCAAGCCGTAAGAATTGTGGCAGAGCGTTCATTCGTAAAACTTCTAGAACGAAACTAACAATAACATACTTTGTTCAACAGGCATCCCTGCGAACCAATGGTTGGATTCTGTTTTGACTGTCCAAGATCTCTGGCATAGCCGCCCAGGGGCCAGCTAAGACAGCCCGGATCTTTTATTTGGCGACAAAAGAGTCTTCTAATTGAAAACGGTGTGGCTATTTGCTATTGGGATTAACTAGACATTCAAACCTGGCATCAGAATTGTAGTTGTTCTAGAGATTCTATTTGTACGGCATAACCCTCTAAAATGACTGTTGGTTATGTTTATTATTTATCTACCTGAATATTCTCAATTTATAATACTTTTTGGTTTGCTAGCGCATAAAAAGGAGGAAGATTTACAGCTCAGAGTAACAAATTGTTACTTAAAATTTTCATTATTATTTTCAAAATGGAAAAATAATGCAGAGAAATTACCATTTTAGGAAAACTGAGTTGTAAATAAAACCCATGGTCGAAGCTATCAATCCCGCATTTTTTATTTCTCAAGATGCTGTCGACTTTTTGATGGATTGCAATATCCATCAAGTCACTTTTTATGAGCTTGCCCATACCCACAATCCTTGGGAAATTCATTTTGAGTGGTTTCAACAGATCAAAAAAGAGATTGAAAATTTAGAACTGACCTTACGTACCTCCTACCCCAATAGAAATATCGCCGCCTTAATCACGGACAACCGCATGTTTTGGATATTTGGAGAAAAACTTAATGAATACCTCAATATGCAAAGTAAGACGGTTAAAGAAATTCTATCGGGTGGCGCTTTTCCCACCTGGAAGATGACCTCGGCGGAATTGGCCGGCGGTCACGTAGACAACTTGCGGCATATCATTTTAACAGCCGCCCACGATGAAGTGTTGTTACACCAACTGCGCAAGCCCTTGGGCGGCAACTTTACCCTCATGCACCGCGAATTTGAATTGGGCGAAAAATACGTCTACCAAATGTTAGAGTATGTAAAAAAATACGGTCCCAGCATTGCGCTGGCCATGAAGGAATCCTTCGTGATGATGGAACGCTGCCGGGTCACCTTTGAAGCCATTCAACGTGGGGAAGTGAATTTGGACAACTTAGGGTACTCTGTAGACGATTTGGAATCGGTCAAACAAATTTTAAACGAACGCTGCCAGCAAGAATTTCCGGCCTATTTAAAGCAATTCGATGCCATTCACCAAATGATGACCAACGCCATCCGCGAGGGTGAAAACACACAACTCATTCGTCTCAGCCGTTGGGAACTGGCCATCGCGCTACTAGAGGAAATTCCGGAAACGTTGATAGGCCATGCCGAATTGATAACCTTCGAACGGGAAAAACTAGAAACCATTGTTCGCTCCCGCGAATTGGAACTCGGGCCAAGCATGTTGGGCAAGCAAGCGCTCGATTTGAACGCAAGAGCGACGGCGGCAAAAGTAGAAAAACAAAAGCCGGCAGAACCAGTACCCGAACCCGAACCGGTCGCTGTAGAAGAAACTCCAGAACCAGAGCCGCAAACGCAGGAAGAACCCAAGAAAAAATACAAACACCGTATGGCATTTACATCCCGTTCCAGACGCTAACAACATTTTCATGTTTCTCCCCTCAAAATCAATTTACAATCAGTAAAAGCAAGTTAGGATAGTTATAGTACCATGTCAATCAAAAAATGACGGACTGACATTTTCCCTGTGTGAAGACATCAAAAAATGACGGCTGGCTATCCGTTGTTTCCCCCCCTTGTTAAGGGGGACTAGGGGGATCGATACCCGTCAATAAAACGTTGACACTGTACTAAAGTAGTTGCGAAAAGTATGTTCGTTTTGGGAGGGCGAGGCTCCCGCCGAGCCGGAAGTATAGTTTATTTCAATCGGAACATTTTTTTGCAATCGCTATATACAAAATTTCTTCCATTTGGGTATTCCTCTACAAGGTTTTTGACCATGAAAGCATACAATCAAGTCGCATCCGTTTACGATTACATGATCGACTGGGAAACCCGGCTGCAAAATGAAGACGCGTTCTTCATCCACCTCTTTCGCGAACAAATGACGCAATCCATTTTGGATTTAGGCTGCGGTACTGGAGAGCACGTGCTGCATTGGGGTGAGATGGGCCACAACACAACCGGGGTGGACAGTTCCAAAGAAATGATCGCCCAGGCCAAACAAAAAGCGGACGAACTGGACGTGGATGTAGAATTTTTGTGCCTGCCGATGGACCAATTTGCCGTCAAGATTGAAGAGTCGTTTGATATGATTACGTGCATTGGCAATACATTGCCTCACGTTTTGGATCAAGCAAAATTAGACCGGTTGTTTCAGAATATCGCCGCCAAATTAAATCCGTTTGGATGCGCGGTGTTTCAACTCCACAATTTCGAACCGATATTGGAAGTGCAAAAACGTGATTTCCCAGTCAAAGCGCGGCAGGAAAACGGCAAGGAATACATCTTCAGCCGCTTTTACGATTATCATCAAGAAAAGATGCTGTTTAACTTAGTGGCAATTACTCGTGAAAACGGTTCGTTTACTTCCAAAAGCCACAGCGTCTATCACTATCCCTGGCGCTATCAAGAATTGAAAGACACTGCCCTGAAAGCCGGTTTCAAAACGGTGATGGCCTATGGCAACTTTCAGTTTGAAGAGTTTAACATCAACCAAAGCAGCGACCTTATCCTGGTCTGTGACTTCCAAGAAGAAGAACCCAATATTGATGAGTTTAAAGAGAAGTGATGTATGATACCATTTCCAATTTGAATTGTTCACTAAAATCAAATCTGCTAACCATGATTCCTTCGTTTGAATGCCAAGGAAAACACCTCGCAATGACAGTTGTTTCAACGATATTTCGATGAGGCCTCTTCAACCAATACTTCTTGAAATTCAGATAAGTCGCCGGCAAAAGCTAAGGCCGCGTTAATATCTTCCGGCTGGAGTGACGGATAGTCTTCCAACAATTCTTTTTTTTCGGCACCGCTTGCTAAGGCGTCTAATATTTGAGAAACAATGATACGTGTACCTGAAATAACCGGCTTACCATGACACACATTCGGGTCAATTGATATTCTTGGGTGTTGGATAAGATTCATAACGATTCTCCTACTTCATTCAAATTATACACAAAAATCGAAATGCTTTTCAATAAAAGGTAATAGGTCAGCCGCTTGAAGAGAAATTCCCCCTCCCAAAGGTGGGAGGGGTTAGGGGAGGGTTTGAAGCATTGAGCGTTTAAC
>CAYVAZ010000268.1:0-7174 GCA_964449065.1 uncultured bacterium
CGCCCTGCCTTGCCACCGAAAACTGCAACGGCACGCTGCCTCCCGGTGTGATGCGCGGATTATCCGGCGAAACCGACGCGGAAAGATTTTGTTGCGGGGGGTGAATTTTCAAGCGGTAGGCATAATCATCCCCGCCTTGGTTGGATAAATCCCGAATCGCAATCTGATAGCGGCCGTCCTTATCAAAGCGGTGGTTGATCAGGGCTTCGACCCCAACCGTGTCATCATTCACTGCGATGGAATTCCCCTCTCCATCAAACAACTGCAAAAATCCATCCAAATTGCTGCCCAACCGTTTTGCCAGCACTTCAAAACTATAACGCTGCCCTTGTTTGGCATCAAACGCAAACCGGTCAATATCATCTTCTTGGTTCATTCTTCCATTGATCGTCACCGGCAGATTTATACGTTGGGCAGTATCAACAGTATCATTGCCTTCATCCTCGGCAACTTCCGGCACATCATCCACATCAAATTTTACAGGATTGGTGGCCATGCCGGTTTTGGGAGTCAAACGGATATTACGGATACCCAGCGGCGCATCCGGAGCGATAGCAAACTGAATATCGCCAATGCCGCCTAAATTCTTTCCAATTGCCGTCAACGTGCTTTGTTCCCCCCGTCTGCCGCCAAGGGGGAATATGGCATCCAAATACGGAAGTTCACCCAGGCGTAAGCGGTAAAAATAATTTCCGCCCCCTTTGTAGCGCAAATCCCGCACACTCAGCCGGTAGGCCCCCGTTTTTTTGACTTCATAATCGATCAAAGAATCCAAACCGTTGGCAACATCATTGCGTGCGGCTTCATTGCCGTCTTCATCATACAAAACAATGAACGAATCCAGCGGTGAACCGATGCGGCTGGCGTTTACCTCGCAGAATATCCGCTGTCCCTTTTTGGCATCAAAGCGGAACACATCCACATCATCATTGGATGAAATCACCGCGTTAATCGTTAAAGGGATATCAACCTTTTGTGGTTCCAGCAAAGAATTATTCGGTTCACTTTCATAGATTTCATTTAAATCGTTTACAATCAGCGGTAACGGATTCGATACCCCGTTCGGCGTCACTACCCGCACTTGCCGCGTGTTCATATCCGCATCCGGTGAAAGAGTCACCTCAACGACCAGGCGGTGCCCTTCATCGACTTTCCCGCTTACACCTCTGCCGCTGAAATTGACCGCGATATCTCCCGTATGCCGTTCGGTGATGTGGATGGATTCCACTCCACCGCCGCTGACCATCACTTTCGACACATCCCAAAAATTCTTTCCGTACAGCGTTATCCGGTTCACCGGCAACACCGCTTCCCCATTCGATACAATCTTCCCTTTTTGAATCCCTTTTGGATAAAGTGAATCCAATTGCGGAGCGGGTTGGGCGGCAACTTGCACGGCCAATACCCAGCAAATATGTATCAACACAAAACAAAGAGTGGATCGAGTTTTCATACTTACTTTCCTATATCATAGAAATCATTACATTCGCTATAAGAGTACAAAATTTCACGCAAAAAAACAAAGGGCACGGAGCCGTGCCCTTTATTCTATATGTTTCTAAATTGCTTAAGGGATGTTACGAATAAATTCCATAAATCGGTGAGCCTTTGACCAACTCGCGCGGCTGTTCGAGATGGTTGAACACCTCCATGTGCGGATTGATGCCCAGCGCGAAATACACCGTCGCCAAAATATCACGGGGGTGAACCGGATTTTCAACCGGGGTGGATCCCGTTTCATCGGATTTGCCGTACACCTGCCCTTTGCCGATGCCCGCGCCGGCAATGAGCCCGGTATAGCAATAGGGCCAATGGTCACGGCCGTCCGGGGCGTTGCCGTTGCCGGAAGTACTGACCCCCATACGCGGCGAACGCCCAAATTCGCCGATCACCAGCACCAAGGTTTCATCCAGCATCCCGGTGCGGTCTAAATCTTCCAACAAGGCCGATACCGCGCTATCGAGTTTGGGGCAATGCAAATCACGCAAGGGGCCGAAGTTCGCGGCGTGGGTATCCCATGCGGTGGTACGGGGATCGCCATTGGCCACCGAAGGCCAGTTCACCTGCACAAAGCGCGTCCCGGCTTCCACCAAGCGGCGGGCTAACAGCGTGCTTTGCCCAAAGGTATGTCTGCCATAACGGTCGCGAACTTCTTTCGGCTCTAGGGTTAAATCAAACGCGTCCCGCGCTTTTTGCGAGAGGATCAAATCAAAGGCTTTTTCGTAATACGAATTCAGCGCGTACTCTTCCGCCGCGCGTTCCAGTTCCGGCATACTTTCGTTAATGGTTTGCAATAAAGATGCCCGGCGGTTCATCCGCACGGATGAGACATCTTCCCGCAGTTCCAATTCATCCAGTTGGTATTCCTGGTTGGGGTCTTGAAAGAAATAATACGGATCGTACGCGCGCCCCAAATGGCCTGCCGTGCCGCCCTTGCCGATGATATTGCTTTCCTGCATCGGGCGGGGCAATTGTACGGCATTGAGCATCGAACCATCCGCCGGTTTAAACTTATTAATGTAAGAGGCAACATTGGGATGATCGTTCGGTCCGGGAGGGTCCAACTGCCCGGAGGGCGCGACCTTATCCGGCGTTTCGCCCGTCAACATTTGATACATCGCCGCCGTGTGGTTAAACAGTCCCGCCGGCGTGTAACTCACCGAGCGGATCAGCGTCGCTTTATCCATTTGCTTCGCCAGATTCGGCATGGTTTCCGATAGATAGATGCCCGGTACGTTTGATTTGATGGGATTAAACTCGCCGCGGATGTTGGAAGGCGCGTCCGGTTTGGGGTCCCAAATATCGAGATGGCTGGGGCCGCCCTGCAAAAAAAGCATGATCACCGATTTGGCCTTGCCGAATGCGGGATGCGTAATGCTGCTGCCTTCCGTTTTCGCCTTGGCTTCCAATGCCAGAATGTTCGGCAGACTCAGCCCCATCATCGCCGCTCCACCCACGCGGATAAATTCACGCCGGCTGGGGCCGTCGCACAAATAGCCTGTTTTTCCGGGTATTGATAGCATAATAAAAACCTCCCCTTAGCGGTTGAACAAGAACGCGGGACTGTTAATCAGCGCCCAAAGAAGATCCTGCCCGCCTTCTTCCAAAGTGTTGGATTCTGTCAAAAACGCAACCGCTTTCTTTGTTTCATCTTCTTTCGGCAGCCGCGATAATGCCGCCAAATAAATCTGTTTTACCAATTCATCTTTACCGATATTTTCTTGCACCAATTTCGCGACTCTGCCGTTGGGATCAGCAATCGCGTCGGAAACCGTCGGCCCGTTGATCAATGTTAAAGCGTGTGACAGGCTCACTTCACTGGTACGCTCACATTCACATGCCGATTCGCGTTCGGGCCTGCCAAACAATTTCAAAAACCCGCCTTCATCTTTCACGGTACTGTCAGGCAACTCACACGCCCGGAAGCCTTCCGGCAAATCTCCAAATTCCGGATTGGTGCCGGTCGCGACCGAGATCGCATCCAACATTTGCTCTGCCGTCAAACGGCGGGGGTATGCATGGGAGAAGTTGCGTTCGTCATCCACGTTCCATTCATTGGTATCCACGCTGTGCTGATATACGCGGGAGGTACAAATCGTACGGATCAGATTTTGCAGGTCATATCTGCTTTCGACAAACTCTTGGGTTAATTGGTCCAGCAATTCCGAGTTGGATGGAGGATTGCTGTCGCGGATATCGTCCACCGGCTCAATGATTCCTTTTCCTGTGAAATAACTCCAAAATCGGTTCACGGTTGAGCGTGCAAACAACTCATTGTCATTCGAGGTTAGCCATTCCGCAATCTCACGTTGCAGGCTGGAACGGTCTTCGGTTTTGCCGTAAGGCACTGTAGCAGGAACCGCAGTGTTCTTTTTGGGATGAATCACGTCTTGATCGGCATATTTGGTATAGACAATTTCTTCATCCGGCAAATCACCTTCTTTCAAGCCGACACTACCAAAGAAAGCGCCGAGTTGGTAATACTGTTCCTGCGTCCATTTCTCGAACGGGTGGTCGTGGCATTTGGCGCATTGAAACCGCACGCCCAAAAACACCTGCGTGATGTTCTCAACCGCGGTAGAGGGCTCACGGTTTACTCGGTAAAAATTCGCCGCGGGATTTTTATAGGTACTTCCCTTCGCTAGAATCAATTCGCGGACAAACTCATCATACGGCTTGTTGTTTTTCACCGATTCACGTATCCACATGCGGAACACCCACACGCCTTTTTCGCCCAAATACTTCCGGTTGCATTGCAATAAATCAGCAAGTTTGTGCGTCCAATGCTCAACATATTCTTCGCTGCCAATCAGTTCATCCACCAATTCTTCCCGTTTGTTCTTCGAGTCATCTTCTAAAAACGCAACCACATCTTCCGGTTGGGGAGGGATACCGGTGAGATCAAGATACGCGCGGCGGATGAATTCCGCGTCGGTGCAAATATCCGACGGCTGAATCTTCAGATCCTCTAACTTGTTATACACCAGCGTGTCCACAAAGTTGAGTTCCGGCTGGTCGTTCCACACAAAGCCGGAACGGTCGCCCATCACAATCATATTGTTGGTACTGAACGCGCCTTCATAGCGAACCAAAATCGCGCTTTCGCCGCGCCGCAATGCGGTGACCAAACCGTTTTCATCCACGGCTGCCACTTCCGGAAAGGTGCTGGTAAACTTGCAGTCGCGGGTGACATTTCGTTTGCTGCCGTCCGGAAACACGGCGGTGACGTGCATTTGCTGCTTCATTCCCGGCATATCCAGCACAAATTCATTCGGATAAACTTCCAACTTCGCGGGACGCAGCGCTTTGCCGACATCCGACTTCACGCCTTCGCGAATCCAACGGTGAATGATTTGGTAATGGCGCGAATCTTTGTCAAACAACTTGCCGCCTTCGTGCGGGACGCCTTGGGTCGGCTTAAGCAGCATCAAACTGCGGTCGGGCTTGGCGCGGTTAAAGCGTCTGCCGGAAATATCGCGGATCAACACTTGATAATCAAATTCCGGATCATACCCGCGCAGCGATAATTTAAATCCGTTTTTTCCCGCTTGCGCGCCGTGACATGCCCCGGCGTTGCAGCCGATTTTCGATAACAATGGCATCACATGCAGCACAAAACTGGTCTCAGGAACTTTAGCGTTGATTACCGACACCGGAACATTTACGCTCAAATCTTTGTATGAGACTTGAACTTGAGTCTCTCCCACATCAAGCGGTTCTATGTAACCGCTCTCTAACACTTCCACTTTTCCCCTGGCAGCGGAAATACTCGTATGAGCGGTAAGGTCAATCCACTCTCCGTCTTTCGTTTTCCCGCTGACAAGAAGATGCTTTGCATCGTAACCATCTTCAATCACCAATGAATCAGGGAACGTTTTCAGTTCTACGATGGTTGGTAATTCATAGCCGGGTAAATCTTCGGCCGCAGCGGCCAAAAAGGATGGTGTACAAAAAAGTGTAAAAACAGCAGCGTACAAAACTCTTCGCATAATGATCTCCCTAAATACAGATCAAATTACATAACCGTAATTGTACAGTATACAGAAATTTGACTAAATTACTATAGTTAATCGATACAAAGAGATTTTATTGGCTTTGTGCCACTTCCTGTTTTTCAACCTCTACCGGATAAAACTCCCGCAGTAACTCACCGGTTTTGGTGTGATAGATTCGCACCAATCCATCCAACCCGCCCACCGCAATTTCCGGTTTGGCGGGATGATAATCCATCGCGAAAACACTGACGGAATCGCCGTAGAGTAAAATGTCATATCCGCCCGTCTCCGCGTCATATAAACGAACACGGCCTTTGTTGGCGCCGGCCGCGATTTGCTTTCCATCCGGGCTAAAGCGCACGACATTGATGCCGCCTACAATTTTTTCAAACGCGCGGATGAGATTGAAATCCGTGTTCGGTTTATCCCGTTTTTGGGTGCGATAGAGTTTGTATATGCGTGGGATGCCGTCTTCGCCGCCGATGACCGCCTGATCACGTGTGGGATGCCTATCGATACTCAAAATCGCTTCGATTCCCTTATTGCTGGCATTAATATCATCGACGAACGCACCGGTGTCGGCTTCCACCAATTTCAAGGCTTTATCCAAACCGGCCGTCACAATGTGTTTGTTGTTTGTGGTAAACAAAGTCGCCATTACCCAGTTGTCATGATTTTCAAACTCCACCAACTCTTTCCCCATCGGGATCGTCAAGATGCGGGCTTTTTTATCCGCACCGCCAACACCAAGCAGCTTACCGTCCGGTGAGATGGATGCGCCATAGAGTGTATCAAACGTCTTTTTGACCGAGCGCAGCAGCATCCGGTTCTTCACATGCCAAAACTGAATCTCGCCAAACTGCCAGGGCGACCCGCCCACGGCGGCCAGGATGGTACCATCCGGCGTAAATTCTATCGAGGTGATACGTTCCGCCCTGCCGGGCAAGCGTGCAATCAATCCCGATCCGTCCGCCTTATTCAACAACACCTCACCGGAACCCGAAACCGCCAGCATCTCCCCATCCGGTGAATAGGCCAGGGAAGTAATCACCGGCGGTGTGTAATACACCATCAAGCCATCCTCTGTTGCTTCCGTTGATTTTGTGTCATTCACGGCCCCTTCTTGAATCCATTGCAGCAGCAGGTTTACTTCCTCTTCGGTTAACGGATCGCCTTGCAAAGGCATTAGCGGTGGGTCGCCGATCACATATTCAATCAGCAGGCTTTTATCCGGCGATTCTCTATTGATAAATTTAGACTGCTTGCCTCCCTTCATCACCGCTTTATACGAAGTGAGGTCCAATTCCCCGCTGGGATTGGCCGGATTGTGGCAGCCGATGCAGCTGGTTTGCAAAATTGGTTGAATTTCATTCTCAAAACTAACAGCATATGTTATGGTTGAGAATGCTATGCACATCATGGTAAAAATGAATGGAATAAAGATATTCATGGTTTCCTTCTCACTCATCTAAATTATCAGTTCACGTTACGCACTACATTATGATATGCCCGTTTTTCTAATCGTTCGCTGAATTGATCACCCTCTCCCACCGGGAGAGGGCCGGGGTGAGGGTTCGGGAGGAATAAACCTCTAATTACGCTACTGCGTCATAGGGAGCAATCACTCTCATCGCCCTCATCTCTTATCTTCTCCCAAAGGGAGAAGACGATAGACATTG
>CAYVAZ010000269.1:0-7160 GCA_964449065.1 uncultured bacterium
ATCGATTCCGGCAGCATGAACACCTCATCGCCGGTTTGGTTGGTGAAATAGAGGTTGGATTCGGATGGTTTGAGCGGATTGCCGTCGGCCCAGAAGGCGTAGAAATCCGGGTGGGCGTTGATGGGGCGGCGGACGTAGGTATGGCTTCGCTCATCGTCATGCGTAAGTTGCTTGATACGCTTCCACGTTTTGCCTTGGTCTTCGCTTTCGTATAAAACGATGTCCCCCCCGGTGCAGTAGGGCGCCGCGCCCGGCTCGGTGGGGGCAATGACTCTCCATTTGTCATCGTGAATATAGAGAGAACCCATATCGTAGTTGTGGTCGGATTCGGCGACTTTGTGGAACAGCCACTCGCTGCCGTTCCAATGCGCCAACATCCAAATGCGCGGGCCGTTTTCGGGGCCGGATTCATACCCTTTGCTGAGAAGGTGCAAAATAACGGGATTCCCGTTCGGGTCGAAGTTGATGTCTTTTAAGTAGACAAGAAACCCTTCGCTTTGATAATCGCGAATCATGGCTTGGTTTTTCGGCTTGCGCAGCGGCACTTCGATCTCGTTCCCATCCACAGTTTGCCAGGTTTTACCCATATCGGTGGTTTGCATGTAGTGCAGGTCGGTGCGGGCGTTGAGGCCGCCTTGGGGAGGGTGCCAGTTCCAGGTTAGGCCTGTTGTTCCATCTTTCGTGAAGGATTGCGAATAATGGCCGCCGTAGCCGACCAATTTTTGATCCTCTGACCAGGTAAGGCCATCGGGGCTGGCGCTCATATAGGTTTCGCGCCCGGCGGTGTATTTGGTGAATAAGAAGAGGAAACCGTGCTCTTCAACGAACCAGGGTTGTGGGTATGTAAACTCACGCTGCATGATCAATTCGAATTCATCGATCTTGTAGGGTTCTTTGCTTTTGTAGATGAAGCCGTCTTTGCCGCCGTGGGCGCTCATGAAAATCCACAAGAAGCCGTTGCGGTCGATGCTGATCGTGGGGTTGTGGTGGGCGTCGCCGGTGCCTTTTTCACGCACGATGACCGGTTTGGGGACTTCGCCGGTGAGATGGTCGTAGTAGGAAATCATTTCCAGCAGCGGTTTTTCTTCGTCTAGTCCTTTGGTGCCGCCGTAGACGAAAAAGGTTTTGTTGACGGCATGGGCATAGACCGCGTGGGGGATATGCTTGGCGCAGTAGGTACCTAAGCCGCCGCTGTATTTGTAGATGTATTGGTCATCAGACGGCTGATTGCTATACCAGATGCCGCGGTAGCCTTCGGCACGGGGATTGGATTCTGCCGATGGAAGATGACAGAAAATGAACAGGAATAGCGAAAAGTAAATAGTGAAACGTGACATGTTTGCTCCGAAGTTTTTTACTATTAAAACATATCTAGCGCATTTCAGAGTTGGATAGACAGAATCTGTCGTTGTTCCCCCCCTTATTGAGGGAGGTAGGGGGGATCAAAGGCGTTCTCTTTCTATCTACGCAAACCTGAATAGCACTATCAAAACATATAGTGCATATCCGATCCATGTAGGATTGGTAAAAAAAAGAATATCAATTAAACAATTCCCGGAAGAACAGGTTGGTTTTTTGATCCGGACGAAAGCCGCGGTCACCGGGTTTTCTTCCTTGATTCAGCGCATTTCTTAAATTAAAGGATCCTGCCCCTCCTGTAAGAGAGGCGGATTTATCCGTTCGGAACACGATTGGTACAACCCCGCGGATTTCCTGCATCTCGCGCGAGCCGTCTACTTCTCCCTCAAACTCAATATCCACTATCACACGTACGGTACCGTCAAATGCCTTGCCGGGTACAAAAATCACTTGTTCCAAATCATTCATCGGCCGACGTTGGGTTTGCAGTGTCCGTTCCGTTCCGCCTTCCAAGCGTTCTAACAATCGTCCCGCGTTTTGAAATTCACCGCGGGTATCAATGGTGAACTGAATAGTGGCATCTTCATCAATATCGGTCACTGCGATTTCTTCTCCATTGGAGCCAATGACCTTCACGTCCAACAATATCTGCTTTTTGGGATTGGAGCCGGTATTAAAATCGTTGGATGACAAGACCAGCATGGGCGGATCGGCAACCACTTGCACCGATTGAGCGGACAGTGCCGGGGTCGGGGTCCAGGTTGGCTGTCCGGGAACAAGAGTCGGTGTTGGAGTGGGAGAAGGTCCCGGCGTACCAGACGGTGTGGGAGACGGCATTTCGGGTGTTGGAGACGGTTCCGGCGTTTCATCGCCTCCAGGGCGCCGGTCCGGAATCAGTTCCACATTATCGATAACCGCAACACCATCCCCAAAAAATGTAAATGTAATAGGGGTTTGCTCTGCCGCGCCGGCAGAACCTAAATCAGCCCGGATAGGCGATGATTCAAATTGTGTTCGGGTACCGCTCTCAAGCGTAATCGAGAAGTTTTCAAATTCCACCGTAAGATCACCGCCATTGACCACCGCGCAAAAACGCAAGATAAAAAAATTGGTCGCCAAGCGGTCTTGGCCTTGATTGGGCTGCGGGTTGGTTGAAAGAGAGGCGCCGCTTCTCAGTTCCGCGAACTGCTGCAGCCGGTTGTTAAACACCTGCCTTTGCAGGGTACCGCTTAAGCCGCTGTTTCCGCCGGAAAACCCGGGGGGAACTTGGCCTACCGTACCCACTTCGCTTTCAAAGTCTCCGTTAATTACGAGTGAATCGGGGTCGGTACCACCGGAACAAGCGAAGGCAAACCGCACCAATGTAGGCGTTGGCGTAGGTTCCTGTGCATTCGCGCTTATTGCAAATAAGGCAGTTGCCATGAATAAAGTAAATAATTGAAGTGGTTTCATTGTCTTATCACCTGCGTGTTTGACATCGTGCTAATCATCTTATTCTGTTTAGCGGTAAAAGAAAATCGCTCATTCATCCTTATTGTATCACGAAACAGACTTATATGTCCTTCAAACATCCAGCGGCCCTAGCGGTTGTAGACGGTTTCCAGTTTGCGCCGGGCTACAATCGCGCCGTCGCGGTCTAAGATGCGTCCGCGGCTGGTAATGCCAAAGGCTCTGGAGCGAACGGTCATCAAATTTGATAACCGGTTCATCAGTTCTTCCATGTCTTCCGGGGTCAGTTCGCGGTTCAATTGCTGATTGAGCCGTTCACGCAAGTCGCCGGTACCGTCAATCTGAATATCATTCGTCCGGTCCTGCGCCCGCGAGAGACTGATTGAAAAGCGTTCACGGCGTTTTAAGTGCGTGATTTGAGCCAGCAAATCGCCGATATTGGCATACGGCCCGTCATCCGGCATGGATACGATGGTGGTGCTATAAACATCGCCCCAATCGATTTGATCTTCGAGGATGTTTTCGGGCCGAATATTTAAATTGGATTCCAAGATTTGACGGATATCGTCTTCGAAATCTTTAAACGCCCGTGGAATTCTGCCGACGCTGGGAATTTTGAAATCCGCCATCGAATCGGGATTGGTGGTTCGGCCGCTGAAATCACTAAAGGGCCGGTCATCATCAATTTCATGAACTCCAAAAAACCCGTCGCGTCCGCCCGGCTGCCGTCCTTCGATGATGAAGTCGGCCACAATGGTATTGAAGTTGTAGCGGTTCAGCAGGGAGTCGATCTGTCTGTCTTGCAGATGCGGCGCCGCCGGCAGTGCCGAAAGCAGCTCACGCGGCGCGGTGTTGACGTTGATCAAACCCGGCACAATCACGCTGTCTGCCGTGGTGAGCGTACTGTAGATATTGGTGTATTGGTTTTCCCATTGATCCAGCCGTTCGCGCTGCGCCAGGCGAATGCGGAATTCCGGATCGTTTCCACTGGAGCGTATGCCAAGACGGGCATTCGATTCCGAGCGGTTGGGATCGGTGGTGCGGTCTTCCAGCCATTGCGGTATCAGCGGCATGTTGACCGTCTCAAACTTATTGCCTGTGTGAAGGCGTGAAATCTCTCCAACGGTTGCCAATAAGCCGTTTTTGACATACGCGGTGTTATCGATGGTGTCAAATTGATCCCGCTGCGTATTGCCCAATTGAAAGCGTCTGCGCGGGTAGGCGGGCACATATCCGGTGTTGTCTTTGCCGGGTGTTCCGGCCAAAAATACGCTTTTCGCGGCAGCTTCCGGGCTGTCTTCACTATCCACCCGGCCGCGGCCGAACAACTCGATGCCGTCAAAGAAATAGTTATCATCCATCAGCAACGAATTGAGGATTTCCCCCTGTTCGGAAGGAACAAACAAGCCATTGGTCGCGTTGTTAATCAGCGGCGCCAGATCGGGACGGTCAAACACGGTAATCTGACCGGCTTCGGCTCCTTGAACCATGCTAGGTGTCGTGGGGGAGTGATCGCGGGTAGTTTTGCGCATCATCACCATCACTTCCACCATCGGTTCCGGCTGGTTGGCATTGCGCAAATCGCGGCTGAGGGAAAGAAAATCATTCCGCAAATCAATCGAACCGGCGGTATCTCCATGGCGCAATTTCGCGAAGACAGGGATGTCTTCTCCATCAACCTGAACATTATGCAAAAGGTTTTCTGCCGTATTGTTTCTGCCGTCGCCGGGATTAACGATTTGAGCCACCGGATTCACCAAAATTTCACCGACCGGCAAATCAACGATCAACCCGTCTTCATTCAGCTGACGTCCCAGCACACGCATGGTAAGAATGTCATCGACTTCGGGGTCATACCCGGCCCGGATCAGTTCACGCAATCCCATGCGCCATACAAACGCGGTCACGGGGGCCTGTGCCCTTTGGGCGCGTTCGGCTTCATCGATATCCGCGCGGGTGGGATTGCCGGGCAGCGCCGGAGTACGAAAATCGGTTATATTTTCAAACCCGCCCAACATCTTATAAAAGCGAATGCGTTCATCATTTACCGATGGCGCGACCGCTTCGCGCGCCATGGCGTTCCAGTTCTCAAACACCAAGCTGGTGGATTGCCGCAGCGGCATATCCAATCCGGTCCGGTCTTCCGGATAGGTGTACCAATCACCAATAAAGTCCCACCCGTTCCATTGGCTGTCCCGGAAGGGAGCGCTTGTTTCATCCCGAAAGCGGGCAATGCCCCGGTTGTTAAGGTCTTGACCGTCTTGATACGCGCCTATGGTGCCCAGAACAGGTTCGCCATCATCAAAAGCCAAATTGACAATACGGGCATCCTTTGCATCCAATTTGATGGATGAAGGAACCCTGCGCGTGCCTTCTAATTCACCATCATCTTCATTCACAGAAATTTCGGTCTCGAAGTGCGTAGGGTCGGCTCGTTCAAACGATTCAAAGCCGCGGTAACCGGGCAAGGCAACCAAATCCTGTTGCGCGCCGCTATCCACATTTCCCACGATAATATTGTTGAAGGTGGTGCGGTAAGGAAACGAATCGATGTAATGCCCGGCCGGATCATATAACGTCACTTGTTTTTCAACCGGATTGTGCGTTAGCACATCGCTTTGGAAATCGACCAGACGGAAGCGGACATCGCTGAATTGTGAATTGCGCAACGCCTCGGCATTCCGTCCCGCAGAGATGCTCGCATCAACAAGAGCTAATTCGTTGGTTCCCCTGACCGGCTCGACCACGCGTTCATCCAGATTCGCGACATCCGGATAATTGGATTGAATAAAACGGATCAACGAATCTTTATCAAATGCCAGCAGCACTTTGTTGTCTTCCAACAAACGGTCTTCGCTGGTAATGCTGTCGTTGCGGATTTTGTCGATGGTCAGCAATTGCTCGAAGGGCACGCCATCGCCGGGGATGCCTTCGTTTTCAGTCAGGTCGCGGCCGTCGTCATCATCATACATGGGGCGCATTCTGCCGATGACGGTATCTTCCGGAAGAATGTAATGCCCATAAGGCGTGTTGACCTGCCAGCCGGAAAGATCAACGCTGTCGGTTGAGATGTTCACCAGTTCAACATACTGCACCCGTGGATTAAAGAGTTCGATCCGGTCAAAGGAAGTGGCGTACGATTCGACTCCTTCACGCGGCTGATCGGCTTCAATACGGACCGTTAAGGTGCCGTTGTTGTCAATTTCCACCCGCTGGCCGGCATCATCTACATCTTCTTGATCCGGCAATGGGAACGCGGTTAAACGGTAGGGCAGCCCAAAATTCGACCCGTCCGGAAATTTTGCGGTATCGCGAAATATAATTTCCCGTTCGACCGATGTGGGAGGAAGTTGGTTTACATCGATCACATCGTTGCCATCAAAAAATTTCGTATCCGACTTAAACGTAATTTCCTGCCCGTTGAGGATGTAGCGGACTTCCGGATTGAATTCGTGTTTCGGATGCATGTAAATCACGGCATCATACAAACCGGGAGGGAGATTTTCAAATGTCCATTCAGCAATTTCGGGGTCTTTCGCGATATCCGTCGCTATCTGTGAACCTTGCGGTCTCTTTACATTGGTGACACTAAAGATCAACGCGGGAGAAAGCGCATCCATATTCACAAACGGCATAGCCAAGTTCAGCGTGTGGCGAACACCGTCGGGCCAATACACATAGCCACGGCGGAGTAGATCATCTGTAGAACCTTGCGCCGGTGGTGATGCAGGCCCCCAATTGGAATCATAGATTGAAAGACTGGGATGAACACCATTATCACCGTCCCCGTTGATGACTTCAAAGTTATCGCCGGCAGCAATCACCGCTCCACGTGTGTTGGAATCAAAATCGATTGAACGGAGAGCTTCTTCGGCTTCCAAACGAATGACCGGTTTGGGCATTACTTCGTTGATGCGAATGGCTTCCACGCCTTCAAAACGGACCGGTAGTCCGGTTTCCGGCGGGTTGGGCAACAACAAGCGCATTTGTTCGGTAAATTCCTGCTGATTGGGCGAGTTTTGATTCGGCCCGGCTAAAATGCGCGGGTGAAAGCGGAACGCACGCTGGCGGCTGGAATATAGATTGAAAGTACGAATGGTGACCGGGTCGGCAATCACCGGGTCTCGATTGTTAACTCCAAGCACATCACGAACATCCTCATCTTGGGCGGCTTTGAAAGGCCCCCAAGAATCAATGAAATCCACCAAATTCAATGCCAGTTGAAATTCGGCGGGGTCTTCATCCATTCTGCCGTCTTCGTCGTCATCAAACGCGGCAATGTAGCGTTCGCCCACTTCATCCACCGCGCCGTCGCCGTCGTTATCCACACCATCCAGTTCCGGCGTATACAT
>CAYVAZ010000270.1:0-7119 GCA_964449065.1 uncultured bacterium
AGAGGGACGAGGTGAGGGTTCGGGAGGAATAAACCTCTCATTACGCGACTGCGTCATGGGGAACAATCGCTCTCATCACCCTCATCTCTTATCTTCTCCCAAAGGGAGAAGACGATAGACCTTGCGTTTGATTTAGAAAATTTGGTCTTTAACAAACCCCTTTTTAGCAATATTAGATCATCAGTTGCGTAACATCAGTTAGGACCATGTTATAATAAGATGATCACATTGAAAATGTTTCCACTCAAAGAGGATTATGAATAAATACGGATTCACTCTAATCGAGTTACTGATTGTTGTCGCGATTATCGGTATTTTAGCGGCCATCGCTGTCCCCAATTTCTTAAACGCGCAAATCCGGGCCAAAGTCGCCCGCACCAAAGGCGATCTGAAGGCGCTTTCCACTGCGATTGATATGTACCGGTTGGATAACAATCAATATCCCCTCGGCTCACGCGGACCGGATTTAACCCAGGATTTGCGCGAATTAACCACCCCGGTTTCTTACATCAGCAATGTCAACATGCGCGATATCTTCGGCGGGGCGGATCAATTCGATTCCGCCCGCGGCGGCGGAGCGTTCGAAACCCAAACCAGCTACAAATACTTTGCCTTCATGCTGATTCCCGATAACCGCGGTTTCACTTGGGCAGGCCGGGCAGGTCTCAACGAATCACTAAACGGCTTCTTGTTATACAGCTTCGGCCCCGATCAAGCCCAATCCGCGCTTGAATGGTACGCCAGCGGCGCCGGCAACGACAGCGGTATGATCTACCACCCTTCCAACGGATTGATCAGCCAGGGCGATATCGGCATTACCGGCGGCATGACCAAAAACAACCGCGGCGCCGAAATTAACAACGCGCTTTAGTTAGGTTTTTGGTATTAGGTATTGGTTTACCAAAAGATAACTGAGGTAATATTTAGAACGAATCAATAATTGGGTTATACAACAATAAAAACCTCAAAAATGATGTTGTCTGGTAAGGTTTATTAACTGTTACCAATATTAATCATTAAAAAAAAGATGCACGCTGCACTCAGCGCAACAGTAAAATGGCATGATTTTTGCTTGATAAAATCACAAGAGCAAAACTGTGTCTTTATTTTTTTCTTTATCAAGAAGAGAATTATAATACCCAAGTGATTTAAACTTTTAAAAAGTAGTATCTATGTTATAATTTCGTTAGAAAGAGAGAGTGAGAAATGACTGCCTCCGTATTTGACGTGGCTAAATACATTCTTGAAAAGTATGGTAGTACATCAACCATGAAGTTGCAAAAATTGGTGTATTATTGTCAAGCGTGGTCATTGGTTTGGGATGAAGAACCAGTTTTTCATGAAAGTATAGAGGCATGGGCAAATGGCCCTGTTGTACCTGAACTCTACAATGCGCACAAAGGCAAATTCAAGATATCCGCATCAGACATCGATGGCGATCCGGGTGAGATCAGTGAGAATCTCATTGAAACTATTAATATTGTTTTGGATCACTACGGTAAATACAATCCTCAACAATTAAGTGATTTAACACATCAAGAACAACCATGGATTGATGCACGCGGCAACACGCCTGCATTAGAACGAGGAAACAATGAAATTTCTCTTGCCTCTATGGCTGAATACTACAGCAGCATCCCTATCACGAATTAATGGCTAGAAAAAGCAAAAAGATATCTGTTAGTCAGAATATTTTTAATCAACCCGTAAAACAAATACGATCCAACAATATTCCCCTGAATCAAAAATACCCCAGAACTCAAGTCTTACCAATCAGCCAGAAACAAATACGTCAACTTAGGTCTCTAGGATCATCAAACAACCTTCTGATGGAATGGGATAATAATTTTGCCGATTTGGATGGTGTTTGGAGTTGGGGTATAAAAAGGGATTGGGGGGAACATAATTGGAAAAATACACTAATGCCTTTCTTATCAGAAATGGAGAAGTTGTATTGGTGTGATATTAAGACACAAACTGCAAGTGGACATAAGAAGCATCACTCGATGGATTTAGATTCCATCGTTAAAGAAGCTCAAGAAAGGTTGGTTGAGATCAAACAAGACGATAATGATAAACTATTTCGTTTCCGTATATCGGGTACAAAACGACTATGGGGAGTCATTCACGGCCCCAGATTCTATATACTCTGGTATGATCCTACACATCAAATCTATCCTACTGAAAAACGACATACCTAAATCGCATTAAGACACCAATACCATGCTGTGTTGAACTAGTCAATCCAAAATATCCTTCTATAATATTTCTTTTTATAACCATGTACTGTTACTGTTATGTTAATCTCTAATTTGCTGCTTTTTAATGCTGATTACCGTATCAAAGGATAACCACTATGGCTTTTGAGCTAACTCAAAATTTAGAAGAACTGCGCCACCGTGCCAAAGACATTCGCGTTCAGTGCATCAAAATGCTGAAACAGGCCGGTTCCGGCCACCCGGGCGGCTCCCTTTCCGCGGCGGATATCGTCTCCGCTCTGATGTTCGGCGTCATGAACCACGACCCCAAACAACCCAAATGGGATGGCAGAGACCGCTTTGTCATGTCCAAAGGACACTGCGTCCCGGCATGGTACTCCGCGTTGGCCATCGCCGGCTACTTCCCCCCGGAAGAACTCATGACGCTGCGCTCTTACGGCTCACGCTACCAAGGCCATCCGGATTGCAATATGATGGAAGAAATCGAAACCGCGTCCGGCTCGCTGGGGCAAGGCTTGTCTGTCGCTCTCGGCATGGCTTTGGCCGCCAAGATCGATCAAAAACCGCACCGCGTCTATTGCATGATCGGCGACGGCGAAAGCCAGGAAGGCCAAATTTGGGAAGCCGCGCTGGCAGCCCCCAAATTCAAACTCGATAACCTCACCGTTTTTCTGGACAACAACAACGGTCAGATTGATGGCTATGTCGAAGATGTCATGCCGCTGGACCCCATCGACGAAAAATGGCGTGCCTTCAACTGGCATGTCATCTCTATCGACGGCCACGATATGGAACAAATTCTCAAGGCGGTACAAGAAGCCCAAACCACCAAAGACAAACCCACACTCATCTGGGCGAAAACGCTTAAAGGCAAAGGCGTATCGTTTATGGAAAACAACATCGGCTGGCACGGCAAAGCGCCCAACGCCGAAGAAGCCGAAAAAGCACTGACAGAACTGGAAGCGGTGTGATAACTGATGTTACGCATTCATTACGATATGCACAGTATTTGAATCATTCGCTTCATCTATCGCCCTCGCCCACTGGGAGAGGGTTGGGGTGAGGGTTTAAGGAGTCAAAAACCTATCATTACATTATGGTGTCACAGGGGGCTGATGCTCTATTCGCCCTCATCTCTTATCTTCTCCCAAAGGGAGAAGACGATAGACATTGCGTCTGGCTGTGAACATATAGACTTAAACAAAAACCTTTTTTTACACCGTAGTCAATCATGTTTTGTATAGCATCAGTTAATAACCAGAAACCAATCAATAAGGATAAAGATCATGGCAAAAGCATCACGGTTAGCATTTGGAGAAGCCCTCGCCGATTTAGGCGGAAAAAATAAAGACATCGTCGTGTTGGATGCCGACCTCAGCAAATCCACCATGAGCGGTCTGTTCGCGGAAAAATTCCCCGACCGCTTTTTTGAACTCGGCATTCAAGAAGCCAACATGCTCGGCATGGGCGCGGGCTTGTCCTTGGAGGGCAAGATTCCATTCGTTTGCAGCTTTGCCTGCTTTGTCTCCGGCCGCTTTGATACCATCCGCATTTCCATCGGATACAACCGCGCCAACGTAAAGATCATCGGCACCCACGCCGGCATCGGCATCGGCGAAGACGGCCACAGCCAAATGGGGCTGGAAGACTTAGCCCTCATGCGCAGCATCCCCGAAATGGTCGTCATTCAACCCGCCGATGAAACCGAAACCAAACAAGCCGTCGAATTCGCCGCCGAACACAAAGGACCGGTCTATTTGCGCCTCACCCGCCAAAAGTTGGATGATGTCCATGACGGAAGTTACAAATTCCAAGTCGGTAAAGCCGTCCAATTGGCTGACGGCACAGACATGACCATCTTTGCCACCGGCGGCACCGTTGAACACGCACTCAAAGCCAAAGGCCTTCTGCAAACCGATGGCATCAATGCCCGCATTGTCAACATCGCCTGCATCAAACCCATTGATATTGACCTGATCAAAACCTGCGCCCGCGAAACCGGATGCCTCTTTACGGTGGAAGACCACACCATCATGGGCGGGATGGGGTCCGCCGTGGCGGAAGCCGTTGCCGAACATTGCCCGGTTCCCCTAAAACGCTGGGGGATCATGGACACCTTTGGCCAATCCGGCAAAGCGGAAGATTTGTATAAAGCCTATCAAATCGACGCGGAAGGCATTGCCGCAAGTGCAAAAGAATTCCACACCAACAAACCCGCACTCGCTGCAACATAAAGTGGTCGCCAAAAGTATGTTCGTTATCAGGGTGGGCTCAAGGCGAAGCGTAGCCCACCAATCGTACCAATAACGATTCTTAGGCTGATTGTAGTGCAGGCGTCCCGCCTGCTACTATATTTTTCCCAGCAATTCAAAATGCAAATGGTATTATACCGTTTCCAATTTGGATTGTTCACTAAAATCAAAACGGCTTAACAGATTGCTTCGTTTGATTGCCAAGGAAAATACTTCTTTAACAGGTTGAATCTTTATGGTTTATGGTTCTCTTCGCACCCCCTCTGTCCTCCTTGCGTCGGACATCTCCCCCAAATGCTTTGGGGGAGACAAAGGCTTTTGCAGGCAAGATGCCTACACTATTATGAATACTATTTTCCGTTCCGTTATTCATAGTGAACTTTTCTATTTGAAAATGGTATTACACCTCTGCCATAGGCTTTGCTGAATTCAAAGACACTGCTTCTTATACATCCCCATTATAAAGGGGGATTGAGGGGAACCGAAGGAACTGTTTTTATCTGCATGGGTTCAATCGAGTTTTTATCTCGCCCGTTGTGGTGAAGGAATCCCTTTTTTCTTTTTCCCAGCCTTAGGCTGTCCGGCTGATTTCCCTTTCGCGCCGCACACTTGGCATACCCACACATTATCATTCTGCAAAAACATATAGCATCCGTAGATAATTATTGGTAACCCAACAATAAACGCGATAAAACTAAGAAATATTATGGTAAGAAATAAACCAAATAAGATCAATCCCGCACTGATAAATAGTGGGTATCTGGGGATCATTTCTCCCTCCACGATTCCACCGCAAGACGCGCATGGAGGCAGATTGCTTTGCGGTTTTACGATCTCTGGCGCCTTGGTCTGAGCATCATCCAATTTCGGCATGGCAACGGTAGTTTTTTCCACAGGCGCGGGTCCGACTTGAGGCATTTCCGCAGGACCGAATTCTTCTTCCTCTTCAACCGCTTCTTCTTGCATCATTGCCGCATCTTCATCCTCATCCGGTTCTTTCCCCAAAATATTGTTTGAATTAAAAATTCGAAGAAATCGCTCGTCATTACGCAGGTTGTCATACTCGCTATCTTCTTTTGCCCAGGTTAAACACTGTGGATTCAGTTTGGAAGCACGGTCGAGATAGATAAACGCGTCTTCTTCTTCACCCAACACCGCCTGGCAGCTGGCTAAGTTATAAAGCGCTTCGGGATAGTCTGGCTCCTCAAATATGGCTTTCTTAAACAAATCGGCAGCCTTTTCGTGCTCATTGCGGTGAAAAAACGCCAGACCCCGGTCAAAATACTTTTTTGCGGCTTCGCTCGGCATTCTGTAAACACTCCAAAACGAAAAGGTATAATCCCTACGAACAAAATACAAAAACATTTATGTATAATGTAAACCCATTTTTTAAAAGCAACAATATTTTACGGCGTTTAAATTTTTCTTTTTACGATTATATTGCTGGTATAGTCGGCTGACTGGATTACTACCACTTCATTCAATAGGACAGTTCTCTTGTATTCTATAAAAACCAAAACGTTACAACTGAAGCATGATTTCGGTATTTCACGCGGCGTAAGAAAAGAAGTCCACAACCTTTTTATCCAGTGGGATGATGGCTACGGCGAAGGCGCCCCCGTCTATTATCACGGCCAAACCGTAGAAGACATGCAGCTAATAGCCGCACTGGCCATGCCGGAACTTCTGAACAAAAAACGGGCGCACAGCATTGTAATCGAATGGCTTATTGAGCAATATCCACAGCTCTCCGGTATGATTCAGGCAATCGACCTGGCTTTATATGATCTCCATGCTAAGCAATGCCAAATGCCCTTATACCAATACCTGCAACTCCCCAAACCCGAATACATTCAATCCTCATTCACCATCGGACTGGACCGAAAAGATATCATGCTTCAAAAGTTAAAAGAAGCTGGTGATTTCCCCATTCTCAAAATCAAAGTCGGCTCGCAAGATGATATCGAAATTTTGAAAGCCCTTTGGAACGAGTCCCATAAACCGGTTTACATCGACGCCAACGAAGGTTGGACATTCGATCAAGCAGTTCAATACCTTCCCCAATTACAAGCCCTTGGCGTACAACTGGTTGAACAACCGTTCCCAAGTGGTGATCTTGAATCCTACAAAAAGTTGCGGGAAACAAATCCAACATCTCTCCCCATCATCATAGATGAAGGCGTGCAAAGCCCTGGTGATGTCGCGCAATGGGCTGAAATCGCTGATGGCGTCAACGTAAAACTGGCAAAATGCGGCGGGATTTACCGCGCTCTGCAAGTTATTGAAGAGGCTAGAAAACACCGCCTGCAAGTCATGCTGGGCTGCATGATCGAATCCTCATTAGGCGTATCAGCAGCCGCGCATATTTCATCGCTTGTAGATTATGTTGATTTAGACGGAGCGGTACTGCTCGCGAATGACCCCTTCGACGGGATGAAACTGAACAAAGGAATCATCGAACTCCCCGACCGCCCGGGCATCGGCGCAATCCCAATACCTCAAGAATAGAGGGGTGCTAGTATGTTTTTGTTGGGGAGCGTCCGCTTCCAGCCGGTTTGTCTATCACTTAACATCGATCTAAACGTATTTTAGGAACTGATGTTACGCAATCAATGATTGACTATTGCTTGAAAATGGTTTTTTTATAA
>CAYVAZ010000271.1:0-7094 GCA_964449065.1 uncultured bacterium
TGTATTTCAAGGGCATGGTTAATTATTTCCTGCGTGGTGCGCCCCATGGATTGAAAGGCAATGGGACCGGCAAAAACCGCCCTTATTTCTTCCAACACCTGCGCATACGATTTGCCGCTTTGTGCAATTTTATTGGGGTTGGTGGCTATGCCGTCAACCAGTCCGGTACTAACCGCTTCTTTAATCTGCCCTAAATCGGCAGTGTCTAAAAAAATTCTGAATGTGCTCATAACTATTTAAAAATTTAATGAATAATATTTTACTTTGATATCGTTGTATTCTTTCAAAATCATAATAAATTCTTCGCTTTCGGGCAATATACCTGTTATTTCGTACAGCGTTTTTGCAATGCCATCGTTTTTCAGTTTTTGCTGAAGCAATTGTGCCTCTTTATCATCTGCATGATTGTAATGGAGTGCTGCTGCTATGGTGCGGCATACGGGTTGTACAGGTAGTTTATATTGTGTTGCTATGCTCAGCAATCCGGCAAGACGTTCTTTGGAACCAAGCTTTCTGATGGGCTGTCGGGCAACACGTTCTACGGTGTCGGCAAGGGCTGCATTGGCATACCGGTATTTAATCAGCGAATCGGTATGTGCCGTGAGTTCATTGTGTGATAATCCATACTTTAACGAAAGAGCTTCGACTGCCACGTTTAGCAGACCAATGAGCCGTTCGCGTATTTCATTATCGCTTAGTGCTTCGGGCAGGGTTTTGTATCCTTTCAAAAAACCTTCATAGGCAAGTACTGCGTGGCCTGCGTTGTTGGTAAATAGTTTGCGTGCATAATAGGGTGTCAGATCTTTACAGAGGTTTAAGCCGGGCAGCATATCAATGTTAGCAGGAAGCAAAGAACTATCTATCCATGCCGTTTCACCCGATTCCCCAATTAAGTCGGTGCTGCTTTCAATGTCCCGTACCATCCGCTCTACCGATACCGGCACGGTGATGAATGCATCAGCAGACACCCCTTCATTCAGTAAGGCATCTGCCATCACACGGTCGGCTTGCGGCCAGTTTTCGCACAACAGTATTGGCAATGGCTTTTTTCGGTTTTTAATATGAGGAGCCATACTTTTTGCAACCGACTCCAGGTGCTGTCCACCCACCGAGGTTGCTGTCATGCTGCAGACCGATAAAGCATCTTGTAAGGCTTCAGTATCATCAGGATGAATGAGGCTGTAGTCATGCACTTTGGTTTCGAAATTTTCTCTGCCTGTCAGTTTAACCTTGAAGTATGTCTTGTTTTTTAATGCTGCAGCCAGTTCTTTGTTTGCTTCCACAAACATAATGGTCCAACCGGCCTTTGCGGCAAGCTCCCCCAGCAAGCCTCTGCCAATACAACCAGCTCCAAAAACCAAAAGACCTGGATTTCTATTATGGATATTTGATACAGGGTGTGGGTTTATCATGCTATTCTTAATAAGAATGAATAAATATGATTATTGATTATACAAACAATCATATATAATCAGTAAAAGACAAAAAAATCAACCTGCGCGTCTAACAGGTAACGATATGACAATGAGAATCTTTGATGCCAATAATATCATGTTTATCAGGTTTCTGATCGGTTATGTATGTATTAAACTGATGCCACTTTCCAAACAGCACAGCCTGTGGTACATTCCACTTGGAGAAGTCGGCAAGAAGAATGCTGCACTCAGCTCTTTGCATTGCTGCCTGTTTCATAGATGCTTCTTCGAAGGAAGGCACACTGGCCCCTTCAGATTTATGCAACCCTGAAGCACCAATAAATGCAATATCAAAATGGATGTTTTCCAGCCAATCTATGGCAATGCTGCCTACCAGGGAAAGACTCGGTATTCTCAGTTCGCCTCCGGGCACGCAAATTTTTGCGCCGTTGTTTCTGGCTAGTGATAACAGAGGTAAAGAATTGGTAAATATGGTTAATCCCTTTTGATCTCTCACTAATCTTGCCAGTGCCTGGCATGTGGTTCCGGCATCAAGATAAACCGTACTACCGGGTTTTACATACGATGCCGCTATTTGAGCTATTTGTTCCTTGGCATTGATGTTCACCATGGCTCTTTGCTGATAGGTGATTTCTCCTTCAGATACCGATGGGTGCATGGCACCCCCGTGTGTACGAATTATTTTTCCCAATCTTTCAAGCAGGGTAAGATCGCGACGGACAGTAGCCGGAGATACCCTGAGCTCGGCTTCAATTTCGGGCACTGTCATTTCCCCCTTCATTCCGAGGATACTGAGTAGTTTTTTATGCCTTTCCTCTGCAAACATATTTGAATATTGCTTTTACACGATTGATTGTAAATGTAGGAAATAATCATAATTAATCATTATTATTGTATAAAAATATGGAAAGCAAAATAATAGATGTGACCTGGCAGGTTGGCCATCACTCAGAAAAAAATGAAAAACCGGAGCGGTTAATAACTGCCGTTGTTCCCGGGGCTGTGCAGCTGGATGTAGCCAAAGCGCAGGAATACGGTGATTACTGGTATGGCAACAACTGGAAAGATTATTTGTGGATGGAAGACAAGTGCTGGACTTACCGTACTGTATTTAAAAATCCCGGGTTGGATAACGGCAAGCGACTGTTGTTCGTGTGCAGGGGAATTGATTATCAATACGAAATAATTCTCAATCATAAAACAATTTATCGCTATGAGGGAATGTTTAGACCCATAGAGCTGGACATTACAGAAAATATTCAAAATGAAAATATACTCGAAATAATCATTTTTCCTGTCCCCAAATCGCAAACTGAAAGACAGGATCGTTCGCAGGCAGACCAAAGCTGCAAACCAGCTGTTAGTTATGGATGGGACTGGCACCCGCGTTTAATTCCGCTTGGAATATGGGATGAAACCTTTCTGCAAGTAGTTCCTGCCAACCGCATTTTGAAAGCAGATGTTTCTTATGATTTATCGAAAGACTTCACAAAGGCAAACCTAAGCATAGAAGCTATAACTGTGATGCCGGAAAGTGGCAGTTCTTTTTGTTGGAAAATAATTAGTCCTGACGGTAAAATCCTTGTCGAGAAAACAGGCAGGATTGAGAATGAGAAAATATTTATAGCGGCTGTTTTGGATAATATTGAACTATGGTGGCCCCATGCTTATGGCAATCAACCCTTATATACTTCGGTGCTGGAATTGCACGAAAATGGAAAGCCGGTTGATATAGCCGAAAACCGTATTGGGATGAGAAAAGTGGAATTGGTAATGAACGAAGGCACATGGGACGAACCCACTGATTTTCCTAAATCCCGAAGCAACGCACCCATCACGGTGCAGATCAATGGCAGAAGAATTTTTACCAAAGGCAGCAACTGGGTACCGCCGGAAATATTTCCGGGTATCATTACAAAAGAACGTTATAACGAATTGCTTGACAAAGCCGTGGATGCTAACCTTGACATGTTAAGAGTGTGGGGTGGGGGCATCGTGAACAAAGATAGTTTTTATGAACTGTGCGATGAAAAAGGACTGTTGGTATGGCAGGAATTTCCGCTTGCCTGCAATGATTACAGGGGTACAAGAGAATATTTATATGTTCTTGAAAAGGAATCTTTTGCGATCATCATGCGATTAAGGAAATTTGCTTCTGTAGTTCTTTGGTGCGGTGGCAATGAGTTGTTTAATGTATGGTCGGGCATGACAGACCAGTCGGCAGCCTTGCGTTTACTCAACAAGCTTTGCTACGAGCTTGATCCGCAAACACCTTTTCTGGCAACGGCTCCCATGATTGGCATGGGGCATGGGCCATACGGATTTCTGGACCCGGTAACCAAAGAAGAGGTTTTTGTAAAGATGATGCAGGCACACAATACCGCGTATTCGGAGTGCTCCTCAACTGGCCCGGCTTCGGTGGAGTTACTGAAGAACTTCATTCCTGCCAATGAGCTTTTCCCTCCAGAACCCGGCACTGCCTGGGAAGATCATCACGCCTTTGGTGCCTGGGATGCGGAGCCTGAATCCCACCTTTTATTGAGCATGTTGGAGAAATATTTCGGGAAAGCTGAAAGTCTGGAGCAGCTGGTTGAAAACGGACAATTTATTCAAATAACCGGAATGCAATGCCTTTTTGAAGAGGGCCGTCGTCAGAAACCCTACTGCTCAATGGTGCTAAACTGGTGCTTTAACGAACCCTGGCCATGTGCTGCAGGTGGCTCGGCCATTTCATGGCCGCTGGAACCAAAACCTGCCTATTATGCCATGAAGCAATCGTGCCGTCCGGTGCTGGCCAGTGCAAGAATAGAAAAATTGCTATGGGAAGCGGGCGAAGTATTTGAAGCTGATATCTGGTTACTTAACGATTCCTTCAGTCAAGTGCAACCTTGTGAGATAAAAGTAATGATTGCCGGTGATGAGAAATCATCCATCATGAGCTGGCATTGCGAGGGTGCAGAAGCCAATCAGAATAAGCCGGGACCAAAAGTAAAATTTCTTCTGCCTTCCTGGAAATCTGACCGGGTTAGGATAATTGTGCAGGTTGAAGGACATCACGAATGGGATTCGGTGTATGAAGTGCTTTATCATCGGAACAAAAACAAACAGGAAGGGCTGAGAAGGATGAATGCATAGCGGCAAAGAACAGTTACTATTGCAGTTTTTGAATAGTATCTATCATTTACTGCAAGAGGAATAATATGTATTAGGCGTTTCGTAAAAAGATTGACAAAGTAACCTTGATTAGTATAGCCCATATCATCAATAAAATTAAAGATAATGTTTGTCATTATTCCAAAGATAACCACATTGAAATTTAATAAACAATGAAAAAAGTATCAAAATTATTAAAAACGCTAAGTCTGCTAATGTTGTCATTAAGCACTTTCTTGGCAACAGCGCAAACAAAAACCGAAACAAAACTTTTAATGCACAATCCTAATGGATTGAGGATTGAATTAAATATTTCAACCGGAAATCTCGATATCTGGATTTCTCCGAAGGCAGGCGAATCAATTGATAACTTCGACAGGAACTTCTCTAACCGCGATGACCACACTTCTGTATTCGATAAAATTAATTTCCCCAAACTGGATCATCAATCTTATGTGCGTTGTGATTATGATCCTTTTTACTCTAAAATCATTTACCGTAATCAGGTAATGCATATAGCCACTTTATACGATTATCCTGCGGTTCTGGTATGGTTCGACAATCCCGAAGCGGTCGATTTAAAAACCGATAAACAGGATAAAATGATTGAAAGGACGGCAACATCCTTTATTGCATCCCATCCCGACCGTGGTTACGAATTTGCATTTGCTGCGGGATTAGGTAGTGGTAAAGGTGAATTCTTTAAACAACTGCAAATTGATGAAGGACGCAGCGTTTATGCCCGTGTTAACCTTGATCAAAAACAATTTATGGTTATTGCTGCTGAGTTGAAAGAAAAAAACATTCCGGAAATGGTGAAGAAAATCACTTCACAAACCGCCAATCAACTGATAGCGCAGTCAGAAAAAATAATTCAGGAAAAAACAAAATTCGGACACGTTTTGGTGAACAATGATCATCAGTTGCAAAAACTTATGGACATCAACAAACGTATTTGGGTATCCATGCAAGATAAATCCGGGTCTATACGCGCCAGTATTAAAGAAATTTATTACCTCATTTGGGTTCGCGACGGAGGCATGGCAAGTGCTTATGTGGCAAATACAGGTTGGACTGAGCCCGTAGATATATGGACAAACTACCTGCTCAAGAACCCTACGGTAATTGAGGATGAAATACCTGCCGGACAGTTTTTTGGACAGTTAGTCGGTACTCCGATTAATAAATGGGAAGAAGATGGCTTGTTTTATGCAACTCTTTCGGCATTCATGCACTGGACACAAACCGGCGATACAAAATACATTTCCGGAGAATATCTGCAAACGCTAAAAGATGCGAACAAATGGTTGGAGGAATATTGCTTCGATGAAAAAATGGGGCTATTCGGACGTTATTATTATTGCGAGACACCACTGATGAATAGCCGGGGGCACAACTGGGACCATGCAATAGGAAAATATATCGACAAGTGGCATCCTAAAAAATACAAAGGAGTTGATATTATACGCTCTTACGATATCTACATCAACATGCTTGCTTATTCTACTTATCGGATGTTAGCCGCAATGGATCCGGAAAATGCCGGTGAATTTTTAAAGAAGGCCGACATCATAGAAAAAAACATGCAGCCATTCTTCTCCGAAAACGAAATGCCAAACTATGGCACACTAATTACGCTGGATGGTAACCAAATATCTGCCGAAGGCTATGGTTTAGATTATAACGATTACCAATGGGCTTTGTCGCTCACACCGTTTGTTCCTTCTTATTTCGATGCAAAGAAAATAGGTGGAAACCTACTCGATACATTGCGTTTCGAAGATTCTTGGTTTCTTGCGGCCTTTTTCTGTATTCATGCATCACTAGACAATATATATTTTGATGATCATGCCTTAATGCAAGCCATGAATTATATGACTAAGCAATCGGTTAAATCCGGAAAAGTTTTACCTATGGCTTATGCAATGTTAGAAAAATCGGGCGTTGATGTAAATGCCGCCAATGTAATACGCCCCCAGCCTTTTACCATGGGACCATGGTTCTCGTCGCTTACCAATATGGCACTACGAAGATTGCCATTTGGTATTGCAATAAGAAACACCAAATTTATTAATGGTATTGAAAACTATCAATACAAAAAAGCTTTGATACAATACACGTACGAAGGTACGGGTGAAATTTCACGCATTTTGCTTAACAACAAAGAAATTATCAACACGTTTCAAATTCCTGAAAACATGCTTAGCGAAGGCAATAACAACCTCGTTGTTAAAAGGGAGGAGGCGGCCAAATCCTTAACACGTCTTGCCTCATCTAATGTGAGCCTTATTTCTGCCGAAAACAACGGCACTATCATTTATAAAATTAAAGGATATGGCGAAAACTTTTTGACATTCACGAATATGTCTGGTGAAGTAACAGTGACTGATGAAAAAGGGAAATCTGTTTCTTTTATAAAAGATAAATCCCTTGATATGGATAGGATTATTTTTGAAGGAATAGGTGATTTTCAGGTTCAAATTAAATAAACTGCAAAACTTCAAT
>CAYVAZ010000272.1:0-7087 GCA_964449065.1 uncultured bacterium
CAACAAAAACCATTTTTCAAGCAAACGTCAATCATGGATTGCGTAACATCAGTTAAATAATTGCAGTCACAATATTTACTTGTGGCTATATTTACTTGTGGCTATGTGAATAGCATCGGGTAACTAATAACCTGACGTTGTCCGTATCCCCTGAAGATCATATCCCATGAATCCCGCTCCGAACGGATAAATGCATCCGCTTCTTCAGCGGATGTGAAACCGTTTTTTACTTTGCCAAAAAACTGGCTGAGTGGAGAACTCGAATTGCTTTCATTAACTGAGGACAAAACTATAGTAACTTCTGCCAAAGCACCTTTAGGCAAATGAGGGTTTTGAATTTCTATTGCCCCTCCATCCTTTACTACAGTTTGTTCTTTGAAAGTATTCTTCATATCGACATTCTTTCAATGTTGAAATTTTGGTATCACTTTTTATACCAAAATTAAAACGCGGCAATTCACTTTTTTGTACAGAAAATGAGAGAATTCAAGATAAAGAAAATTTGGCGCGCAGACAGTAAATTCTTCATGTAGTAATTTATATGCTTCTGTATTGTATTCTTCTATAAAGAACCATTTGATTGCTACACATGCATCAACAATAATATCCAAATTGTATCACCTAAGTTCCATATATTTCACGTTTTAAATCAACTCCACTTGTGTGTGCTTGGTGTTTGCTTTGCTCTAAAATTAATTTAGCTTTTTCCACGGATTTAGATTTACGTTTTAGTTCAGGCAAACTATTTTCCAAAATACTTTTCGCTTCTTCTTCAATTGATTTTTGGTTTGAAGAAGCTCTTTGTTGTAGTCTTTGTTTCAAATCATCTGAAATATTTGATATGGTTAAGGTATTCATTAAAAGCCCTCTTAACTTGACTTCTATTTTTTTTCTGAAATTTCGTTCAGTATAGTCAGATCAATTTTATATCAAAAACAAAAACCAATCCTCTTTTTCTTAAATTATTTCTTAGAAAGTCATTTATTGAAACTAGACATTCTGATACGATAGAGTCGATTATTTAAACAAAAACTTTGATACATCGCTACATTTCGGGAGGATCAAATGCGCTCAACCATCAACCGCCGCCATGCATTGCAAACCTTGGGAATCACCGCCGGAAGCATCGCTTTTCCCTCCATCATTAAATCCGCTGAACAGCAAAAGCCCAATGTGCTATTCATCGCGATTGATGACCTTCGCCCGCAGCTGAAATGCTACGGACACCACCAAATGATTTCTCCTCATATCGATGGACTCGCGCATGAGGGAATCCAATTTACCCAAGCCTACTGCCAAGTGCCGGTTTGCGGGGCTTCGCGTGCCAGTTTGCTATCCGGTTTACGTCCCAACCGCAACCGCTTTTTAGGCTATAGCACCAAGAAAGATGAAGACGCCCCTGATGCTCTGAGCCTCCCTCATCATTTTAAACAGCAGGGATACCACACGGTATCGAACGGCAAGATTTATCATCACCGCACCGATGACATCGAAGCGTGGACGGAAGAACCTTGGAAGCCAAAACGGCGGGAAGGCGGCAGCTGGCGCAATTATCTCAATCCCGAAAATATTGAAATCTCTAATAATAGTCACAACCAACGCGGCCCCGCTTATGAAATAGGCGAAGCGGGTGACTTTGACTACTTCGATGGCCGCATTGCCAAACGCAGTATGATCGATTTACAGCGCTTGAAAGACAAGGACGAACCCTTCTTTTTAGCCACCGGCTTTTTAAAGCCGCATTTGCCGTTTAACGCCCCCAAACGCTTTTGGGATATGTACAACGAAGATGATTTGGATATGGCGGATAATCCGTTTCGTCCGAAAAACGCTCCCGATTCTGCGCTGCACAATTGGGGCGAACTGCGCAACTATTACGGTATCCCCCAAGACGGAGATTTAAGCGAAGAAATGGCCCGTACGCTGGTTCACGGTTATTATGCCTGCACTACCTATGCCGATTTCTTAGTCGGGGAATTGCTGGCTGAACTCAAGCGTTTGGAATTAGATGAAAACACCATCGTTATCTTATGGGGCGACCACGGCTGGAACCTGCAAGAGCATGGCTTATGGTGCAAACACTGCAACTTCGAAACCTCGCTGCATGTACCGATGATCGTAAAGGCCCCTGGTTTTAGTGGAGACAAAAAAACACCCGCTTTAACTGAATTTATCGACATCTATCCCTCTTTATGTGATTTGGCCGGCCTGCCTGTTCCCGAACATTGCGAGGGAACCAGTTTTGTTCCTCTCATGGAGCAACCGGAGCGGGAATGGAAACCCGCGGTTTTCAGCCGGTTTTACAAAGGGGATTCCGTCAAAACAGAACGCTACCGCTTTACCGAATGGACCGATGATGATGGGGATACTTATGCAAAAATGCTCTATGACCATAAATACGACCCGATGGAAAACATAAACGTGGTGGATCAAGCAGACTATGGCGAAGCGGTCAAGGAAATGCAGAATTGGCTGGAAAAGGGTTGGAAAGCCGCACGTCCAAAAGCGTAATCCAAAAGCGTATTTTGCTTATATGTGAAACAAACGTAACTGAAATCGATAGTTGTTTTCAAAAGTATGTTCGTTTTGGGAAGGCAAGGCTCCCATCGAGCCGGAAGTACCGTTCATTTCAATTCAAACCTATTTGTGGCAGCACCGTTATGGATAAAGAAAGTGCCCCAAATGAACACCCTGACATAACCCAAAACAACGCCCGGTAATAGTTGTGGGTAAACCTTAGCAGGCTTGGGAGGGAAAACTTCTCTTCAAACGGATTACCTATTACAATCATTTAACCATTATCTGTACACGATCTCTATAAGTAAAAAAATCTTAAAAAAAGTGTATAGTCAATCTGATTTTAAACTACTTTCTTGAAAGGTCTGAGATGAGAGACTACGCTAAAGTCGCCGAAGAAATGAAAGAATCGATTATCGATGCGTATCTTCGCTCGCATCCGGAAGTGAAACGCGAACAAATTGTAACCCGGATGGTCAACGGCCGGTTGGTAGTCGACCAAATTCAAAACGTACTTCAAGAGTCGGGCGGCAAAGCCAAAGTAACGGAAATTCACAACAAAAGCGAAAAAAAACTGGTAGAAGAATTACGCAAAGGCGGGGATGAACGATTGGCTGCTTGTGACCGCTCGGTAGAGAATTCCAAACAATATATCGATTGGCTGTTTAACGCGAAATTTACCGGGTTTACAGAAACCGATAAAAACGATAACGAAACATTCTTGGACAAACGCCGCCAAATTTGTGAAGACAAAGCGTTAGACCTTTATAATGTAAAGATTAAATTATCGGAAATGATGAGCAATCCGGTTAAACCTTCCCCATCCATGATCAAATCCCATACAGCCGAATATTTGCAATCCGTTTTGGGACAACTCAAAGCGCAGCACGGAACATATAAAAAAGAAGTCGGCCTTGGCGATCACTTTTCCGATAGCATGAAGGATTTTCTTAAAAAAGAATTCGGCACGGTGAAAGAAGTGGCAAAACCTTCCACCCTCAGAGCCTGTCAAAAGGCGTTTATGGTTCTGCAAAAAGAACAAGTCAATTTAACCGATATCAACAGCAAAGGAAAATTAAACGAACTCAGCCAATCGGTCGATCAGTTAGGTGAACAGCTGCAAGTTCGAAAACAGGAATTGGACATGATACACAATATGGTAACGTCACTCGAAGCCATGATCGAAGTACTCACCAAAAAAGTGGAAGAAAAAGAAAGCAAGTCGACGACCCCCACCGGCCCCCGCATGGCATTTACATCCCGAAAGGGCAGCAGTTCCAGGCGTCGGTAATCTCATTTCATTCCGGGCAAGTCGACCCGTTTGAAAAAACGAATTCATGCTACTATTATCCATATCCAATGAACAATAGGCAATGGTTATGTTGAGTGAATCGGAACAGGACTACTTAAAAACGATCTATAAACTTCAAAGCGGTCAAAACGGTTTGAATGTTGTGAACACCAATTTGTTGGCGGAAAAATTAAACGTGGCAGCCGCTTCTGTCACCAATATGATAAAAAACCTGGCCGGTTTGAATCTTTTGGAATACGAACCATACAAAGGTGTGAAATTAACGGTAGAAGGTGAAAAAATTGCCCTGGAAATATTGCGCCATCACCGGCTGGTTGAATTGTATTTGGCAAAAGCGCTGAATGTCCCATGGGATAAAGTTCACGAAGAAGCGGAGAAGTGGGAACATGTTCTCTCCGAAGATATTGAAGACCGTATGGCTGAATTCTTGAAGCACCCTACTCATGATCCTCACGGTTCACCCATCCCCAGCAAAAAAGGGCAAATCATTCCACACGATTCCATCCCTCTTTCCAAAATGGAACCGGGACAATCCGGAACGGTGGTGGAAGTAGACGATCATGATTCCGAACTCCTAAGGTATTTAGACGCTCTGGGTGTCGTTTTGAATCAAAAAATCACTCTGGTTGCCCGCGAACCGTTTCAAGGCCCCATCTCCATCCAAATCGGCAGCAAGCAAAAACACATCGGCCACGAAGCTGCCAACCACGTACATGTTGAAAAATAAATTCACGTTAAAAAACAAAAAGCCCGGCATATTCTCTATGCCGGGCACATTCACGATTGATGTAACTATTTTATTCGTAGATCATATTTTATTCATAGATCATAAAGTCTTGAACCGATGTTGATGGAGGATCGCCCGCAACCGTGACTCGCAATAACGGTTGGGGTTCAAGCGTAACCAACTCCCCACCTTCGGAAGAAATGTAGGACAAAGCATCATCCCCTTTTCCCAAACCACCGGTGGAAACGCCTGGGTCTAGAAACGGAATGAGTGGAACGATAATCCAACCTGCATTTGGTGAACCGTCAGAGTAAGATTGAACGGATGATGTAACATTCATATCCAGTTTTGCACCAGACCCTACATCCGGGTTTTGTTGCAGCGCGACAGCCTCTTCATTTAAGGTATACAATTCGACCGGATCTCCTACGGTGGAAACAAATTGATTCCACGTCGTGGTTTCGTCAAAAGAGGCGTCTGAAGGTAAATCGTAAATCCTTGTGCCACCGCCTTGTTCCGTTGTTACCAAAGAAAGGTTTGCACTGAGAATTTCTGTTCCGGGAGGAATTTGATTGGGGCCTGTTCCAAGAATGCCATCAAACCGAATTAGAGTTGAAATTTCACCGAACTCACTTACCAATCCATCTGTGATCAAACTGTCGTCTTCGCCAAACGCTTGATCAGCAAGAGTCCCATCAATGTGAGTATCCACTACACCGTTGTATCCATTTTGACCATTAATGAACGTGAATTGCCCCGCAGACGTTATTACCGTTAACGTCGGCGGTGCCGGTTGGCTCCACTCAGAAGAGCGAAACTCAACGCCATCTCCCGGGTCGCCGAACGCGCCTTCATGAAACAAGAACCAGCCATTATTTGGTTCTCCATTCGAATAACGCTGTAAGGAAGATGTAACATTTATCGATGTGTTTCCACCAAATCCGCTCGGCACGATATCCAATACTGTTGGGTCAAAAAATGTAGGTTGCTTTTCCGGGTCGGGAAATTGTACGGGAGGATTTTGATTTTCATCCGCGATGTTTGGAATGATTTCTTCCGGCACTTCCGGTACGGAAAGGGCAGCCGGGATTTCTAGGAACGCATCGCTATCATAGAAATTCGCGATAATCTTCTCGGATTGTGTCGGGTCATTGATAAAATCAATTCCCGCAATGGTTTCTTGACCGGTTCCCGCCACCGATCTGGGATTGCCCATCGTCGCAACATTTGTCGGAAGCAATCCCAATGATTGAGCTTCATTTCTAGATAGTTCATTGTATTCGATATCCGGATTCATATCATGAACGGTAAAAAAGTTTCCCGGATTAAAAATAGAAATTTCAATGCGGGCATCATTAATTTGCGTTCCTGGGGGAATTTGCCCCGGGCCTGAACCAAATAGATCGTCAAAACGCAAAAACCCCCACGATGGATCCCCAATAGAACCATCGATCAACACTCGTGTATCCCGCCCAATATCGCGAAGGGGAATGGAAATTTCAGTCCACGTATCCACAGTGCCTTGATAGCCATTGACACCATCTTCAAATGTAAATTCACCGATTGGGGTTTGTACAACCAAACGGGGACGGTTTTCCGTTGGAATAGGCGGTGCGTTCGGGTTTAAAATCCCAACACCATTGCCGCCGGTTGGTGCAAAAGCAATTCCATTATTTGGCAATTCACCGTTGACCCATTTTTGTACCGTGGATGTAATTTCTATAAGCCCTCTAGGACCGGAACCTGGCGCCGTTGCTACCGGATCCGAGGAAACATGAGTTCCCGGCTCTAGGGTTAAACTGCCGGCAGTTAAAAACGGTTGGTCGTTCCAACTGCCGTCAATAAATTCAACCAACAATTCATGAACATTCGCCGGATCACCGCCATTGGTTATGGTGTAAATGACTTCGGCATTAACAATTGTGCTGCCCGGAGGAATTTGGCTTAACGCTTCACCGACAAGATCATCAAAGCGCAGAAGCACCCAATCCGACGGCCCATCCCAAAACAGTTCAATATCTCCAATGTCATTATCTTCCGGATTCTCCGCATCGATACTTACAGCCAAACTGCCCATATAACCATTTTGTCCTTGTTGAAAATTAACAACAAAATCAGCATAAGCAGGGAAACCTGTCAATCCAAAGATTCCAAACAACAAAAGGCACAAAACAATCTTACTCAAAATATTCATCCATTCACTCCTACAAAAATTTTCGACTACTACTCGAATACAATGTATTTTCTGTAAAAACATTAAAAAAAGATTAACATTAAGTTAATTTGGTATTATTGTTTTGAACGTTTTCCAACATGTAAAAATAGATTATTGAAAGGAACAGAATGTTTCATGAAAATTTTTTACCGCCTGATCCCCTTTCTCTTTCATTGCAAACACATTTCGATTATGTTCAACATAAAAACTCATATTACGCACTAAATTATGATATGCTCGTTTTGCTAATCGTTCGCTGAGTCTATCGCCCTCGCCCACCGGGAGAGGGTCGGGGTGAGGGTTCGGGAGGAATAAA
>CAYVAZ010000273.1:0-4605 GCA_964449065.1 uncultured bacterium
TTCCTCCCCCAATGCAATGGGGGAGGTTAGGAGGGGGTTAAGGCATTTTCTCAAATAATCGACTCAACCCTCCCCTAACCCCAATGTCATTGACTTAATAAAATTCCGGGCGATTTGTGCAATAAAATAAGTGATTGCGTTCTTCACAATCCCCTCTGTGTCCAATGTCATTGACTTAAGGAATTAGAGCAATTCAAGGTTGGATAAATAGGAAATTGGTATTGCACTTGCCGTAGGGGCACATTGCAATGTGCCCCTACACACAACGTCTACGCAAACCTGAAATGATCTAAGAGTGCTAAGTCAATGGCATTGGCTCTGTGTCTCACCCATACTTGGGGGAGAATATTACGTCTTTAAGCTTGATTGCTTAAATCAATGACATTGGCCCCTACACCCCGTCTCAAAACATTCTCGGATATTTCTTATTCTTTTTTCGTAAATGCATTTGGATTTTCCTGGTCATCATCCCAACGTGCCGGATTTGCTTCAATATATTCTCGGACACGTTTTAATTCTGACTCGTTACGAATAACGTGTTCATAATAATTACGCTGCCAAAAGGAATATCCTGGCGTCTCACGAATACTATTGATTTGTTTCGTCGTTGTCGATTTGAAAAGTCTTATAATTGTTGGAATTGAATTAGAGGTGGGGTTACCGAATTGTTCAGACGCTGGCGGTTTCTTCGTAGGGGCACGTTGCAACGTGCCCCTACCTGCGTTTCGAACACTATTATCCTCGATCACAACAATCCCGTGTAAATGGTTCGGCATGATAACAAAACAATCCAATTTCACATTTGAACGAATATCCTGCGTTCGCAACCATTCTTTGCGAACAAGTTCACCAAAAGTATTCAATTGCATTTTTTGATTTACTATCTCTCCTAACCAACATTCATGCTGATAGGTGCAAACCGTCACAAAGTAATACCCTGCTTGTGAATAATCATATTCTGGTATTCGAACTGAGCGGCGGTGATGGTTTTTCATTTTGGGATTGTCCCTTAATGATTTTTTCTCTCCATCATCTTAGAATACTTCAAAGCCTGTTCAATATCCTCCGGTTCAAGGAATGGGTAATCTTCCAAAATCTCTTCTGGGGTTACTCCATACGCGACCTGCTCTATGATTACACTAACCGGCAAACGCATTCCGCAAATACAGGCTGTTCCACCCATAATATTCGGATCAAATGTGATTCGGTCTAATTGTTGTATTTCTACCATTTCTTGAAATTTTAACATTTCAGCATACGGATTTTTCCGGCCTTTCATTTTTGAAAAATCATAACGGTCTCTCATGTTCTTGTGCTCCAATATTCAGTCTTTTCCAATCGATTTGCTTTTCTTGCTGATATGATCCGAATGGTGATTTCATTCTCCTAACTCACGTTACGCACTACATTATTATATGCCCATTTTTCTAATCGTTCGCTTAATCTATCACCCTCTCCCAGTGGGCGAGGGCGATAGATACAGCGGGAGATGAGAATAACGGGCATATCATTACGTATGCGTAACATGAGTTATTGAGTTCCACACCGTTATATTTTCCCGTGAAGCTTAATTGCAGTTTGTGACATGCCGTGTTACATTTTTTATGATTGAAAGTTTCAAAGATAAGGGCTAAAACGGCTCTATGAAAAAGGAGACAAAAGCAAACTCAGAAAAGATATCGCTGAGAAAGCAGAACTTTATTTGTCAATTTTAAATGAAGCGGAAACGATCAAGGAATGTGACATTACCGGATTCGGCCTTCATGAACTCAAAGGAAGCCGAAAAGGATTTTGGTCTGTATTTGTATCCCGGAATTACAGAATCATCTTCCGGTTTGAAAATGGAAAGGTCTTTGATGTAGATTTGGTGGACTATCATTGAGGAGATAAAACCATGCAGATGAAAAATCCTGTACATCCCGGGAACGTTATAAAGCATACTCTGGATGCATTAAACCTGAATATAACCGATGCGGCAGAATGGCTGGGAGTCACACGACAAACCTTATCCAGAGTGATTCATGGAAAAACTTCCTTGTCTCCGAAAATGGCAATCCGTGTATCCAAGGCGTTTGGCAGCACCCCGGAGCATTGGCTTAGAATGCAACTTGCCTATGATGTGTCAAAAATGCGTAATAAAATAGATAGCATCCACGTAAAACGGTACCCCGTACATTCCAGCTGATATCGTTATGTGTTAACCCAAACGTTCAATCTTCCACATACGGAAACACTAAAATAAATACAACTTGACACCACGGGTCAATCTTACCAATTTTACTGCGTCTTGGTATGGTATAGATATGCAAAACTTTCAGGGAGGAATCTTTCATCATGCATCGACACATCATGGTATTGGCGGCATTGTTTGTAAGCGTTTGCGCGCCGCTTTGTTGGGCGGACGTCATTCCCTTACCCGAGCATCCCCGGCCGGATTTTATGCGCGGCGATTGGATCAACCTCAACGGCGAGTGGGACTTTCGCTTTGATCCGGAAAACACCGGCTACTACAACAACTGGCATCAACGCCCGGTTGATTTCGAGCAACAGATTATGGTTCCCTTCCCGTGGGGGTCGGATCTCTCCGGCGTGGAAGATGAAGCCGATGTGGCCTGGTACGCGCGCTCGATTCACATCCCCCAAGAATGGGACGGCAGGCGAATCTTTTTGGTCATCGGCGCCTGCGATTGGCATACACAGGCCTGGATCGACGGGCATGATTTAGGCAGCCATCAGGGCGGGTATACCCCGTTTGAGTTTGAACTGACCCCGCACGCGAAACCCGGCTCAATTCATCAATTGGTGCTGCGGGTGGATGATACTGAACACCGCTTTAAGCTCTACGGCAAGCAAGGTTATGGAAATGCAAGAGGAATTTGGCAGACACCGTACTTGGAGACCCGAGGGGATGCTTATCTTTCGGCGGTTCATTTCACACCGAATATCGATAAAGAAAAAGTGGCCGTAAAAGCGTCTTTGGATAAACCGGCAGAGAAATCGTTAGAACTCTCCATCCAATTCAAAAACGCCAACGGCAACAAAACCGTTTCCAAGCGTATCGGCAAAGGCAAAACGCAAATCGAATTTGATATCGCTATCAGCAATCCGCGCTTGTGGTCACTGGAAGATCCCTTTTTGTATGAAGTCACCGCGTCGCTTTCGGGCGGCAACCTGCACGCCGATGAAGTGGATACCTACTTCGGGATGCGGAAAATCAGCGTCATGAACATGCCGGGGACGGATCATTCGTATGTGGCTTTGAATCATGAGCCCATCTATTTAGAGATAGCACTGGATCAAGCCTACCATCCCGAAGGCTATTACACCTTTCCCAGCGATGAATTTATCCGGGATGAAATTCTGCGGTCGCGGCGCATCGGCTTGAACGGCATGCGCGTGCATGTAAAGATTCCCCTTCCGCGCAAGCTGTATTGGGCGGATAAGTTGGGGATGCTGGTCATGGAAGACATTCCCAACAGTTGGGGCGAGCCGGATGTGAACATGCGGCGTGAAACCCATACCGCCTTGACTGAAATGATCAAACGCGACTACAACCATCCGTCCGTTTTTTCATGGGTGCTCTTTAACGAAACCTGGGGTTTGCGGACACGTGTGGATGGAGACATGCAATACCTGCCGGAAACGCAGCAGTGGGTGGCAGAGATGGTGGATCTAGCCAAATCGCTAGACCCAACCCGTCTGGTTGAAGATAATTCCGCCAACCGCTATGACCACGTTAAAACCGATTTAAACACCTGGCACCGCTATCTGCCGGGTCATGCCTGGGAAGACTTTTTGGATGAAGTGGTTCAAGGCACCTATCCTGGCTCCGGCTGGAATTATGCCGAGGGGTATAAGCAAGGCAATGAGCCCATGCTCAACAGCGAGTTCGGCAACGTGTGGGGTTATGAGGGAAGCGCCGGCGATGTTGATTGGAGTTGGGATTATCATCTCTCGCTGAACGCGTTCCGCAAACGGCCCAAAATCGCGGGATGGCTGTATACCGAGCATCATGATGTGATCAACGAATGGAACGGGTATTACCGTTTTGACCGCACCGAAAAATACACCGGCATGGATGAACTGGCCGACGGAATGAGTCTAACCGATTTGCATGGCCCGTATTACATCGCCATGAGCGAAGAATTGTGTCAAACGGTAGAACCGGGCGCGACGGTTTCGGTTCCGCTGTTTGCATCGTACATGACGGGCGAAAAGCGGAATGAAGACTTAACCCTCAAATGGCAGCTGTATGGCTGGGATACGCTGGGCATCAAAGAATCGTATTCACAGGGCATCCAAGAAGTGCCGTATGAACCGTGGATGCACAAAGCGCTTACTAACTTAGAAATCACCATGCCGCAAAAGAACGCGCTTGCCGTACTGAAGATTCAGTTGGTGGACCAAGCAGGAAAAATTCTGCACCGCAACTTCACCACCTTTGATGTGAACGATAGCGAACGCGATAAAGATGAAACTTTGTTGCAGATAGGTCAATACGTGCGTGTGCTGCGAATCGATCCCACATCCCATACAAATACCGAATGGTCTTTGAAGCAGTGGGATGTGTTGGATGGGCTTAAGGTGAACGGGGCCGGGCATGGC
>CAYVAZ010000273.1:4615-7084 GCA_964449065.1 uncultured bacterium
TGAATACCGTGTTTCTGTGCCCGAAAATCTGGATTGGGATGATGTAGCGGATGTCTCGTTTAAAGCGGAACTGTCGGCCAAACAGTTGTTCGGCAAGGATATGGATGATTCAACGGTCTCGGGCGACTTTATGCGCGGCGGCGGTACACATGACCCGGCTGCCAACCGCAACGCCTATCCCATGACGGATGAAGACACCTATCCCAGCGCGGTTCGTGTTCGCGTGAACGGGGTGGCGGAAGGCGTGTATGACTTGCCGGATGATTCAGCCGATCATCGCGGCATTTTGTCATGGCATTCGCAAAAGCGTGACGGCTTTTTGCGCGAAGCGGGATCGTATGGGTATTTGGTCTCAACCTCCATATCGCAAGAGGCGGTTGATGCGGCCAAGGAAAGCGGTGAGTTTGTCATTCGCTTGGAGGTGGATGAAGGCCTGCCGCACGGGGTAGCGGTTTACGGCGCGCGCTTCGGAAGATACCCGCTCGATCCATCGCTGATCTTCGCGATGAAGTAAATAAAGCATTGAATATCTTGCATTCAAAACCAATTGGCTGTCCATTGCAATGGACGCTGCTTCTTATTTGTATTGCCGGAACATCCATTGTTTTGTATTCCACATCAAACTATGGGATGGGGTTCACGCCTGACTCTGCCCATTACCTTGCTGTCGGTAAAAACCTGGCGGAAGGAAAAGGATTGGTGAGTTTTGATTCCTCTCTTTATCTCAACTGGCCTCCACTGTTTCCATTTTTCATTTTTCTCTTTGAATATATACCCGTCGATCAAAATGAGGTCATCCGTTGGTTTCACGCGGTTCTCTTCGGATTCACCATTTGGATGAGCGCGCAAATTTTATTGCCCTTACTTAACATGAAATGGCTGGTCATTCCATATTCGATCACGATGCTGACCTCCGTTTCTTTTCTTTCCATTTATACATTTGTCTGGAGTGAACCGCTGTTTATTGCATTGATATTGCTTCTCGTATGGTATTTTTCTATTCATGAGCGGCACTCTGGTTTTTATGCGGTCACCACTTTGGGGGGGATAAGTACGTTGATTTGTTTGCAACGTTATGTGGGAATTGTTGTGATTCCGATTGTGTTATTCTGCCGGCTTATTCAAACCAAGAGAATGGCGTTTCATCACTTGGCATATTTAGGGATATCCACTATTCCGTTGGCGATTTATTTCATGAGAAATATGATTTACAGTGGAACGGTAACCGGTTTCAGAGGCGAATCGGATTATTCCTTTTACTATAATCTCAATGTCAGCTTCGATATTATAAGCCAATGGCTGTTTGACTTAGACTATCCTTCGTGGATTCGTAAGCTGGGGATTGTGTTCATTAGTTCTATCGCGGTTTTCAGTAGTTTGTATAGATATTATCTCTTTCAAACACCATCCAAATCATCCCAATTGCAGTTCTTGCTCATACTGGGAATCATTGCGCTCTATCTAGCGTCTACCATCACTCTTTCTTCCATTCACCAAATCGATGATATTTCAAACCGCTTGCTTTCGCCTGTATTTCCGTTTTGTGCGCTCATCCTTTTCTTGGGAATTGATTCATTCATGACAATTTGCCAATTAAAAGAACGTCATAAATCAGTATTGTTATCATTGCTTTTCTTATTATTTGGAATCTGGATCATTCAAACCGGTTCCACGGCATTGCGATCCATTTCCTATTCTCGGGAGAATGGCGTGGGCGGGTATACCAAAAAAGAATACCATACTTCTCCTTTATTGTCTTCCATCGCCTCATTGCATCAAGCTAAGATATTTAGTAATTCCCCTGAATTAATATATCTTTATCACGAATATCCGGCATATATCAGTTATTATCAATATGAGAGTTATGAAGAATATTTGAATCGTTTGCCTTTGGATGAACATGCGTATTTGGTTTGGTTTCGTTCAGAAGAAAGAGAGTACATCCATTCCATCGCAACGCTCAACCGGTTGCATCTCATTCGCTCTAAGGTTGAGTATGACGACGGTTGGTTGGCTGTGCTTCAAAATCCCAGCAAAAAATGACACCTCGACCTTAGCGGCGATAATCATGACGTCACTTCACAAAGCGTTTTCGTTATGAGCAGTATATAGTAATACGGATTCAAATAAATTCTGTGTGATTCCTCCATAAAAGGGGAGCATCGACTTCCAGCCGGTACCGCACACCGCATATTATTTCATTGAAGCGGTATAACATGCTGAAAGCCTGCACCGCAATTTTAAACCGCGAATACACGCGAATACACGCGAATAAAAACGGGAGTATTTCAATATCTTGGAGTTTCATACTGATTTTGTTTCGGATTATTGGGGATGAAAAGCGTACTTCCGGCTCGGCGGGAGCCTCGCCCTCCCAAAAAGCCGCTCTCCCAAAAAATATTACTTACTGATGATACGCAAAATTCTATACGGTAGGTATTGTTGCGAGATTTAAATCCGTTTCGATAG
>CAYVAZ010000274.1:0-7082 GCA_964449065.1 uncultured bacterium
ATGCGATGGCGGTAATCTCACAGAAGTCACTTTTTTGCATTGCCGGGATTACTTTCACCAAAGCAATTTTAGCCGTACTGATGATACCCCAACGAACTTTGCTCATTGTATTACTCCTACTGGATTGATCTTAAACCACAATGTATATGGATGGAACCGAAAATGAAACAGGCACATGTCTATTTTCGCAAAACCCTTTTATTCAATCGATTTTCCCCTTTGTTTTTTGATTTCCAATCCTTATAATGAATACAACTACTATGGGGAGAAAGTACAAATGAAAAAAGCCTTTACATTGATCGAACTTCTAATTGTTGTGGCTATCATAGGCATACTTGCTGCAATTGCCGTTCCGAATTTTTTAAACGCGCAGGTGCGCGCCAAAGTATCGCGGGCGGTGTCGGATATGAAGACGCTGGAAACCGCGATGGAAATGTATAAGTTGGATAATAATGAATACCCCCCGGCCGATCAGCCGAGAGTACCTGGAAGTGTCAACGCGTGGCATCCGAACCAAGTTCGTGTATACCGGATGACCACACCGATTGCATACATTTCTTCTATTCCGCGCGATCCATTCGCCACCTTCGCGAATGCGGGGGATTTTGCGCAATGGGGTGATGCCTATGACTATGTCAACAACTACCGCGGTCACAACGGGGATGTTACCGGTCACGCGTGGGGTCATGCTTGGCGCTATAACAGCTGGGGGCCGGATAATGAGAACGGATGGGGCGGTCAACGTGACGGCAATTGCCCCAACGGCCAGCCGGACTTTTTGTATCAAACAACCAATGGGTTAAACAGCAAAGGAGATATCGTTTGGGTTGGGCCCAAGTCAGAAATTGCCACGTCGCAATTTTGCAATATACAAAATGGAATTTAATATGGATTGAAACTGTGTTGTTTGCAAGGACACATAAAAATTTTCTGGGGAGAAAGTTATGAAGCGTTTTAAAGGATTTACCCTGATTGAGTTGCTCATTGTTGTCGCGATCATTGGGATACTTGCTGCAATTGCCGTTCCGAATTTTTTGAACGCGCAGGTGCGGGCAAAAGTATCCCGCGCGGTGTCGGATATGAAGACGCTGGAAACCGCAATCGAAATGTACCAGTTGGATAACAACAACTATCCGCCAGCCGCGCAACCGCGGGTCCCGGGTTCTGTAGACGCCTGGCATCCAAATGAAGTGCGGTATTACCGGATGACCACACCGATTGCCTATATTTCGTCAGTGCCAAAAGATCCTTTTACGAATTTTTCCGCGGAAGATTTCGCGCGGTGGGGATCGGCTTATGACTTTGTAAATGAGACCTGGGGTCATGCCTGGCGTTTTAACAGCTGGGGGCCGGATACCATTAATCATTGGGGCGGCATCCGCGCGCCCTATGGCGGGAATTTAAGTTCGGGCTGCCCGGGCGGCAATAATCCATTGTTTTTGTATCAATCGTCCAACGGCCTCCACAGCCTTGGCGATATTGTTTGGGTGGGACGCAAAGTCAGCAACGATAATTTCTGCGACATCCAAAATGGTATTTAAAAGAATGCTTGGTATGGCATTCATCACGAATATTGTTTGGGGTACGCAATGAAGCGTTTCAAAGGGTTTACCCTGATTGAGTTGCTCATTGTTGTCGCAATCATTGGTATTCTGGCGGCCATAGCGGTGCCGAATTTTTTGAACGCGCAGGTGCGGGCAAAAGTATCCCGCGCGGTGTCGGATATGAAGACGCTGGAAACCGCTTTGGAAATGTACCGCTTGGATACCAACGGATTTCCTCCCTGGCGTGATCCCATGTCCGGCGGCGACCAATGGCCGAACGAAAAACGCTATCAGTGGCTAACATCTCCTGTCGCTTATCTGAGTTCCATTCCCATTGATCCGTTTGCCACATTTGCCAATCCGGATGATTTTGAACGATGGGGAACCGGGTATGATTATGTGAACAGCTATGACGGCAACATTGCCGGTTGGGGGCACGAATGGCGTATTAATAGTTGGGGGCCGGACTCGATCAACCACTGGGGCGGTGCGAGAGAGGGCATTGGAAAATGTCCGAACGGCGTACCCAAGTTCCAATACCAGACGACGAACGGATTGACAAGTTTAGGTGATATTGTTTGGGTTGGCGCGAAAGTCCCCGGCAACGAGTGCGATATACAAAATGGTGTGTGATTCTTTGGACAACCGGTGAGAACGAAATCCTCCGGCGGCGGCATCACCGGGGGATTTTTTTATGCGTCATTCGCGTCGGCTTCGGCCAATTTTTTCATGAAGAACTCGACTTTGGTTTTGCCGTATTTTTTGGCGCGGACGTGTTCGAGTTCATCCCACTCAAGTTGGATATCATCTTTGTGAAAGTGCTGGACAAAAATCACGGTCTCTTCATGAACTAAGTGTATGCACGATTCCAGCAATGCGAGGGTTTTGTCTTCCAGCCCCTCATTATAGGGCGGGGTTACGGCTATCACATCAAAGGGTTCTTCTTGATGGCGCAGGGCGGGCAGCGAACGCAAGACATCCCCATGAATAAGACGGAACGGCTCGTCGGGACAAATGTTCTTTTGATTATGGCGAATGGCATCACAGGCTTTTTTGTCGGCTTCGATACACAAGGAAAATTTGGCGCCGCGGCTTAAACTTTCGATGGAAAACACACCCGTGCCAGAATACAAATCAAGGATGCGGGCGTCTTCCAGATGGGGCTGCAGGATATCCATGATGGATTTCCGAACGCGCGATAGGGCGGGGCGGGTTTGCAATCCCTTTGGAGCTTCAACTAATCGGTTTTTATACTTTCCTGCTATGATTCTCATTCGTTATCCTTTATGGTTTGTTCAAATATCTATACCAATACCCTATCAAATTCATTTGGGTTAAGACGGATTGTTTAACGCACCGGCTGGAAGCCGGTGCTACCCAAAACGACCGTTCATAATAACAAATTGAATTGTTACTACACTTAGTTTACCTGAGAATAAAATTTTAAAAGACAATGGACACTTTCTCAAATGGTATCCGTTTGTACAATATGCCGGTGTTCGCTTGAAACGGTAAGGAGAAATTCATGGCTAAATCCAAAGTAGCAGTATTGCGCACTTCACCCCGCACGGTGCTGGAAGACTATCATTCGTTATTGAACCATGCGGATTATCAGAATGTGCTGGATAAAACCGCCGATACGGCGTTGAAGATAAACATCAGTTGGCACTTCTTTTTTCCGGGATGCTCAACCACGCCCTGGCAGCTGGAGGGTGTGATCCGCGCGATGAAGAAAGACGGCTTTGATCCGAATTTGATTCACGGCTGCCACAACCGCACCGTAGTGATCGATGCCCATCTTGGCGAGCGCGAAAACAAGCAAATCGATGTGGTCGAAGCGCACAGTCTTCGAAATGTTCATCTCTACGAAGGCGAAGAATGGGTGAATGTCCGGGATGCGGTCGGAGATTTGGCCAACGATTTTCTTTGCCTGAATGAAGTGTATCCGCAAGGGTTTTCCATCCCCAAACGGTTTATCGGGGAAAACATCATTCATTTGCCGACGGTAAAAACGCATGTGTTTACGCACACCACCGGGGCAATGAAAAACGCGTTCGGCGGACTGCTGAACGAGCACCGCCATTGGACGCATCCAGTGATCCACGAAACACTGGTCGATTTGTTGATGATTCAAAAGAAGATTCACAGCGGCGTTTTTGCTGTTATGGACGGCACGTATGCCGGGGATGGGCCGGGGCCGCGCTGTATGACTCCCTACGTGAAAAATGTAATCTTGGCATCCGACGATCAAGTAGCTATCGATGCCATTGCCGCGAAGATGATGGGATTTGATCCCCTGAAAGACCTAAAGTATGTCCGGCTGGCGCATGAACGCGGGTTGGGATGCGGCGATCCCAACGAAATCGAAATCGTCGGTGATGTGGATGTAGGACAGGAAAACTGGGGCTTTGAAGGCCCAATGAAGAACATCACCTTTGCCGCCAGTATGCAGCATCAAATTTATTGGGGAAGATTGAAAACGTTTATTGAATGGTCGCTGAAAACCTGGATGGCGCCTTGGGCCTATATCGCCAGCGTGATTTACCATGACTGGTATTGGTATTTGCGCTTTGGCAGAAGCCGGGTGCTGGAATGCCTAAACAGCGATTGGGGCAAACTCTTTAACAACTGGAATACCGTTCAGCCGGATGAAAAAGGCTGGGTGGATGTGGGCAGCGAGCCGCCCAGTATTGTAAGAAAAACCGGATCACACCTGTGGCAGGGCGTTAAAATTCTGTGGGAATGCATTAAAGAAGCGCCCGAATTCGCGGCGCGCAAACGAAAGAAAATTCAGGATAAAACCTAATTGTTGCGATCTATTTGTATTATGCAGTGATGTAACGCACAGAATCATTCACTACTACATTGAAAATGAATTCTATTGATAGGCTGTTTAGTTAAAAAAATACGCAATGTCTATCGTCTTCTCCCTTTGGGAGAAGATAAGAGATGAGGGCGAATAGAGCGATTGCCCCTAATGGCGCTATTATGTACTAAGAGATTATTGCACCCTAAAACCCTCACCCCGACCCTCTCCCAGTGGGCGAGGGAGATAGATATTGCGAATGATTCGTATATAGGGCATATCGTTTTGATAGTCTTACATCAGTTATTCATGGGTTTGAGGAGAGAACGACATGCAGTTGATCTTGTTTGAGGATGAGGGCTTTAAAAATCTATTTCCAATTGCGCACAACCGTCCTGTGTATGACCTGCGCTGCGGTGTGCGGACACTGGGTGAAAAGATAGCAAGCTTTTACCCCAAGGCCGAAACCGCCTTTCACTGCCGCGATTATCTCGCCAATTTGGTCAAACAACGAAAAGGCACAACCAAAGTTAATCAGCAATACCAAGATGCCGCGCTATGGATCAACGGCCGGGTGGTTTGGAACCTGGAACTGGCTCAATCCATCCCTGTTGACGGCGAAGATGAGTTGGTTTTTTATCAAGACACCTTGGTTGCTATGCGGTTATCCGGCGAAAATATGGAGCGGATTGAACCGGGTGAAATTATAACGGCGGAATTGTTCCCATCACTTCCCCGCAAACAGGTTGAAGCCAGGGTTGTCAACTATTATTGGGATATTGTCTACGAAAACAAAAACCAACTGACTGTCGATTTTCATCACGTTGGATGCAACGGCGCCAAAGACGGACAGATTTATGATGGAGCCTATCTGTTGGAGCCGGACCGGATTACCATCGCGGAAGGCGCGAAGATAAAACCCTGCACGGTCCTCGACGCGGAAGACGGCCCCATCTTTATCGATGAAGGCGCGCAGATTATGCCTCATGCTTATATCCAAGGGCCTTGCTATATCGGCAAAAAATCCATCATCAAAACCTCCGCCAAGATTTACGAAGGCACCACCATAGGCGATGTGTGTAAGATCGGCGGGGAAGTGGAAGAAAGTATTTTTCATTCCTACAGCAACAAGCAGCATGATGGATTCATCGGGCACTCGTACATCGGCATGTGGGTCAACATCGGTGCCGATACCAACAACAGCGATTTGAAAAACAATTACGGGTCGGTGAAATGCTTTGTGAACGCGGAACCGGTGATAACCGGGCGTCAGTTCCTAGGATTATCTATGGGCGATCATTCCAAATCCGGCATCAACACGACCTTTAATACCGGCACCATTATCGGGATCTGCTGTAATTTGTTTGGGCCGTTGTTTCTTCCGAAATACATCCCCAGCTTTTCATGGGGCGGGCAGCACCGGCTGGTGGAATACCGCTTCGACAAATGCATGGAAGTCGCCAAACGCGTGATGCAGCGCCGCGACCAGGAACTGACGCCGGTGGAAGAAGAAGTGCTCTTCAAAATCTTTGAGATGGAAGCCCAACAGCGCATCAACTTCTATTTGCTTATGCAGTAACGTTCAATGCTGTCTTCCGTTTCCGGTTCGATTATGGTATTTTGAATTCAGGGATGAATAAAAACGCAGGTGTTCACGCCGTTTTGGACTTAGATTAAGTTGCATTGAAAAAGTGAGGTATACTTTAGTTAAAATATAGGGTGACGCAAAATGTAGGATGGGCTCAAAGCGAAGCGTAGCCCATCATGATCATCTACGCTTATTTTAGTTTAACTAACATTTTTATTGCAACTTGGTATTAGATTCAATGAGGAAATACGCAAAACTCAGGGATAAAATTCTGATTGGAAGTTCTGACAATAACATTGAGTTTTCACTATTGTGTCAGTTATTGGTGCGGCTTGGATTTAAAGCAATTCAAGGTTGGATAGACAGGAAATTGGTATTGCATTTGCCGTAGGGGCACATTGCAATGTGCCCTTACACAACGTCTACGCAAACCTGAAATACTCTAAAGAAAGAATAAAGGGAAGTCATCACATTTTTTCAAGAAACAATGTTGAAGAGATCATCAATATCCAACCCAAAGGAACTCAAGCAAAATCGTATCAGGTAAAACAAATACGATTGATTTTGATCAAGTATGGATTCGGAGATTCTGATGTCGATTAAATATGAAATGATTATTTATTGGAGCAAAGAAGACCAGTCGTTTGTGGTTGAAGTGCCGGAGTTGCCCGGCTGTATGGCTATACGAGCAGGCTGTTACCAATGCTCAACAAGTGATTGAAGAGTGGATGGAGACCGCAAAAGAACTGGGACGCCCCATCCCTGCCCCCAAAGGCCGCCTGATGTATGCGTAGTTTTCCTGATTTAAAGTATCATGGTATATAGTTGCCTGCAAAGGCAAATAATACCTTGCCCTTACTATGCTCCAGTTCATTCCAAACATGCTGTCCATCCTCAATCCTGTCTTCCGTTTCCAACCCGCTTATGTTAATTTAAACCCGATGGGTGAGTGAATCTATTCGCCATACAATTTCTCTTTCAAGATTTATAACAGGTCAGCGATATGAAGTGCATATTCAAAAATTCGAATCGATTTTCTTATTCCTCCCCCAATGCAATGGGGGAGGCTAGTACAGTGTCAGGCAAAACGTGTCGGGTAAGGTGAAAACCCTGTGGCTCGGCGGGAGCCTCGCCCTCCCAATTC
>CAYVAZ010000275.1:0-7072 GCA_964449065.1 uncultured bacterium
GTCCGGTAGCCCACCAGACATACCGAAAGCGGACATTCCATATTTCTTTTGGTATTATTTCATGAAATAGAAACTATCCCAGCTTATTCGCGTCCATGATAGACGATATAGTGGTTGAAATCCGATGGACTGAAATCGGCAAAGTCGTTATTCGCGTTTATTGGCGTGTATTCGCGGTTTAAATCATTCAGGGACATCTGTGACTCAAGATGATTTGTGTACGGAGAGTAGCCCTTTGGGAGAAGATAAGAGATGAGGGCGAAGAGAGCGATTGCTCCCCATGACGCAATAGCCTATTAAAGGTTTATTCCTCCCGAACCCTCACCCCGTCCCTCTCCCGGTGGGCGAGGGCGATAGTTTCAGCGAAAGATGAGAAAAACGGGCATATCAAAATGTAGTGCGTAACATGAGTTACTAAACAAGTTCAAAAACATTTATCACAAGAGGAATATCATCAACTCCAAATTGATTTAGTATTGCATCCGGAAAGTGGTACAATTATAAATGGAAGTGGCGGGTTACGAAAAATTCGTTGGAGGCATAAAGGGCATGGTAAACGCGGTGGTGTAAGAGTAATTTATTATTGGAGGGTCTCCCAGAATCATCTCATCATGCTTTTTGTGTATCCAAAGAAGGTTCAAGACAATTTATCTCCGTCTCAATTGAAGTTGTTGAGACGGATTGTAGAGGATGAATACTCATGAGTGGCAATTATATGAACGAGGAACTGTTTTCAGAATTGGCGGAAAGTGTTCGGGAAGGTGGAGCGATCTGCCGTGGGGAAAAAGAGGCTTCGCGTACCTTTGTGATTTCCCCGCCTGATGTACTGCGAATTCGGGAACGGTATGGACTGACTCAAACCGAATTGGCTGCATTGCTTGGAGTTGGTGTTGATACGGTTGCTGGTTGGGAAGAGGGAAAAGAAAGCCCGCAGGGGGCGGTTCGGGTGTTATTGCAGGTTGCGGACAAACATCCCGAAGCGGTGTGGGATGTTGTTCAATGCGGGATTGAATAGGTATTGCAAAAAAAGCTTAAAAAAGGCGGGATGCTTGTCTCGCCTTTTTTTGTGAAACCGCGAATGAACACGAAAAATAACGTTGTTTGATAATGAAAGTTTTGAAGTAAATCCGGTAGGCTGCTACGCTTCGCTTTGAGCCTTTCCATTGCTTTCATTACTTTTTAACCCGTTCGATGTAGGAACTGTCGCGGGTATCGACTTTGATGACGTCGCCTTCGTTGATGAAAAGCGGAACCTGCACTTCCACACCGCATTCCAACACAGCTGGTTTGGTGGTGTTGGAAACGGTATCACCCTTTAAGCCCGGGTCGGTTTGAGTGACTTCAAATTCCATGTGCATCGGAATTTCAACATCGACCGGGGTTCCTTCGTAGTATTGAATCGTCAAGTTCATGTTCTCGATCAGCCATTTTTCCATGCCGAACATGCTCTCGACCGGTAAATCGATTTGTTCGTAGGTCTCGTTGTCCATAAAGTGGAGTTCGGTATCGGCATAGAGAAACTGGACCTCTTTGGATTCGAGCACCACCTTTTCCATCGCTTCTTCCGGTCGGGTGGTTTTATCGATGACGCGTCCGGATTGCAGGTGCTTGAGCTTTAGACGCACGATGGTGTTGCCTTTGCCCGGTTTATGGTGCTCGTATTTCACACAGGTATAAAGTTCGCCGTCGATATCCACCTTAACGCCCGCGCGCACGTCGTTTGCTTTTATTGGAATGCCCATTGGTTTTTGCCTTTATTTAGAAATGATGAAAGCCACAAATTGAGGTAGCTTAGAAGCCGCCCCGTTTCATTCAAGCCCTTTAGGGTATTGAACATGTAAATTATGAGGTTCATCAATGGTTTCTTTCGTTTCGATAGTTTGCATTAATTCGGGCTGCTCGTTTTGCGGGGGAGGGTTTTCTCGTTGGCTTTGGAACGGGGCAACATGCGGGAACCTTGGTGGCCGCGGATCATTTTGACGGTTTTTAAAACGCGGTCTCCCTCTTCGTTTCCGGTGAAAATAAGATGGATTTCTTCACCATCCGAGACAACCGGGATGCCGCTTTCGGTGATGTATTCATAACCCGCGGGACGATCCGGAAAGCCCTCCAACACCATAACATTATCCGCCGAAGTGAATTCGATGCGTTTGGGACCATTGAGGATGGAACCGGCCTGTTCAATACGCGCACCGCCGGTTAAACGAAAGTTATCGAGATTGGGTTGAAAATAGATTGTCCGCGCGTAGATCAGCGTTTCTTCGGTTCCGTCTTGAATGATGGCATGGGCCGGGTCGGAAGCGGTGCCTTGGATTTCAACATAAACCGCTTCGGTGTGGGCGTTATCGATCACATAAGTCGGACCCGGGGGGATAATAAAGGTGCGGCCCTCTTTGCTGGGGATGGTGGTTTGCAGGTTTTGGCTGGCGGCGATTTGTATGCAGCTGAACGCGATAATAGGTAATAGAAGCAAGCGGTTCATTTATATCCTCATTTCAAATATTTTGAAAAATGGATCCCCTTTATCCCTTTAATAAGGGAAAACAACGGCAATCGTTTATCTGCAAATCCCGGTTGTTGGTCATGATCGTTTTTCAATGCGTTTGAGCTCGCGTTTGCCGTCTATGGTTTCAAAGTAAAAGCGAAACTCTTTGCCGTATGAATGCATGACACGCCCGTCGGGAAACGTGTAGTGAAATTCCGCCCAATTATCCGGGGTGCCTTCGACCAGCATAAAGTTTTTCTCGGGATCAAACTGTATCTTGCTGGGACCTTTCAGAGTTTCGGATTCGGTTTCGATTGCGGCATTGCCTTCAATTAAAAACCGTTCGTTTGCGGTGGTGTAGGTTATCGTTTTCCCGGAAAATTTCGAAATTTCATCGTCCCTATTGATTTGGGCACGCGCCAAATCGTTTTCTTCTTTTGGGGTGAAAATAAATGTGCGTGTTTCTTCGGTCGGATTTTCGACCGTGATGTTCACATCGGGCGGGATGGTGATCTCGTTGCCCTTTTCATCCGTCAAAACGGTATCGAGTTCATCCTGTGTAAAAGTGAATGGCGGGAAAAGTAAAGCAAGACTTAACAAAAGCAAAATGGAATAAGAATATCTCATTGCTTGTTCCTATCTCAGGTTTTGCATTTTTTTGGTATGGGGATCATACATCATATTTTCCCCGTTTATAAAGGCGCCGTTTAAATCAAACTCGTACCGCTGCGGGCAATAAAACAATTGGGAACTGCAATCGAAGATCATTTTGGACGTGGAAACGGATGTAGCGCCTGATTCCGCCCGCGCGTTGCCGGTAAGAATCAACTGTTCGAATGATGAAGGCAGAGCGGATTGATCCAACTTTAAATTTACGATACCGCTGTCTCCGGCTGCTTTATAGGTTTCATCCTCACCGAAGGTTTGGGTTAAGACGGGTTTGTCTAAGATTAAAATATCGGATTCTTCATCGATCTTGGCGAACGGCGCTTCTACAATCAACTGCATGCCGTCGGCATATTTTTGTTCAAAACGCATGCCGGAGAACTCGATGTTCATCAGCTTTTGTTTGGTATCGGCGATTTTCAGTTGCTCGGCGGGGGCGGTATCAATCCAAAGCGAAGCAAGGATAACCCACCCCCAAAAGATAACCGTCCATAGAGGGGTTTTTGCCCACAGCTGCTGCGCCTTGCGCATCCACACCGGGGAATGATCCCACAACTGGGAAATAAATTGATTCCATACCGGTTGGGATTGCAGTGAATCTGAATGAGTAATATGAGACCGTTTCGCCTTGGGTTTCTTTTTCATCTTCCCAAATTCCCTTTCACGCCGTATTGTAATGCAATCAAACGGAAAGCCAACGTGTTTTGAATGGAATGATGAGTGATGAGTGATATGTGTTCTTGCATCGAAGGATATGAGGTCAGCGACTAGACTGATTATAAATAAGGGTATTGATTCATGCCGTCATATAAGATGATCCTGTTGTTATTGGCATTTGCGTTGTTTTTGCTGTTATGCGGACGGGTGCGGATCGCGCCGCCGGATTTGGCATTTTATTATGCCGTACCGCAATCCATTGTGAACGATTTGGATATCACGTTCCACAATGAATATCAGCATTTCACGTTTGCCATGCATGAACTCTACCGCACGCCGCGGGGGTACCCGGCGAACGATTGGCCGGTTGGTACCGGATTGTGTTGGCTGCCGTTTTTTATATTGGCGAAGTTGCTGTGCGGCATCACCGGCATTCCGTATGAGGAAGGCGGCAGTTGGTTTGCCAAATGGGTGGTGACGTATGGCGCGACGGTATTTTACGGCTTCGGCGCAATATGGCTGACGTGGAAGTGGTGTCTGCTGGAAGGGTTGCCCAAACAAGCCGTGAGATGGGCGCTGCTGCTGCATGTGATCGGCAGCACCTTTACCTATCATTTGTATGTCAATTCAGCGGATTCTCATGCCCCCTCGGCGTTTTTTACCGCGCTTCTTCTTTATACATGGCGGCGGATGAAAGAGAATCCTGCCCATCAAACCTATCTGCTGCTGGGATTGATTTGCGGGTTTGCGGCGATGGTTCGTCCGCATAACGTAATGTTTATCTTGATCCCCCTTTTGTGTGATGGTTGGAAGGCGCTGCAGCAGAAATCCATTAAGCGTTATGTCTTAAGTTTACTACTATTAATAGGCGCATTTTTCGCCGCGTTTTTTCCACAGTTGGTGGTTTGGAAAGCGCTGTATGGTTCATGGCTGGCAATGCCGCGGTCAGGCGATATGCTTTGGCTGGAGCCGAAGTGGTTTGACATGCTGTTTTCTCACTACCATGGAATGCTTTCGTGGTCGCCCTTGTTTGCGTTCGCGGTTATTGGATTGTTCTTGTCGCGTAAAGGGCTGGTATTTTCCATTCCGGTGTTGATTCAGTTGTATTTGTTCTCTAGCCATATTGCCTGGTGGGCGGGGGGATCGTTCGGCAACCGGCGGGTGATCAGTTGTATTCCGCTGTTTGTATTTGGATTGGCGCTGCTGTTTCATCAGTTGCCGAAAAAGTGGTTGAAAGCTACGGCGGTTTTGTGCGCGCTATGGACACTTGCCCTGATGATGGCTGAAATTGGCGGTGCGCTGCCGTTAAGCCAGCCGTTATATTGGACGCAGATCTTTCAAGCCATCCCGGAAGGAATCGGGCCGGGCATCTTGTTTCATGTTTCATTGCCGCAGTGGGAAGGACATGTTTATGCGCGGTTGCTTGGCTGGTTGGCGGTTACAGTTGTTTTGATGTTGATGGGATATCTTATCTCCCGGATAAAATGGAATGGGATGAACGTTTCTGTTGCCGCGTGTGCGGGTGTAATCTTGATGGGAGTGATGAGCGGATGGACGGCATGGCGTTCGGAACCCTTGCCGGAAGCTGCGCGGCAGGAGTATATCCCTTATGACCGCTTTAATTGGGAGGTGTATTATGAGTCGGGATTTTATCACCTCAGCCAAGCGGATTTTGATTTGGCCACCCGGAAGTATCTGGCCTCCGTGGCGCTGGAGCCCCGGCATCCGCAGCCATGGCGCTATTTGTCGATTATATGGAAAACAAAAAATTGCGATGTAATGGCCTATCAATATGCCTATGCCGCAATGATATCAGGATACCGCAGCCCCGAATTTTTAGAGTACTTTGAGGAATTGATTACCGAAATAATGATAGATGACCGGTTCCCGCGGCATTTGTTGTACAATCAACGGGGAATAGTACGGACGGTTTTGAATGAGTATGTTTTGGCGGGTGACGATTTTAAACGCTCGTTGGAAATCAAACCGGATTATGAACGGGCACGGAATAATTTGGACGATTTGGAAGAATGGAAACGCGGCAACATCGTACCGATGGATTGGGAATAAGCGTGGATAGACCGGTCAAACTATTTATATCCGTGGGGGAAGAATCGGCGGATTATCATGCCTCCATATTGGTGCGCGAACTAAAAGAACGCCTGCCGAATGTTGAGTTCTTTGGCTTTGGCGGCGAAAAGATGAAGGCGGGAGGTGTACGGATTTTATATCCGCTGCCGGAATTGGCGCTTACCGGTTTTGTGGAAGTGATCAAGCAGCTGCCCGCGATCCGTCATGTGCGGAAACTTGCCCTTGAATCTTGGGATGCGGAAAAGCCGGACGCGATCCTGCTGGTGGATTACCCCGGCTTGCATTTGCGGTTGGCAAAGCAGGCGCATGAAATGGGCATCCCTATCTTGTATTACATCGCCCCGCAGGCATGGGCTTGGAAGGAAAACCGCGTGCATTTGATGCGAAAGGTGTTGCAGCATTTGTTTGTGATCTTTCCGTTTGAAGAGGATTTTTTTCGGCGCTTTGATATCCCCACTACCTTTGTCGGCCACCCGATGACCAAGCATTTGCCGAACCGGACGCGGTATCCCAGCGATGAGCAATTGATGAAAGAGCCGCTGATCGGGCTTTTACCCGGAAGCCGGCGTACGGAGCTGAAGAACATGCTGCCCAAGATGATCGATGCCGCCAAGTTGGTGCGGGAAGAAATACCGAACGCACGGTTTGTGTTTCCATTGGCGTATTCATTAAAAGAACCGGTGCTGCGTGAGTTTGAGATTCCGGATTGGATTGAGGTGTGCCGTGACCCGGATTATGAACAGCGGCTGCGGATGACCTTCGCGTGGACTTCATCGGGCACGGCGACAGTAGAAAATGCCTTGTTGGGGCTGCCGATGGCGGTGGTGTACCGCAGCAGCTGGATCAACGTGATGATCGGACGGTGGCTGATCCGGGTGCCGTATATCGGTATGGTGAATTTAATCGCGCAAAAGGGCATTTGCCCGGAGTTTATTCAAGAACAGTGCCAGCCGCTGCAATTGGCACGGTACGCCTTGACGCTGCTGCGGAACCCGGAACGATACCGCGAAATGGTGGAGGATTTGCGGATGCTGCGGGCAAAGTTGTCGCCGGCGAGCGCGAATGTCACCGCGGCAGAAGCGGTGGAACGGGAACTGAGAGTGATATTAATCCAAGTTGCACATAAACAATGAGTGACCTTTCACGCAACCCTACGGGATAATGAAACTGTAG
>CAYVAZ010000276.1:0-7061 GCA_964449065.1 uncultured bacterium
TTATTCTTCCATGATTGTGATTCGCTGATTGGCCTTTACATTCATCCATTTCGACTTCGTTCCAGTTGACCATAAGACTTCAACTTCTTCAACTGATTCTTTATCCCCTAATCCAACATGCATAACCATACTGCTTTGGGACAGAAACCCTGAGCCGCTCCATACGCCTTTCATGGCAGTCCAACCTTTATCGCGAATATAGACTGTGCTGCCAATGGCGAAACGGTTTGATTTTGTTCCCTGTAAGTGGATTTGCAGCCAGTTGTTTTGGCTGCCGCCATCATTGCGCAACAATGCCGCTTTGCTATTCAGGTTGTTCATCACAATATCCAAATCACCATCGTTATCGATGTCGCCGATGGCGCTTCCCCGCCCGACTCTGGGTTGATGAAATTCTTCACCAAGATTAAATGCTTCATCGAATTCACCGGTTCCATCATTCACGAACATTTGCGGGGGCTGGGCGTAGGTGGTATCGACATCGGGGTGGTCGGCTTCGGGGTAGACGTGTCCGTTGCAATAGAGCAAATCATCATCGCCGTCGTTATCAAAATCCATCCAGTGCGCTCCCCAGCCGAGTGAGGCATACGTTGAATGGCCGACCTTGCTGGTGTAAGAAACATCTTCAAACATGCCTTCTCCCAACCCAAACAATACGGAATAGGGTTCTTCCGAGAAATTGGTGACGGTAAGGTCCCACTCGCCGTCATGGTTGCCATCGCCGAAATCGGCACCCATCGAGGCCATTTCGGTGCCGTCTTCGCTATAGGCTACACCCGCGAGAAGACCGTTTTCTTCGAATGTTCCGTCTCCATTATTCATGTAAAAATAGCTGGGCATGGAATCATTGGCGACATAAAGTTCGGGATAGAGGTCGTGATTCACATCCGCCCATAAGCAAGTGAAGCTGTAGGCGTTTGGTACATTCAATAAGCCGGAGCGTTTGGTAACATTTTCAAATGTTCCGTCACCCTTATTGCGAAACAAGGATATTCCCTGCGCTTGATAGGCACGGGGTCCGGGGAAGACCGGAAACCCACGCCATTCGGCGGATTTAGCGGGTTCGCCGGGTTTGCGGTCTAGAGAGTCTAAATCCAGATAATCCGCAACGACTAAATCCACCCAGCCGTCGAGGTCAAAATCACCGAAGGCAGCGCCCGTGCTCAGCAAGTTTGATTGGCAGCCGCTTTCATTGATGATATCCGTGAAGGTGCCGTCACCATTGTTGCGGTAAAAGCGGTTGGGACCGTAATTGGTAACATAGAGGTCGGTATCGCCGTCGTTATCGTAATCGGCGGCCGCGCAGCCCATGCCCCAGCCGGTATCGCCTACCCCTGCTTTTTCTGAGATATTGGTAAAGGTTCCGTCTTGATTATTCCTATACAACATGTTGGATGGCTGCGGCTTATCAAGATGTTTGTCCTCAAAATGATTGCCGTTGACGAAGTAGATATCAAGCCAGCCGTCGGCGTCGGCGTCAAAGAGAGCCACTCCCCCGCCCTTGGCTTCGATGATACTTTTTTTGTCTTGGGGATTGCCGCTGGTTTGGATGAAGTCGATGCCGGCTTCTTGGGTTATATCGGTAAACGTGACAGAAGCGCTCAGTATATGGAACGACAAAACATTCACAATGAAAAAACAGAAAAAAGTCTTATACATTTTTCATATCTTTTAAATGGCTTTTCGTTCTTCGGGACTGACGCCAATCGATAAAGACGCTTTGCCCCCTTCATTGGGATTCAGTTTTTGACTTAATTCAGACCAAATCATATCATACTTTTCTTTTAAGCGGTGACCATCGAATTTTCGGCCTACAATAACTATGGGGATATCGCCAGCCGGTCCATCGGATACATCCACCACATCATTGGTGGCTTTAAAGTATCCATTCTTTACAATATCTTCTCGACAGTGCATGCTGGACAGTGAAAGTTTGACGGTATTTTTCCGCGAGTCCAGGTTATGCAGCCTTGTTATAGTCTTGAAGTTTCTCCATCGCCATATTTTCCGAGATCATTTTCCTCAAATTATCCTAAAAACTGGAAACACCCCCGCTGTTATTCGCATGAATTGGCGTGTATTCGCGGTAGAAAAAATGTGGTGCAGGATTCCAGCCTGCAATAGCCTTTGTCTCCCCCAAAGCATTTGGGGGAGATGTCCGACGCAAGAAGGGCAGAGGGGGTCGCTGCCGCCGATGATAGAAACCGGGTAGCACCGGCTTCCAAACGGCAAATGAATGCGCACTTCAGCCCGTAGGGATCAACACTCTAAAAACTATAGAAACGCTTCATGAAAAAACGGGAGCAAGTCTAAGCCCAATCGAACTGCTTTTGTACGGCAGCCAACCATTTGTACCGAAAACGTACATTTTATTTTTCTGTTGGTATAAGATTGGTACAGGATCCATCCAGCTTGATCAACCCTATCTTTTTAGTTATTATTCAAAAATACAAAATCCTTGCAGATGATTGTAAAATGTATGGCGCGTTTCAACAAAAAACATTTTTTCTTTATATAATCATAATTTTGTCGATCCCTAACATTGGTTTTCCCGGTACGTTCGATTTCGAAAGCGGCACATCAGGGAATGGCACCAACACGCTTCAGCAAACCACGGGCGACGGCACTCTCACTGTTACAGCAAATACGGGCACTTTCAGCCTTTCACCCGGCGGTGGATTGGGTGGAACCAGCGGGCTCCTGCTATCCCCTAACGCCGGCACAATAAACTCCATCACTTTTTCCTTCTCTCCCGCGGTGGATGTCACCTCTATGTTATTTGTGGAATTTATCGACAAAAGCAGCGGCACTTATATCTTCACCGACCTATCCAGTGGAAACACACAAACCACCTTTGACGCCGCGGACTCAACCATTACCCTCGGCGCGCACAGTTTCAGCGCCACACTCAACTGGACGAGCGTAAACCATCTGCAAATCACCTATTCCGGCGGCGGATTCTCTCCCGTGTTCGACACCATCGCCGTGACAGAAGCATCTGGTGATTCTTCCCCGCCTACACTTCCAATCAATGAAGGCATGACCATTCTGGAAGGGGCCGGCGGCGTTATCATCAAAAGCGCATCGCTCGATGCATCCGACGATACCGATTCCGGCGCCAACCTAACCTTTACCGTAACATCACTACCGGCAAATGGGACACTGAAAAACAACGGCAGCACGATAAGCGTGAATGATACATTTACCGAAGATGACATCTCATCCAATCTCATCACCTACGATCACGACGACAGCGAAACCGCATCCGATAGTTTCGGCTTTAGGGTGGCAGACTCCAGCGGCAACCAACTCAACGGCCAAACATTCAACATGACCGTCACGGCAGTGAACGATGACCCCAGCGCAACCGGTATTCCCACAAATATCTCCATGACAGAAGATACAACCGCTAACGTTGATCTATCCGCCATAACGCTAAGCGATGTGGATGCCGGTTCCAACGATATAACTCTCGCCCTCTCTGCATCTGCCGGATCTCTTACGGCAGCAGACAGCGGGGGCGTCACCGTTAGCGGCTCCGGCAGTACAGCCATAACCCTCACAGGCACGGTTTCAGAAATTGATACCTATCTCAACGCCGCGACCAACATCCAATACACACCGCCATCCAATGCTTCAGGAGACAACGCCGCTTCCTTTACTCTGACAGCGAATGACGGGGGACATTCCGGCAGCGGCGGCGGCACCGACATCAGCCTCGGCACAGTCAACATCGATATCACCGCTGTAAACGATAATCCCACAGCAACAGGCATCCCCTCCGATATCACCGTCACCGAAGATACTCAAAGTAATGTGGATCTATCCGCCATCACGCTCAGCGACCCCGATTCCGGCTCAAGCGGCGTCACCCTTACCCTTTCCGTGTCCTCCGGCACCTTCTCAGCCAATGACAACGGCGGCGTCACGGTCAGCGGTTCCGGCACGTCCAGCATCACGCTCACAGGCACGGCTTCAGAAATCGATACCTACCTCAATACCGCGGCCAACATCCAATACACTCCGCCATCCAATGCTTCAGGAGACAACGCCGCTTCCTTTACTCTGACAGCGAATGACGGGGGACATTCCGGCAGCGGCGGCGGCACCGACATCAGCCTCGGCACAGTAAATATCGATATCACAGCGGTAAATGATGATCCCGTCATCACGTTTGGCAATACTTCCTTATTGAAATTTTTATCAGGCAATCCAATTCTGTTTGCCACCCAAGCGACTACAACGGATGCCGACAGCGCTGACTTTAATGGAGGCGGTTTGGTGGTAGAACTCACCGCTCCCTCTTCCATCAACAATAACGATTTGCTGGGAATCAGCCCGCAAGGCGATGCCGGCGGTGAAATTGATCTGAACGGCAGCAGCATTGAATTTAGCGGAAATGAAATCGCTTCATTTTCCGGCGGGATAGGCGGCACACCGCTTACCATTACATTCACCAGCGCCCATGCAAGCCCGGCCGCGGCACAAGCGCTCATTAGGCGGTTGACGTATGAAAACACAGACACCTCTTCGGGCAGCGAAACCCGTACAGTACGCATTACTCTAACAGACGGCGACGGCGGCACCGGCAATGCAATCACTAAAGATATTACTATCAATCAACCGCCAACCGCCGCGAACGATTCCCTCTCAACCGATGAAGATACAACACTTGCAATCAACGCTTCCACGCTGACCGCCAATGACACAGACCCGGATCATGATCCCCTTACCATCACGTGGGTTTCTTCGGTCACCAACGGCACCATCTCGCAAGCCAACAACACTATCACCTTTACACCCGCGCCAAACTTTCACGGCAACACATCCTTTACCTATACCGTTTCTGACGGCAATGGAAACACCGCCACCGCAACGGTAAGCATTGCAGTGGATCCCGTAAACGATCCGCCAACCGTCAGCGATCTAACCGTTGATGTATTGGAAGGCTCATCGATCTCCGTCTCCCTTACCGGCCAAGATACAGACGGAGATTCGCTCACCTATGCATTGATCACAACTCCTTCAAGCGGTTCGATTCAAACCTTTTCTTCCGGCGGTGGTTTTACCTATATCCCCTCCTCATCGATTGAAAATCAAACCGTCCTGGCAGCGGATGTATTCACATACACCGCATTCGATGGGCAGTCCAACTCAAACGTAGGAACAATCACCGTCAACGTTCTCAACCGCAACGATCCTCCTACCGCAATGCCCAAGTCGGTCTCCCTCGCAAGAGGGGCACACAGTTTGATTGCAATGGAGGGGAACGACCGCGATGGCGACTCGCTCAGTTTTTCCATCGCAAGCCAGCCAAGCAACGGAACCCTATCCGCCCTAAGCATCAGCAACGGTACCGTCCACTATACGCCCAATGAAAATTATACCGGAACCGATAGTTTCACGTTTACCGTTTTCGATGGAGAATTTTCATCCTCCGCTTCCATTACACTGAATGTGGAAGCGCCGCCAAGCCCAACCGCCACGTTTACGCCGTCCAATACACCCACTTTAACACCTACCCCTACAATCACTCCTACATTTTCATTCACACCAACCCACTCCCCTACCCCAACGCAAACCAACACACCCGACCCCAATGCCACCGATACCCCAACGCCCACAGCAACGCATACACCAACATCGACACCGACTCACACGTTCACCCCCACCCCCTCACCAACCGCAACCAACACCCGGCGTCCGGAAAACACCGCCCCGGTGATTCAAGCCAACTCCATACCGGCACAAGTGCCCCAGCACTCCACTTTCACCCTCCAGTTTTTTATCTCCGATGCCGAGGGAGACCCGATCGAATTATTTTTTTCAAAAGAGGCACCGCCGCGCCGGCAAGAATCCCTCACCCAAGCCGGGGGCTTCACCATCGCGGCCTACACGATGGATACGACCCTTCTAGGCGAAGTGCAATTCACCTTCACAGCCTACGATGGCAGCGATACCGCGGTTGTACCCATCAACTACACCGTAATCGCGGAAGCCATCCCAACACCAACTTTCACACCAGCCAGCACACCCATACTTTCTACACCAACAAATACTCTCATACCGCCAACAGCCACAAACACTCATACTGTTACGCCAACAAACACATTCATTCCAACGCCTTCGCCCACCATAACTCTTACTCCAACACCAACCTTCGCACCCATGCTAATGGTTTATGATCACATATTCAGTTCAACAGATATAAACACTGCGACCGATTACGATGCCGCCAACAAGAATGAACTTTATCTCCAATGGGACCTTGATCCTTCCGGCTCTCTTGGAATCCAAAACCACCATGTTTATGTATTGATCGGCCAAACCTTTGTCTTTTTAGGAAGCACGGAAACCGAAACTTCACTGCTTTGGGAAACAGGAAATCCAACCATCCACAGCACCTTTCGCGGAACCGGCCCCGAACCGGGCCGCCACTATTCATTTTTGGTTTATGGAGTGCGGGATGGGTTCCCTGTATTCGGGCCGGTTGGCATGAATGGAGAAGTCGAAGTTCCCGTAAACATGCCCTTAACGGATGAACAACTCAACAGTGGTATTGGATTGATTTCGTATGAAGCGGCAATTAAAGTGGAAACCGATTTAGTCAATAGCGCCATCACCATTCAATGGACAATCGATGAATTGCTGCTGGATGATCAAATTTATAGCGCGCAAGATATCCGCGATGTACACATTTATGCGGAAGTGAACGAAGCCCCATTGGCATACGTGGGCCGGACAGGTAACGGCTCTGCCACAGAATACGAATGGCGCGCAAACAACGGCAGCATCATCACCCCTGCTTTTGCGGACGGCCCACAACCCAACACCGGTTACCGCTTTGCGGTCTTCTTCATCCTAAACGAGCGGGATGAGAATTTTGCTTTCAAAACGATCGGGCCGTGCTATATGGAGCATGAAACACGGTTCGAACCAGAAAACTAAACTTAAACTAAAACATAAACTAACTCATGTTACGCATACGCTATGATATGCCTATTCATCTATATGTACGCTGAATCTATCGCCCTCGCCCACCGGGAGAGGGCCGGGGTGAG
>CAYVAZ010000277.1:0-7037 GCA_964449065.1 uncultured bacterium
GCATCCCCGATAACAAGGTAGGTTATCTGGTGGATACCATCTATATTTCTGATGAGGAATAACGGTTTCGGATTACTTTCAAATTTAAACGGGTAGCACCGGCTTCCAGCCGGTCTCTGAATGTTAAATACTTTATCTTCGCGGCACACACATCAACTCTTCCAGCATATTCTCTAACTCCTGCTTGGAATCCGTTTGCAATTGCAGCAACACATGATTTTCCGCTTCCCCATCCCGCCATTCATTGGTTCCATTGTCAAAGATATGATTCTTCCCTTCTTGATGCAGCTTCCAAAATTCCAATTCAGGGCGTACCGAATACAACACCGCTATCGGGTCCCAACTGGGACGCGCCGGTTTGTCACCAAGATACAGTTCATAAGCCACCCGCGCCGGATTTTCTTCTTCCAATTCCCGCAAACATTCCCCTGTTAGGATATCGTTCCCCAAGCCTGTGAATACAATCTGTCCCGTCCACTGAGTTGCTGCAATGACCGAGGCTTCCGGATCCGGCTTAAAGTTTCCATACACTTTCGGATCAAGATGCTGGGGATACCGGCCACCCATACACACCCATACCTTCACTTTTTGCTCAATCAGTTCCCTGCCGCTCATCGGACTGATTCCATCCGGCTCACTCTCCAACAAATACCGGAGATTCGTCAAATACCCCACCGAACAGATCACCACACTCTTATCAGGACTCTCCGAAAGGATTCGGCGGTATACATCCACCGCGTCAGCCGCATCCTCGTTGGTTTGGAGCGTAGTCTCATACCGTTCCGCAATCTGCTTGGCATAACGCGAACCGCGGTTGGTACTCGCTCCCGGCAGCTTCGGCACACCAATCGGCAAGTCAGGACGCCCGTAATACCGGTTGACCGCCTCCACACACGGCGCCGAAAACGGATAATGCGCACTCACAACCGTGGCCAATATCTCACACTCACCCAAATCCGCTAAGTTGTGCAACATGGCAAGCGCCCCAGCATCATCGCAATCGGTATCCATATCGGTATCAAAAATAATTCTGACCGGTTCCGCTGTTATTGTGACTTTTGATTGACTGATACCAACAATTAAAATCCATAAAACCATTGTACATTTCAAGATATTTTTCATAGCGGTTTCCTCAATTATTACGTCCACTCAAACGGTTCAAACTGAATCGTGATATCCGTCAATTGGCAGGGATAATCTTCCAAACAAGGATAATTGGGTTCCATATCGTTCAACGCTTCAATTCGGTCATACCATTCCGAATCGGTTAATCCTTCCAGCCACAGCTGCCAATTTTTCTGCGGCAGCGCGCTCACAATCGTGCCGCTTGGCAAATGGCGTGAAAGATACGCGTAAAACACTTCCCTGCCCTCCGCGAATACACCGGATTTCGTGGTAAACGGACACTTCAATGTCACTTCGATAAAACTCCCATCCATTTCCGGAATCGCTTCTTTGCTGTGCAGCAAAATGCCCCCCGCGGTATGGTTTTCCGGCGATTTATACATATACGCTCTCGATTTGGGATACCGCTCGCGAAAATCCCGGATGAGTTTTGACATATAAACCGTATCCTGCGCTTTACAGGTCTCCTCCATCGAGAACAATCGCGGCTTGGCGGCTTCCTCCACCGGCATTACCCGGTAAAGTAACAACGGCAAAAACAGCAATGGAATCATAAAACCAAATCCCACATAAACAGGAAGCCATAGCCAATTGAGAAGAGAAACCACAATCCCAGTGCATACCGCCACCGTCCAAGGCAGCCATTCCATTGGTTCCGCCTCGGAAGAACGGGCCGAAACCACATTCAAAACGTTCACAACGTTACCGGTAAAAAAGGTGAGGATGACAATGGAATTCGCATTAATTACATATTCAAACCAACGCTGATGGTCAGTTAAAGCGAGCCATTCCGCCAGGCCCAGCGTTAACACCAGATAAGCAATACCGGTTGATAAAAGCAAACAAACCATTATTTTGCGCTCGGAAGCAATATGCCTTTGCACCGTCTATGAGGGAGTAAAAACTTGTCAAACACATTGACCACATCATCCAAACGAATGGCCTCTAAGTATTGCAAATAATTCACCGCTTCGTCAATGCTCGAAACCGTATGGCCATACCCGAATATATTCGCGATCGAAATTGCCTTCTCATTGCTGAACGAAAAATCGGCCCGCTCTATACTCTTCGCGCGATGCAGTTCGTCTTCACAGACACGGTCCCGCAGCTTCTTGAATTCGTTCTCAATTTCGTCTTCAACCTGCGGCAGTTTATCGCTGTTGGTCACCGCTTCAATGATAAACAATCCGGCGTGTTTCAGACGAACATAACTGCATCCGATGGATGAAACAATCCCAAGATCATCGTTCAACCGGCGGTATAAGCGCGACGCCCTGCCATCCCCTAAGATGATAGACAAACAACTCAACGCCATCGTTTCTGAAACAATCGCGGGCGCTTCTGTCGGATATCCGATCAGCAAATAACTCTGGTTGACATCCCTTCGTATCGTAACCTCAGCAGAGGTATCCAGTACATTCCATTCTTGGGTATCCAAATGAATCGGTTCGTTTTTTTCTTGCTTTACACCATCTACCAACCGGTTGATTTCATCCCGTATTTCTTGCGCGGATACATCGCCCGCCGTGCTGATGGTGATATTGTCCAATGCGTATTGCCGTTTGTAATAATCAACAAACGTGTCTCTGGTGATCGTATGCAGCGATTCTTCTGTACCCAAAACCTTTCGCTGATAGCGGTTTTTCGAAAAGACAGTTTGTGTAAATTCATCGTAACTCTTTGACCACGGATTGTCTTCATGCCGTTTGATTTCTTCAACGATCACTGACCGCTCCCGTTCAATTTCGTCCGGCTCAAACAATGGATTCAGCAGCGAATCCATCAACACATCCATCGCCTTCCGCCATCCGAAGGTAGGAAGAACAACGTAATAATGAGTATAATCCAAAGAGGTTGCAGCGTTGTTATATCCTCCCAATGAGGTGATCATGCGATCCATTTCCCCGGTTTGGTGCCGCTTTGTCCCCTTAAAAAACATGTGCTCATAAAAGTGAGACAATCCATAATGCGGCGCCGGATCATGAATCGCGCCGGTACGAATCCAGATATCAATGGCAACAATCGGTGCCGTCCGAATTTCTTTATGGATCGACGTCAATCCGCACGGCAGTGTTTCGATGGTATATGGAAGTAATGGGTTTCCGTTTTCTTGATTCAATGTCTCTCTCAATCCACATTCTATTAGAACAATTCAGATTTGCGTGGACGTTTTGTAGGGGCACATTGCAATGTGCCCCTACGGTATGTGCAATACCAATTCTCTGTCTATCCAACCTTAAATTGCTCTAGTAGTCTGTCAATCAAAAAATGACGGCTTGCTATCCGTTGTTTCCCCCCTTGTTAAGGGGGGCTAGGGGGGATCGATACCCGTCATTTAATCGTTGACACTGTACTAGTAACTGATTTTATTCATTTAATAATATTATAACGTTATAATATTATTTATTTGCTCCGGTTTTGGCAATCAAACTTCCCGCTTCATGCAGCGATTCTCTCGTCTCACCGCAATCCGCCCACCAGCCTTCTAATATATTAAAGGTTAGTGATTCTTCTTGTAAATAAAAGTTATTCACGTCGGTAATTTCCAACTCTCCACGCGAAGACGGCTTTAAATTGTGGATGATTTCAAATACCCGTTGATCATACATATATATCCCAACCACCGCATACTGAGATGCCGGTTCTTTGGGCTTTTCGGTTATCGTTACGATCTTGTCATTCTCAATGGTCGGCACACCATAAAATTCCGGATGATCCACTTCCTTCAAAAGGATCTTTGCCCCCTTCTCTTGCTTTCGAAATTCATCCACATAAGAGACAATACTTTTTTCGGTGATATTGTCTCCCAATATCACAACCACACGGTCTCCAGCTACAAAATCCTCGGTCAAAGCCAAGGCCTGCGCGATCCCACCCGGTTCACGCTGATAGGTATAATGCAGGCGTTTAATCCCGAATTCTTTGCCATCTCCCAGCAACGGCAAAAAATCCCCCGCGTGATTCCCCCCGGTAATCACCATGATTTCATCGATGCCCGCCTGCGCCAATGTTTCTATCGGATAAAATATCATCGGACGGTCATACACGGGCAATAAATGCTTATTCGTCACCCTTGTCATGGGCTGCAAACGGGTTCCCAACCCGCCGGCCGTAATTACACCTTTCATTCACTTCCCCTTCTCATGTCAACAACAAATAATTAGGCATCGGCTTTTGACAGCCGCTCGCCGTATTGCTTTTGATAATAGTCTTTAAAGTTGCCGCGCTTCAATTTTTGCCACCATTTTTTGTTTTTCTTATACCAAGCCACGGTTTTGGCCAACCCTTCTTCCAAATCCACTTCCGGCTGCCAACCCAAGTCGTTCAACTTGCTGCAATCCACCGCATAGCGGATATCATGCCCCGGGCGGTCTTCCACAAACTTGATTAACTCTTCCGGCTTTTTCAGCTGCTTCACGATTTCTTTTGCGATGTCTATGTTATAGGCTTCGCGATACCCGCCCACGTTATAAATTTCTCCGGCCGTGCCCTTCCGTAAAACCGTATCGATTGCCCGGCAGTGGTCATCGACATACAGCCACTCCCGCACTTGCTTGCCGTCGCCATACAGGGGCAATGGCTGGTTCTCTATCGCGTTGGTGATAAAAAGCGGGATAAACTTTTCCGGGTATTGATACCGGCCGTAATTGTTGGCCGCGCGCGTAATCACAACATCCAACCCGTAGGTTGTAAAGTAGGCGAGTGTCAGCATATCCCCGCCGCTCTTGCTCGCCGAATAGGGAGAAGACGGCTTGAGCGGATAACTTTCTTTGGCCTGGCCTTGTTTGATGGGACCGTATACCTCATCCGTACTGATTTGCACGAACCGCTTCACCCCATGATGGCGGGCGGCCTCCAACAACGCGAACGGCCCGAAAATATCCGTCTTTAAGAAATCATCCGGCTTATTGATGGAACGGTCTACATGCGTTTCCGCGGCAAAATTGATAATGGCATCAAATTTCTTCTCCGCGGCCAAACTCATCACCAATTGCCGGTCCGCGATATCTCCCTGAAAAAAACTGTAGCGTGAATCGCCTGCTACCGATTTGAGATTGTCTAAGTTTCCTGCATACGTTAGTTTATCTAAATTGACAATTTGAATGTCCGAATAGGTCTCTAGCATATAAAAAATATAGTTGGAGCCGATAAATCCCGCTCCACCGGTCACTAATAGGCGGTTCATTTACTCATTTTTCCTAACCGTAAAATGAGCCCGAAGCGCGAAAACACTGCGGGCTTTTGCAAATATGCAAGGATTATACCATTCGAGTGGATGCTTGCAAACCGTAAGATGAATAGCCCTATGAAACCAAAATCCTATGAAACGAAAAAGCCGCCTCTTCGGCGGCTTTTTCAACAAATTTCTTTTGGGCGAGAAAACGTCTTTTCTCAGCACTAACAATTGCTCAAATTGTAGGCACGATTTGGACAAAAGTAAAGCGTTTTTTTCACTTTTTTCACTTTTTTTGTCCGTTTTTTTCACGAATTTCTCCTGTTAACGGCCTACCGGTTTTACGCCACTAATGACCCACCGGCCCCCTACCAATTCCAATTCATAAGTATCTTTTTCTCTCCGCGGCTTCTGATTTCCGATAACGACGGATTTCTCAGCCGTGACATCCGCTTTCTCTTCGCGGATATCGGAAGACTCTATGCCGTCAAAATTTATCTTCATCCCGCCCAATGAGAGTTGGCTTTGATAAAAACGCTGCCGCGCGTCTTTATAGGTTTCCCGATCCGTTTTTAAAAAGTTCGGATCGAAGCAATCGTATTCCGCGCCGAATTTTTGCTGGTTCCAACATTCAATGTAACGCTGTACCACTTCATCCGGTTTAAATCCAATCGTGTGTTTGTAGGTTGGAAGCGGTTCTAATTCATCCTCTGCCACTTCTCCTTCACCTTGCTCCGCTTTTTGTTGTTTTTTCTTATCTACTGATTCTGTATACAAATCGTCCAATTTCTTGCTGCCGATTTTCACGTTTTGCAGCGATTTCACGCGGGCGGTTTCTTGATCCAACTTATCCTGCAACTTATAAATCAAATCCCGCTCTTCATCCGAAAGAATCGCCGTATTGGCTTTCAGCATTTTATGTAAAGCCTTAGCCTGCTCTTCAGATAAAATCTTTTTCTCTTTATGATTGCCTTGGTCAATTTCATAACGGGGTTGTTCTTCTGTTGTTTGGGTCATAATAGCATCCATTTCATTCCATGTTTTCCATTTGTATTATCCGTCATTATCTAAACAAATTCTATCAATTCAACGGCTTCACATAATTATTTACACTTTGTGACATCCTTGCGATCTCTATTTTAAATATAGCCTATTCGCACCCAATTCGGCAACAATTTCCTTGGAATTATAATCAAACATAGTAAGAGAATTGATTTCAACATGCGCCTGTTCATCTATGATATCATGTTGCCGCTTTTGAAATAACACCGTAACCAACGATCCCGGTTCGTCTCTACAGGCTCCCAGTGTTTTCGCGGTTAGTCGAATGTCTCGTAAATGTCCCGGCTGCCGCAAACGGGAAGGCAAAGGGAAATCGGCTTGTACGTTCGAATTGGGATACCATACATTTCCTTTCGTCATTCCTAAATACCGCAATTGCCCGGGTGAATATTGCATATCAAAATGAAGCTGATGAATACGGCTCCCCTCATGCACGGCCAAATCGACACGGGCAACCTCTCCCGGGTGTAGTTTTTGTTTAGTCTGAAGAACAGGGGTGTTATCCCGCACCCAGGCCAAAGAGATTTTCGGCTGGGAAGGATAAATCCGAATCGGCAACTCCCCGGTGATTTCAGCGCTCCCCCGTAAATTCAGCGGCGACGCTTCAATAAAATTAAACTCTTTTAGTTGCAATGTGGTTGTTGCGTTTTCAACCCCTTCATGTACGGCAATTTCG
>CAYVAZ010000278.1:0-7037 GCA_964449065.1 uncultured bacterium
CCCGTCCCTCTCCCGGTGGGCGAGGGCGATAGTTTCAGCGAAAAATTAGAAAAACGGGCATATCAAAATGTAGTGCGTAACATAAGTTATTAAAAATTGTTCTTGCCGAAGTGTAAAAGCACCATATAATTTTTAACAACTCAGAGCGGAAGGTATGGAAAACATGCAATCCTTTGCATTCGATTCAGAAATCAAAGATGGCGTAATCAAAGTGCCTAATGAATTGGTATCTCAAATACACAAACCTGTAAGAGTGGAAGTGCATATAAAAGAAATCAATGACAAGAATAAAACTCAGCGTTTCTCGGAATTTTTATCCCATCAGATTCATGTTGACACGTTGATTATTCCTTCCAAAGATAAAATTCATGAGCGGTAATGTTTTCATTGATACAAATATTTTTGTTTATGCCAATCTAAAAGCTAATGGGAATTTAGCAAAGAACGAAAAAGCTAAAGAGTTTTTCAATGGAATATCTGCATCATCAAAGGTATTTATCAGTACACAAGTTCTCAATGAATTTTATAGTGTCTTGCTAAAGAACAGCATACAGGATGATATCATTCAGAAGATTTGTAATGCTATAATAAAGGAATGTACGGTTTTACCGGTGACATTTGAAACTGTCCAAAAAGCATGGTTACTTAACAGATGTTACGCAATTGATGACGCAAATAATGACGAAAAAAATGATTGACTATTGCTTGAAAATGATTTTTGTTATGGGCCAACTATTCCAATACCAAGTAGCAGTGAAAATGGTATTGATAAATTTCCATACGACTGTAGGGTTGCCCTGCTGTGGGGTAACCACTGGGGGTTACCCCTACAAAATAAAAAATAGAATAGCTCATACCGCTTCAATGAAATAATATGCGGTGTGCGGTACCGGCTGGAAGCCGATGCTCCCCGGCTATTCAACTCTGAAACACTCTAGTAGTTCATCAAGGCTGACATGATGGGTAATAACTTAACCATTCACATGAAATGAGTGAGATCAGTCATTCACAAGCGAAGCGCAGTGCCACAACCCCCTTATGCAAGGGGGTTTTGGAACGGCGCTCTTGCTTGTGGTGAGGCAGGTTTCCCCTGTTATACCAAGTTGCAATAAGATTGTTGGTTAAAATCGAGGGATCAGAGATGGTCATGGTGGGCTACGCTTCGCTTTGAGCACCCTACAGTTTCATTTTAGATCATTTTATAATGAAGGATACACCGTTCTTTGATGGGGAACAAATGAACCAACCATTGAATCTGAAAACAACCATTGAATTTTGGAAAGAAGGCGAAATGTGTATCGCCTACTCACCTGAACTGGATATGGTTTCTCAAGGCCATACCATCGAAGAAGCCCGGCAAAATTTGCTGGAAGTTGTAAGTATTCAATTTGAAGAAATGCAAAATATGGGAACTCTTAATCAATTTTTGAATGATATCGGAGTTCAATTTGATAACGGTATCGGTATTTCCCAAAATGATAGAATAGGATTTGATAAGGTATTTCTTCCCCTGCCTGCTTCTTTTCAATAGCAATTATGAAACCGACTCACTGGAAAACGCAAGTCAAAATCTTCGAAGCTTATGGATGCAAGATGGTCATGGTGGGCTACGCTTCGCTTTGAGCCCACCCTACAGGGTTCATCACCCCGTATGGTTGTACAAAAGATAACTCACTTTTTATATGTAACTAGGTCTGAGGCCTATCGTGATTCCGAAACACAAAGAAGTGACTGTATCTGTAATACGCAATAATATGAAAACAGTGGGTATGAATGAAGACGAATACAGACATCTATTGAATGAAATTTAATCCGTCGAACCTGTCAATTCATCCAATCAAATATTTGATTCCATTTTAACCCATCCATTTTAACCCATCTTGCCATCCCCCCTCTCTTTTCTGTATGATGGAGACATCTCAATTTTAAGGATTACATCATGCAAGACCGAAGAACGTTTCTATCCAAAACCGCAGCGGCGTCAGCCCTCAGCACCTTTGCCATTTCAAAAGCCCAGTCTGCCAATGAGACCTTTACGCTGGGTATTATGGGGGTGGGAGGGCGCGGCACATGGCTTGCCCGCGCCTTTTCCCGGCTGGATCATGTGAACTTTGCTTATGTATGTGATGTCAATCTTGAACGCGCCGAGAAATCCGCCTATCAGATTGAAGAAATCACCGGAAAAGCGCCCAAAGCCGTGCAGGATTACCGCGCCATGCTGGATGATCCCCAAGTTGATGCTGTCATCAATGCGACTCCTGACCATTGGCACGCTCCCGGAACCATATTCGCCTGCCAGGCCGGTAAACACGTTTACACTGAAAAACCCGCATCCCACAATTTATGGGAAGGCCGTAAGATGGTGGAAGCCGCCCGTAAATACGTCCGTGTTGTCCAATTGGGAACCCAAACCCGCAGCGCTCCCTATGCCAAGCATGGGATTGAATTTATAGAATCCGGCGATTTGGGGGAGGTTCATCTGGTAAAAATATTCAATGTAAAAACCCGTGGGCAACTCAAACCCAAGCCGAATGAACCCGCTCCATCCAAACTTGACTACGACGCCTGGCTTGGCCCGGCTCCAAAGCGCCCCTACAACCCCAACCATTACTATGGCGGCACCTGGAACTGGAAGTGGAACTATTCCGGCGGGGATATCATCAACGACGGTATTCACCAGATTGATCTCGGCCGCTGGGCTTCCATGCGCAAGTCTCCCAAGACTGTTTATTCAACCGGGCATACTTATGTTTTAATGGATGATCAAGATTCGCCCGATACCCAGAATGTCATTTTTGAATTCGATGATCTCACCATGACCATCGAAGTGGGTTTGTGGATGCCTTATATGAAGAAAACGCCGCAAGACATCCGCGCTAGTGATGTTTTTCCGGACTGGCGCTTTAATTCAACCCGCGTAGAAGTTTATGGAACCAAAGGCATTATGTACTTTGGCAGGCACGGCGGGGGCTGGCAGGTCTTTTTTGAAGACTGGAAGGGCGAACCGTTTGAGTACGGCAAGGATCCCATCTACGATCATATCGACAACTTTTTTGAATCGATTCGTTCCAACACGCGCCCCAATGCCGATATCGAAGAAGGCCATCTCTCGACCTCGCTCTGCCATCTTGCCAATATCTCTTACCGTACCGGTAGCAAAAAGTTACACTTTGACGCAGTTACGGAAACATTCGACGATGAGGACGCGAATAAATTGTTAAAACGGGAATACCGTTCACCCTATGTGATTCGGGAGGATATTTAAATGAACCTAATCATGGCAGTCTCAATCGGGTTTTTGATTCAGCAGCGGCCTACCATTGAATTGCAAGGCGTAAGCAGTGAAGACGTGATCAAACCCATCCGGGTTGAAATTCCATGGGATGGGCCGTTTAAGCCATCCGTGCGGGAATATGAGCTGCGTACGGATGAGTTCCGCATCCCCATGCAGATTATCGATGAGGGACAAACTGCCGTTTTTGTTCTTCCGCCGGAAGCGGAGGGAGATTTTTCGCTGGGCATCTATAACGCGAAAGAAGATGAAGAAGGCTTTTCTTTTGATCGTTCAGAAAAGAGCCTGCACATTCTTGAAGCAGGCCGGCCTGTGATTGCCTACAATCATGGTGTGATGTCAAAAGAGGGGGTGCCTGCCGACCGCAACCGCAGCAACTACTTTCATCCCGTTTATGGATTGGAAGGTGAAGTGATTTCGGATGACTTTCCCAGCGACCATTATCATCACCGGGGGCTGTATTGGTCATGGCCGCGCGTGATTGTGGGTGAAAACGACTATGACCTGTGGCATTTACAGGGAATCAAACCAAAGTTTGAAGCGTGGAATTACCGGGAAGCGGGACCGGTTTGCGCGTTGCTTGGCTTTCAAGCCGGATGGTATACCGGCGAGCGCAAAGTGATCGAAGAGCGTGTTGATGTGACAATCTACCGCTCAGGCGGTATTGGACAAGCGATGGATTTTCGGATTGCGTTTCATGCGGTGGACCGCCCGGTTACGTTAAGCAAGAAGCTTTCCGATAACAAAGGCTATGGGGGATTTTTGTTCCGCCCTGCCCCGCGCCCGCGGGAGGAAACTTTTCTCGCATCCAGCGATGGAAAAGAGGAACGGGACAGTGATTTAAACGAGTATGTGTGGGCGGATTTTTCCGCCAACTGGGGCGGCAGCGATGTTGTATCCGGCCTGTCGATCTTCTCGAATCCCTCCAACCCCAAACACCCGCCGGGATGGATATTGCGGCACTACGGCTATCTTGGGGTTTCGTGGCCCGGGCTTGGTTCGTACACCATTGAGCCCGGCGAACCGCTGGTTCTTACCCACCGCGTTTGGATTCATAAAGGCAAGGCGGATGAAGGGAAATCCGCGGAGGCGTATGGGGTATATGAGGGGGCGTTTGAGGCGGTGAGGTTTGAGTAACCAGTGACATAATTAGAACAGTTGAGTTACATTGGTATGAAGCAACAGGTATAGGCAAAAAAGAATTCAAGAGCAAACGGTATTTTGTTGCTGTAGATTTGCCTGAAAACGCCGGGAAAGCCGTCATCGAAAGCGCGTAACGAACCATGTCCGCACTTGAACCGCAAGACATCCAATGCCCCTATTGCGGGGAGATCATCGAAGTTCTCATCGATCCGTCGGTCCCGCAGCAACAATATATTGAAGACTGCCAGGTTTGCTGCCGCCCTATTCAATTTGATGTAACTGTGGACTATAATGGGGAAATATTCGTATCCGCTTGTCATGAGAATGATTGATGAATGAGTGAGGATTATCATTTCGGATTGGCGAGAAAGAAAACCGCTGTGTCTTTCTTTCGCTGCGGGCATATTGCCGCGCTTCCTCTACAATCCAAAATGGAAATGGTAGTACAATATTGAATAGGCAGAAGTAAAGACGGATAGGCTTAAAGCGAAACGCGGCCCCTTGTGTTGTCTCCGGCACCGCTTGAGTTGAATTTCAAGAGCGCGTTTCGCAACGTTATTCATCGATTTTGCGCGGCACCACGATCGCGTTTGAAATTCACGATGATGCGGTAGTTGAAGAGAAGGCGTTATTTTGGTTACTATAGTACGTAAATCTATAGAGGATGTGTACCTAGAACATGGTTGACCGGAACAGAAAACCTAACCCGAAAAAACAGTCCGAGTCACACCCGGATGATTTCACGGATGTGCTTGTAGAATACGCGTTTGATTTTATTAACGAGGGTGTCAGTATTACCCAAAAACATAACCGTTTGGCTACAGCGGCGCTTGCGTGGAATCTTTCTTTGAATAAAAAAGAAGATCGAGAAAAAAAAATTGAAGAAACGATGGAGTTCTTGATTGAAGATATGCCGCACCGTGAAGCGCATGAATTTGTAGATGTTCGAAATACCATTGAAGACCTTATTGCCCGGAAGGATGCGCTTTTCCCTGATGTGAGGATTTATATTGTCTCCTTCGACATGCTGCAACTGGACACGAACGAATTTCGTATTATCGCCGAGACCTGCAAATTAACTTAACAGAGAACCCGCTCGATTGGCAAGACCAACCCGGTGGAATGTTGCGATGAAGGTCAGGAGTTCACATCCATATACCGGCTGGAAGCCGATGCTCCCCGGTTTTTATCATACGTGGCCGCAGCCCCCTCTGTCCCGCGGGCATCTCCCTGAAACCGGGAGGGAGAAGATATCGCGTTTGTAAGTTTGATTCCTTACATCCATGACCTTGGGTGCAGGGCAGCCCCTACAAGAGTAAGGCAATTTATAAATAGTATTTTTACTGCAACTTGATATAATACCATTTTAAATAAATAATGACTGGTAAGCGCGGCGATAAGTCTCAGCGAAAGAAAGATATTAAGATGGTCATGGTGGGCTACGCTTCGCTTTGAGCCCACCCTACAGTTTCATTATCCCGTATGGTTGCGTGAAAGATAACTCACTTTTTATATGCAGCTTGGTATAAGATGCCGTTAGAAAGGAATGGATTGTGATTGTGTTAGCGTTTGATGTCTACGGTACACTGATTGATACCGCGGGAGTCACCGAAGAATTGCGCGACATCATAGGAGACCGAGCTCCCGGTTTCGCCCAACTATGGAGAGACAAGCAGTTGGAATATTCCTTCCGCCGCGCTCTCATGCAAAACTATGCCGACTTCTCTGTTTGCACCCGCCAAGCTCTTGAATATACGGGCAAACAATTGGGTGTCGCACTCAGTGTAAGCCCAGCGTAAGAAAGACATGAAAGTTTCCAGATGAAAAAAGTGGTCGTGCATAAAAGAGAACGGGTATTTGATGACTATTTTGTGATCGATGAAGCCGAAGTCAGTTTTGAACAATCCGATGGAAGCATGTCCGCGCCGCATAAGCGGCAAGTATTTGTGCGGGGAGATTCCGTCGCGGCGGTATTGTACAAACGCGATACAAACAAAGCGGTGTTTGTAAAACAGTTTCGCTTTGCCACGTTTGAAAAAGGTCCGGGCTGGATGGTTGAGATAGTCGCCGGTATGTGTGATAAAGATGATGAATCCCATGAGAATTCAATCAAGCGGGAGATAGCAGAAGAGACGGGGTATCAGGTTGAACAGGTCGAACCGGTATTGCATTACTTTGTTTCTCCCGGTGCCTCTCCTCAGATTTGTTATTTGTATTATGCGGAAATTTCAGATGCCATGAAAACAGAACAAGGCGGTGGACTGAATGAAGAACACGAAGACATCGAAATCGTTGAGTACCCAGCGAATGACCTGCACCACCTGCTAGAACCGGGAGCCATCCAAGACGCAAAAACACTCATCGGTATCCAATGGCTCATCCGCCGCCTCGAGAAGGAAACGATGGAATAAGTTGAAACACAGGGACACAAAGGGGGCTACGGCCGCGCATCAAATTAACCGGGTAACAGGTATTTCGTAGGGTGGGATCAACACTCTTAAAACGATGATTACGCTTTATATCAAAGCGGGTGTATGCCTAAATCAACTCGTTCTGCTTCTGTCCGGTAGCCCACCAATCGTGAAGCGTATCCCTAAAAGCG
>CAYVAZ010000279.1:0-6968 GCA_964449065.1 uncultured bacterium
GCGAAGAGCCGAGCGTGGAATCGACATTATTTGGGATGGAGGGGATTACGCCTTTATTTTATATCAATCGTTTTCACGAGGACCACCCGAAAGCGGTGGGTCATTAAACGCGACCCACCCTGACTACAAACCTTTTCAGCTTTTCCATCCCTTTTACCGCCAGATGGACTTTCCTAAGATGCCGTTGGAATCCAGCACGAACATCCGTGTGGTTTTGTAATAGTTTCCGTTTCCTGTGGGGGATGGATACTGGCATTCCACATAGCAGGCGGTGTAGCCGCTTTCGGGCAGATCGAGGATGGCGGTGACTTCCGGGCGGCGGCTGAGACGCTCGATGGGAGTGCTGCTCCACTCTTTATCGCGGAACTCGCGCCGGGGTGAGGTGGCCGTCCATAGGCGGGCTTCCCGCATCCCGTCTGTGCCTTCCACACGAATATGGAGTTGGTTTTTGATGATCTCGGTTTCCCAGCTTACGTTGGGGTGCGGCAAACCGTTGACGATGGTGGCATAGTAAGCAGCCAACGCCTGTGTTGCCGCTTTTCGGTCTCCCAAGCCGTGACCCGCGTTGGGGGTGTAGTGCAGGTATTTTTCGCCCGGCAAATCATCGTAATAAAACTTGATGGCATCAACCGGCCAGTAAGGGTCGTTGGTACCATTGAAGATGAACTTGGGTATGGTCAATTTGTCGCGGTACGAATAGGGATCGACCAAGCGGCGCAGTTTCGGCCCGGCGCCTTCATCCATGCGGTCTTGAATTTGCAGGGTGGTGTAATCCTGAATCATCGGGCTGTAGCTGCCCCAAAACTCGATCTGATAATCCATCTGCGCATCCATGTTGAGCACATCGATGACCATCGGCGCGATAGCAACCACACGCTGATCGCTGGCTCCCGTCAGCCATGTCGTCCAGCCGCGCTTCGAGCCGCCGGAGACGACGAAGTGATCGATCTGTTGGCTTAGCTTTTGGAAGGAATAGTCCTGAATTGCATCCATCGCTTTGACCGCGCTTTTCACCATGGGAAACAGCAGCGGCCAGGTTGGGTCTTCGGTTTTAAGATATTGATCGAAGGTGAAGGAGATGAGCTCATCTTCGGTTTTATCCACATAGAGGGGTTGATTGGGAACTTGGCGCAACACCGCAACCATGGCATTGGTGGATTTGGCGATGGCTGCAAAGTGTTGGATTTCTTCGGAGTTCAAATCCTTCCATTTGGGTTGGTTGATCCAGTTGCTGCCGCCGGTGATGTAGAGCAGGCAGTGGCCGTTCTCGGTAATTGATTCGGGAACAATAAGGCTGAGTTGGTGCGTCCAGGTGACGCTTTTCCAGGTTTGAGACCGCAGCATGAGATCGTGAACCACAACACCGTCATGTTCCAGTGTATCTTCCAGAAACCACGCGTACCGGGTTTCGACCTTGGTGAGGTATTGCTCCAATTCATTTTGAGCCATCGCGGGTTTGGTTGCCATAATGCTAAGGCAAAAAAGGGCAATTATCGTGAATGATTGTAATGTTGATGCCATCCAATTTGAGCGGTACATGAAGAATAAACTCCTTCCAACGTGATTCATATAATGTGTGTTCGGGCATGAGATAACGTTACGGGGAAATGCAGGAAAAATCAAGCTACGCGGGGTGATGTAATTGTTTGCAGACGATGTCCGTAAAGATCAAAATGGCAAATCAAATAAAGACGGGGGCATTAACAAACACGCCTACTCTTTCGACTGCCGATTTAATCGTAGCCGGCCATAGAGACAATTCAGTCAACGACCCCGCTTCCGCGTAACATCAGTTCGCCCGAACTCGCAACCCCATTGGAAGGACTATAAATATGACCATAGCGGATATCCGCTGCCCGAAAATCAAAGGCGGAATAAAAGCCGTCCGGGCCGGTGCCGACCATGATAAAATCGCCTTCCGTCAGCGGTTCCCGGCCGAATTGACCTGCAAACATGTTCGAAAGAATAGCGATGCCATGATCGACTCCCGGATCTTCCGGATCTTCGTCCACATAACCATACGACCTTCTTACTTCAAAGGCAGTCCCTAATTCTTCTTCAAACCGGGGTAAATTGAGAAAGGGGTCAACCGGGATCGAAGACATGTATGTGACCGGTGTGGTCAACGGTGTGAGAATTTCAAACAAATCAATTTTTCGGCCGGGTCTTCCCCCCTTACCGTGAAACACGTCTTCGATCCGTTTCTTTGCCCATGGCTGGCTATAGTCCCATAAATCAACCAAAAGTACACCGCGGTCAATCCGGTTCATTTCGGTTGCTTGCGCCAGCGCTTTTAAATCCGCTAAAGAACGCGCGATTTTGGCTTTGGCCATGGTTTGCAAAAAATTGGGGACTGCAATGGCGGCTAAAATCCCAATGATGGCAACCACGATAAGCAACTCGATTAAAGTAAACCCCGTCAAACGAGTTTTCACAAAAGCCTCCAAGTTACGTTCACTAAAATAATTGCCAATCATTAACCGGCGTCACAAAATCACCAGTCCGTGCTCCGTCTAATGCCGTTCCATCACTAGCTTGCCCATTTAATACACTCTCATTGGTCGGTACAAGATAGTCTCGCATGGTTTCCGGTGTTAATACCGTTTCTTTGAACCCAAAATTTACACTTTCAATCAAGTTTCCGGAAGAAGAAACTTGAGCATCCGGCGAGACATCCGAAAATAGGGCCGCCGCGTTATGGGCTGTTGTATCCACCTCAAAACTCGTATTTAATTCAACCCCTAACAGGGCTTGCGGATGATGAACAAACACTGGATTTGTGGGGAGGAGTTCCACTCCGGGGATGGGTAACCCGTTTGCCGTAGGAACACCATTGGTATCAAAAATACAATCACGGTAAATCACTTCAGATGGCACCGGTTGGGGGTCGGAGTTTGGATCCCCAATGACGTGAACGATGGGAACGTTAAAGAAGGTGCAATGCTCGAAGGTATATTCACGTGGAGCGAGTCCACTTGGATCCGGCACTGCATTTGCATCACCCGCGCTGTTAAAGCGGTATGCGCCCCATACCGCGTTGACCCAAAAGTTTGCAAAGATGCAATTCCGCGCGATGAGAGAATCAGCCCGTGTTTCCAATCTTGGGCCTCCGCTGGATGCGGTAAACCGAAAATTAATATCTTCCGGAAATTCTTTCCCAACTACCCATACATGCTCCCATTCATTTTCGCCATCCCATATATTCACGGGACGTGAACCGTTGCTTCGTAAGAATATAACCGGATTTTCTTCTGTTCCCTTAATAACCGACTTCGCATAATCACGGTTTTGAACCGTAATGTTGGCTCCATAGGAAAAAACACAGCCTTCCAGAATGGTTAAAACTCCGTTTGGTACGGCGTAATCGAGTCCTTGACCGCCGTTTGAGGAAGTTATAGCGATAATTGTGTTTTCCAAAGTGAGATTGGCAAAATCATTCAATTTCCCTGAAAATGGATCAACCGCTTCCGGCTCGCGAACATGAAAGCTGATACCATCCTCCGGGGGTGTGTTAAAGCTTTCGATTGTTGGATCCTCAAATCCTGTTGTGGTGACAGGTTCATTGTTTGCGTTCGAATGAGTGATGAGAACATTATCGAAAAACGCGTCCAATGTAGAAGGATTTTCAGCAGTTCCATGGTCTTTAAAGGCAATCATGTCTGCTACATCGGGTTCAATGGAAAAGTTTTCTGTTGGCAAGAAGATCAAATTTTCAAACCGAATCGTACCGGCCATTTGAATCACAATCCCATCAAATCGTTCTACGGGAAGAAATTCTTCACTTAAGTTTGGCTCAATCAATATAATTGGCCGGTTTGCCGGGTCGGTGCCGCGAATGGTGATGTCATCTTCACCAACAATAGTAAATACCTCACCGTCACTGTTGGTATTGGTAAAGGTACCCGGCCCGATTTCAATGGTGTCGGCTTCATTATTCGACAAAGCCGCTTCGACGGCATCGCCAATGGAAGTGAATCCGCCTGAACCCTCCACGGTTACGGAAAACGTTTCAGAAAATGAATTCAGGCTGCTTAAACAAATTACTCCAATCAAAAAACTGCGGTTAAACATTTTACTCTCCTTGAGAAATTATACAAATCAATTTATATGTACTATATTTATTTGTTTTGTAAACTCAACCCCTTGTATGTATAAATGTCAAACTCTCCACTGAACATAGCGAAACCAATAGATAATAATAAGGATGTTGGACAGAAGGTATAAAGCAATAATGATCCAAACACTGAAAGGGATGGGATAGGCATTGTTTGTTTGTTTTTCAACTGCATTGTTCTCTACCGAAGCGAAGAGGGGGAAGGTATTGTGGTATTGGGTACCATCCCATGATTGGATAATCAATTTCAATGTTTGCGTTTCTGAATGCGGCTCCGGGATGGTCATTTTGGCGCTGAGATTGATGGTCCCCGTTCCTTTTAAAGGATATTGTTTTTCTTCACCGCCGATTTGAAACCAGGCTTTTTTGAAATTGGGTATGCTTGATTTTGAACCAGATGCAATTGAAAATGAGTTGGTTTTTCCCGGTGTGTTATTGGGTTGGCTGAAAACATCGACGTTCCAAGGTCCTACATTTTTTGATCCGAGATGGAGACGTTCTTGGCTTTTTCCGGCACTCATTTGATTATTCGATATGTAGAGAGAAACTGCCGTGAACACGCTTACCTTCAGCAAAATGATCATGGTGATGGCGAAGGATAAAATGGTCCAAGACCAGCCCCAAAACGACCGTTTGGGTTGCTTGGAAGCCTCAAGGTTATTCATCCGAATAAAGTAAATAAAGACCCCCGTTAAAATAGAAATGGAGATCGCCAGACCGAAAAGAAAATAAAGGATTTGGGTGATTAACCCGCCCCATGTTCCAAAATGAAGAGGATCGGCTGTGTGCACCCACCGGTCCAGCGCGTTCATATCCGCAGCATTTTGTATATCAATCACTTCACCGCTGTAAGGATTGATTGAGACGGTATTGGCCGCATCCCGAACCAGCAAGGCGTCTGTCTGTCCATAAAAAACAACCGGTTCGTTAATTTGCAAAGGAAAGCGGTACATGGTGATGTCCAATTCCGGCAGGGCATCTTTTGCGATTTTGTGTAGTTCATGAATCGGAAGCGCTTTTAGGTATGGATCATAAGACGCCATAATCTCATCATCGATATGGTGGCTTTCAAACGTTTCATAAGTGTTGGTCATTCGCAATATGACTTCGAGGCAATACCAGATTCCTGTGATAGCAAAGATCAGAGAAAATAGGATTGACCACACGCCCAAGAGGCGGTGCATATCCGATATCATGGTTCGCAGCCCCATATAAAAACGCAGGACAAACAACCGCTTCCAAAAATTTTTGTAAAAGAGGATTCCGGTCACTGCCGAAAACAACAGAAACAATCCGAAGAACCCGACAATAATTACTCCATTTACCGTATAGGGAGTTTCGATGATAAAGAATTGTTTGTGGAACACACGAAAAAATCGCTGTAGGTTAAAGCCGCTTATTTGTCCTTGAATCTCTCCGGAATAAGGGTTAACGCAATAGACGCGATAATCGTCTAATGATGTGCCTGTGTATACCGTCGTCGCGAAACCAGGATGGCGGGGACGAAAAATAGCACCAATGATATCGTTAGGGGCTTCTTTGTTGACTGAGTCTGCAATGGTTTGAAAATCCAATTCTTCTTTTTCGCTTGGTGTAACCCAAAGAGGCGGGTTGAGGAGCCAATCTATTTCATAACTTAGAGTTGCAATGGTTCCGGAGAAGCAAATCATGAACAAGATCAGTCCGAAGTTTAACCCCAGCCAACTGTGTATCTTGAAAAGAGATTTATTGTGGAACCAACTCAACTTAACACCAAACATGATATCTATCGATAGATATTTATACATATCTAATGATATAAAATTTATATTACGATAAGTATACAAAACTATTTTTGAAAGTAAAGGGTAATAAAAAGATGGGTTATGCAAGCACTCAACCCATCTTCGTAGATGTTGCTATGTAAATGTGCCGTGTTACGCGGGGTGATGCGGGTGATTCAAAACAAATTTCAGTATTGAGAGATAGGCGGTCATTCACGACGCTATTTTTTGTTCAATCATCTCGCAAACGACATGCTTAGCAGGCTTTTGCTGCTGCTTTGCGTATGCCCTTAATGCCATAATACTTTCTTCGCCAACCTCAATCTGAAAATGCCGTTTTTTTATATCCGTTTGAAATTCAACAGGTTCCAAATGTTCCTTGTAATCTGTCATGCTGTGCGTATCCCAAAACTCACCGGCTTCTTATTCTGATGAAAATTCATCCGGCAGCGGATCAATATTTTTATCCGTGATTCCCATAGTATTTCCTTTCCGTTTTAGTCATGTCGCATCCTGATATCGGTAATATAGTGTTATTCATTTTTTGTATAAAAAACACAATCAAGTAACGGCGATTCGAAATCTGTCCTTGTGCTGAATATACGTCATCTCATATGATGGATACTAAATTGGGATTGTTGCTGAAATCAATGGATGTTACTTGGTTATATCTGAAATCAATTCTTTGCAATGCTTGATTATTCGATACATCGATATGTTGTTATCGAGTTTGAACACTTGGCTGCTGTGAACCTCTTATATCAACCATGAATAATTTTGGATGGTTTGTAAAATCAATGGATTCATCTGGATAATTATGAAAAATAAAATGCCCAAGTTCTTTCAAATGAGAAAAATTAAAGCGTTTCAATGAAGTATTCGTTACTATCAACTCCCTGATATTCAGAGTTTTGGATACATCCAGTGATTCAAACATCTCACCGATTACAACGAGTTCCTTTCATTTCGGTAAAGCAGGTAGTTCAATGGCAACGGGCGTTTTCGTCGGCGATTCACTTCGTATTTCGATTTCTTCTATGGATTTCAGATGCTGCAATCCCTCAACGTTATGGCTGTTTCGAATTTCCAGC
>CAYVAZ010000280.1:0-1589 GCA_964449065.1 uncultured bacterium
AGCCCACCATGACCATCTCTAATCACTCAATTTTAACCAACATTCTTATTGCAACTTGGTATAAAAGCAATTGAATGATAGCGCCTCTAATAGTCTGTCAATCAAAAAATGACGGCTGGCTATCCGTTGTTCCCCCCTTTGGTAAGGGGGGTAGGGGGGATCGGTACCCGTCATTTAATCGTTGACACTGTACTAGGCACGCGAAAGGAATGCGGTTGCTATAACGTTTTCCGCGTTCAATATCGTGCAATGCGTGTATCCGGCAACCCGCCGGTCTATTGTTTCCGCAGGATCCAAATCGATAAAGGTTCATTCAACCGGCTTAGCCCCATGCGGGGATGCTCATACACATTGCGGTGCAGGTTGCTGAACCGCTCAGAATCCAAGATTTCTTGCAGAGGCAGATTCACCGGCCGTTCGCTCCAGATCAGTAATATCTTTCCATTCCCATCCATTGCTTCTACTGCTTGGTTTAATACATTAGCAGCATCTTCCCGCAATTCGGCATTCTCGAAATACCATCGCGCATTTAAATGCGCCAGATGATCCTTCATGTCCGGTGGATATGAAAGAATATCCACATCCTCCCCCTCCATCTCATATTCCACAATCGGCCGGGTCAAACCGGTAGTGATTACCACATCCCCATCATTCGCGTGATAGCGCAGTGTCTTGATCAATTCATCCTCACTCTTTTCCAATGGAGTCAAGTAATGAATCCCAATCACAACCAAAGACGCGCTAACAAGGATAAACAAAACTCCATATTGCATCGTGCGGTTCGGAAAAGAAGATATCCCATAGCCCGCCAACACACACCACACCGGAAACACCATAAAATCGGTGCGTCCCGCCAAATAAGATGGTGTAAGAATGAAGGATAGCGTGTAGGGAATCAGTAAAGAGATCAACATAAATAAAGCCAAAAAACCAACCGCGTTATTTCGTTTCAAAACAGCCGTGTAAATACCATAACGAATAATCACCGCAAACAGCACATACAGCATCCACTGCAAACCCATCGGCAACTGCGGTATATCCATATACAGCGGCATATACCCGCCGGGCACAAACGCCGTAAAGGTATATCCAATCATCTTCCACGTCCAAAACGCCTCGATCCAACCGATGATCCGCTCGGTATTCTCCATCTGCTGCAAGAGTACAGGCATCCAAGGGATATACGCTACAACAGCGGCCGCTGTCCCCGCTGCCAAAAATAAAACCGCTTTCCATTCACGGTAAAAAAGCAATGCGCTCAACATAAATGCGGGAACAAGAAAAAAGGCTGTATTGTGTATATAGAAAAGCAAGATAAGAATAACGGTTGGCAGGATAAGCCAATACTTATTTTTGAGACGGCAATACATATCACCGGAAATCAAATATCCCATCACCAGCATTGCCAGCATGGTGTAATTCCGCGCTTCCGAAGCATAAAAAACTGACAACGGACTGATTGCCCAAATCAAGGTTGAGAATATCGCGGTTCGTTTATTAAACCGCCGCAAGCACCACCCATAAATCAAACAAGAAGTAACCAGCGAGCCTAACAGCGAAAACGACCGCAGCGCCGCCTCCGACTCTCC
>CAYVAZ010000280.1:1599-6938 GCA_964449065.1 uncultured bacterium
CATTCGCCACACATGCAGCACATCGTAATACAGCGGCGGCCCCGCATCGAACAGCATGGCATGATGAATATCCGCTACTGATTTGCGCGCCATAACAGCCGAGTAGGCTTCATCCACCCACAGCGGATGCACAAACAAACCATACCCACAAACCGCACATTGAAGAATCAGAATACGAACAAACGCTTGGTGTTTATGGATAGCGGCAAGTAGAGAATTCATCCCATTTATGAAGTGACAAGCCGGTCAACGACATTCGACACCGCCGTCATCAACCGCTTGCACCCTTCGCGCAGTTTTTCTTCGTTAATCATCCCAAATGCGAGCCTCATGCTGGATGACCGCTTTGCTTCTTCACGGTCTGGAGAGTAACACAAATTACCCGGCACATACAGCACCTTCTGCTTCAACGCTTCTTGAAACAATTCGCTGTCCCCATTGGTGTTGATTTCGTCCGGCAGTTGCAGCCAGGTATAAAACCCGCCCTTCGGTTCAATCCATTTCGCTTCCGGCGGGGCATGTTCTTTCAATATTTCATCCACCAAATGCCACTTTTGCTTATAGACTTTACGCAGTGTATCCGTATGGAGGTCTAACTCTCCCGACATGATCAATGCCTTCACAATCTGTTGGCTGAGGTTCGAACTGCCGAAATCATGGCTGCCTTTCAGATCAATCATCTTTTGGATCAACGCCTGCGGCCCGATCCCATAGCCCATGCGCAACCCCGGTGACAGCGATTTCGAAAACGATTCGATATATAGCACCAACTCATCATCCTGCTGCATCGAAAGCATGGCCGGTTTGGTATTGGGCTCAAAACTCAGGTGGCGGTATGCGGCATCTTCCAATAAAAGAATCGGATATCCTTTTTCTTTATACCGGCTCAGAATCTCCAATATTTGTTTGCGCCGCTCCAGCGAGAGTTGAATCCCCTGCGGATTGGTGGTGTAGGTCATCAAATACAGCATCTTCACGCGGTGCAGTTGATCTTCTTTCTGCAAGCGCTCCAACGCTTCTGCCAACGCTTCCGGAATCAGGCCAAACTCATCGGTATCAATGCCCACCGTTTCCGCGCCGCGTGCCTGCATGATACCCAGCACCACAAAATAGGTAGGCGCTTCCATCAACACGATATCGCCTTCGTTCAGCAGGGTTTCAAACGCGAGATAGAGAATCTGCTGCGAGCCCGAGCCGATAATCACATTCGCATCCTCATACGGAAGATGCAGGGGCAAACCGTCTTCACGTTTTAGGCGCTCTAGCAAAAGTCTTCGCAATTCCACATCACCCGCGGTGGTGCCGTATTGCAGAGGCGATTGCAGATCGTCAATTTTCTCTAATATGCCTGCAAGATTTTCCCCAACTTGCGAATGCGGCAGCGAGGATTGATCCACAAATCCCGCCGCCAGCGAAATGAGTCCCGGCACTTCCAGCGCCTGCGCCATCAGCCAGCTGATCTGGGGGGGATGAGTCCGTTGCGCGATGTTTGAAAAGCGGTTGGTCCAATTTGTGTTCATGGTATTTGATGAAATCTTCTTCCTGTTTTATAGTATAAAAGTATAACCACATCACTCAGAACGGAAAGCATTAACGGAATGTTCGTGAACTCACCCGCTCTCACATTGTACTTCCTGATTGCATCCATCCTGCTGTTTGCGTTCTTGTTTATTCTCAACTCGACCGGCCTGACCCCTATCCCGTTATGGGTGTTTCAAGTCTACGGCATCACACTCGCCCTCATCTTTTTTTGGTGGCCGATCGATCTTCTCATTCATTGGGATAAGCGCACCGAAGCCGAAGAAGGTAAGGATCGCTTAATCGCCTGCCTTTCCATCGGGATCATCGTGTTTGTGGTGCCCCACTACATTTTATACACGCCATTTTATGCAACCTTGGCGGCGGCGGTTGTGACCGGAGCGGTTCTCCCCGGATTGTACGAGTTCATCATCGCCCTCAAAAACCGCCAAATCACCATCAGCCCCGGCTTGGTACTCAAAGAAGGACTGACTTCCAATAAAGCGCAAAAGTTTCAGGCCAAGTTTCCCAAATGCCGGCAGTATGTCATCGACTACACCGGCGGCGGCAGCCGGTACGCCAAACTGGTATTGCACGAACGAATCCCGTATGAACGCTTTAAAGGCGCGCATATCGATTATGTTTTCAGCATCCCGGTAGCCCGCAAAACGGGCATCTTAGTGGAGGGGTTGGAAAAACTTGAATGCTATCTGTTCATTAACGATGAAGGCAAAGCGGGGGTGGCCTTTCTGCCCTCCGCCAACTTTGGCCGCGCGCTGGATTACGGCTTTGATGACGAAGAAATCGACGGGGCGGTCGAAGAAGCCAAGCGCCACGAACAGGGCTGGGGAGCCATCGACTTCGATCCCATCACCATCCAGCACTACACCGGCCAATACGTCCGCATGAGATAACAGAAACCTCTCCAATTGCAGGCCATACATACTTGAAATTCGCAATCATGGATTTATCATGACTTATAACACCTCAACAATATCTTGAATGAATATCATGGATTTGGGTAGAATATACATTGCTATAGGTTTAATTTTTATCGTTTTGATGTTGAAGATTTTTTTTGTTTGGGTTTTCAACTCTCCCTATACAAAGATAAAATTGATTAAATTAATTGGATGGGATTTATCGAGTTCATCAACCGGGCTATGTATTTCATCATTTTTTTCTGAATCATCATTTTTGAAACTGATTCGAATCGAAATAGAAAGAGAATATGGGACGGATTATGGTCATTTTGCCAGCGGTGTTTTCCTAAGCGTTTTTGCGATATTACTTGTCATGGCTATCATTTTCCGATATTGTAAAATGGAAGCCGAACCGGATAAGAGAATATGGACCGTGTTCAGCTGGACGCTGGGTTTTGTGATGTTTACCGGTGCATCTCTAATGGCATTTGGAGAATTGAAAAATGCAGGAAGCATTTGAATCTTTCATCATCATGCTGACTATTACATGGGAAATACTTTCTCATTCGTTTCTCCATCCATTTTCAATAACGATGGGATTATTCGCGTTTGGTTTTGGCATTTTTATTTTCCCGAAACTATCACAATATTTTGATAGCGAAGCACAAAATGCGTATAAACAAGGATTGCATGATGCTTCCATGCGCAAAAACCCCGTCCATCCTTTAACGTTTCATTCAACCGTTGAAAAGGAATCTTACCTTGCCGGATACAACCAATCGTCAAAAAATATCAAAGAACTGTAACAATATGGAAAGTTGACTTGGGAGAAGTACAAAGACAAGCAAATTATGCCTCTTAAAAGCACCCCTTCCTTTCTTGAAACACTCTTCGATGCAACGGGTTACAACAAACTCTTCCTTCGTGAAGGAAAACGGCCGCGCATCCGCACACCGGATAGCATCCTCCAATCCCCCTGCGACAGCAAACTCATCCGCATCCAAACCTTACATCATGAATCCTCCATCGATGGCAAACAATACGGTTTGTTCAACACACACTATTCGTTTCAAGAAATTGTCCATCATCCCGGTCAACAGCAACTCTTTGAGGGAGGCACAGCCTTCTACTTCTATCTCTCTCCCACCAACCTGCATTACTGCCTGTTTCCCTGCGATTGCACCATCACAGACCGGCAATACCACCCGCATTTTTGCAAACCCATCCTCATTACCCAAAACGCATGGGTAGACAACGAACGCTTGGTATTGTACGCAGACACAAAGTTCGGCTTCCCCATGATTCTCGTCATGATCGGCAGTTTCTTAGTCAGCGGGATCGAATGCGTCGCGCGGGTGGAGCAATCCTACCGAAAAGGAGAACTGCTGGGCGGCTTTAAGCAAGGATCAATGGTCGTCATGCTCTTTCCGAAAGATAAAGTCAAACCACTCGGTGAAATACCAAGCCGGCTTTTAATCGGTGAGCCGTTCGCGAGTTTGCCAAATTAGTGTATAATTTTCGGATCATGGAAGTAGGATAAAACCAATGAATCAAATCATCATTCAAATTCCCAATGCTGTCGATACAACTATCCAGGCCAATGATATTGACGACGCCATTGTGAAATTGCAAAACCTCAAACCTTTACAGGCATCCAAACAATTTGCTGCTATCCAAAAATTTAAAGGAATTACGCCTTCCAACTCAAATTCAAATGAATTGGATTGGTATAATCAATGAAAGTATTTCTTGACAGTTCCGTTTTAATTGAATACATCAAAGGAAATCAAACCGAACTGCTGGACGCCGTAACCCTACCGAATAAGCAGGTTGAATTATGTATGAATCACATCGTATTTAGCGAATTCATGTTCCACTATCTTGCATTAACTTCCAATAAATCCCCTCTTACATTAAAAAACTCATCCAACATCCAGGCACTCTTACAAAAACATAATCCAATTGATTTCATCAATCAATTCACAATAATACCAATGGATGCCGGAATCATGCAAACCGGATATAATTTTATGGAACAATACAATTTATTGCCGAATGATGCACTCATTTTAGCGACTTGCAAACAGTCTAAGATCCATAATCTTCTAACCTATGATCAAGACTTCAAAGACGTGTGCGATCAAGAAAACATAAACTACATCCATCAATCCAGTCAAATTGAAGCACTTCACATTGGAGAATAAATCATGGTAAGAATCCCCACAAACTGAACCCCCGCACATCCTGGAGAAATGCCGTTGGAAGAATTTTTGATCCCCATGGAAATCACACAAAAGAAATCACACAAAAGCAGCTGGCAAACACGATCCAAGTTCCCTACCTACGCATCAATCAAACTTGAAAACACAATATTTTCCTCCCCAGTTTGGGGGAGACACAGAGAGGGTTGTGAAGAACGCAATCACTTATTTTATTTCACAAATTTCCCGGAATTTTATTGAGTTAATGACATTGGGTGTGCATCAGCCAGTGTACTTTGTCTGAATCAGGATTTTCAGGATGAAACAGGTTGGACGATATAACAGCATTAATATTTTATGCTATAATTTAATAACTATAATTTTTAAAACGTATTAGAAATGGTGTATCATGAATTGGCAAGAGCGTATTGAAATCAATGAATCGGTTTTAGCAGGAAAACCCATCATAAAAGGGACACGTATATCGGTTGAATTGGTTATCGATATGCTAGCCAGAGGATGGACGATCACGCAAATTCTGGAAGAGTATGACCATATTGCTCAAGACGATATTCAAGCTTGCCTCGCATACGCCAGCGAAACGTTAAAAAGTGAACGGGGTTATTCTTTACCCACCTTATAACTCATGTTACGCAAAATTCTATACGGTAGGTATTGTTGCGAGCTTCAAACCCGT
>CAYVAZ010000281.1:0-6904 GCA_964449065.1 uncultured bacterium
ACCATAAAGATGCATGCTATCAGGGCTATTAAAGCGCCATTGAATAAGGTCAATTACCTTAAAAACTGAGTCAAGAGTCATGCGGTCCATTACTGTCTCCAATACATTTCGTCTTCGAATCTGTCAATTTTTTCGCTGAGCGAACTAATAGATTCGTTTAAGTTTTTTACAGCTCTTTCATACTCATGTCTAAGATGATCAAGCGCATCTTGCATATCTTGCATAGAATCCTCGAAACCCTCAAACTTTTCTTCAAGCTCTTGAATATCAGAATTGCTCATAGCAGCGTAAAGTTTCTCGGTAAGAGTATTTTCATCAACTAATACATTAAGAAACTTAAAATTAGCTAGCATTGCTTCTGCGCCAGCTAAAGCGGCAGACCAAATAAATTCATCTACATCAGACATTGTTATACCTTTTTCTTGCCAACTTGCAGTTTGGATTCGGGTTTAATGTTTTTATCAAGATCAGTAACTTTTTCACCATCTACCTTGATGGCTCCTTGTTTAATTAGTCGACGTGCTTGTGACTTGGACACAATTAACCCATCTTCAAATAATCGGTCAACCAATTTCTTTTCACTCATTATGAAGATCCTGAATTATACTTGCGGTGTCAAATAATTTTACTTAGCCTTTTTGCAAGCAGCAACACCTTTGGGTGTAAGTACATAGCGCACTTCAAGCAAACCCTCATTAATTAATTGCTGAATTTCCTTTTCACTCTCTTCTTTAGAAATGTTAGCTTCTTTTAGGATGTCAGACAATTTGTATGTATTCATAATTACCCCCTAACCGTAATTAATTTCTTCCTGAATTCGTCCGCACTCTACAAGCCTAAAAAGTCGTTCTTTAAGCTCAGCAAGAAAGGGCTTCAAACCATCTCCCGTGTCTTCCATATCATCTTGAACAGAATCAACACAAGTAAGAATCCATTCAAGCTCATTATCGCTCAGCGGAAGTGTTTTGCTTTTATATTTAATCGCAATTTCACCCATAACAAGCCTTTCTAAATTTACCACTCAAACCTTCGAGCCATCTCAATAACCTTCTCAGCGGGAACACCATGAGTGTTGCGCTCAGCATATTTAAGAATACTTTTGTCGTCAAAGTCACCAACAACTTCAATGTGAACCTTGTAACCGTACTTATCAGCAAGTTCAAGGTAGGGTTTAAACTCCCACTCACGAGTATTAGTGTTGTCTACAATCACACAAGGAGTTTCGTTACACATAGCCTCATCAGTAAGCTCTCGACAATACTTGTGAGCTTCACTAAGCAACTTGGGGTTGAAACTGTAGTTGCCCTTATCGTCTTCAAAAAAGTGATCGGCAGAGCAGATACAGAAAAGGCTATAACTCTTAGCAATTTCCCTGGCGCGAGTGCTCTTACCAGCACCAGGGATTCCGCGCATAATATAAAGGACCTTTGTCATTTAATCTTTCTTGTATTTTTCAATAAACTCATCAAAAGTATATACTTTGTCCCTATAAAAAACTTCCTTGCTCTTTACCAATACTTCAGGAACACAATACGAATTGTCGCCCATTTGAGTATCGATACCAAAGCCGGTAACATCCATCAACCTTTCATGAGTAGCTTCAATGTTATCAGGAATCTTAAGCATTTCGCTAAAAATAATTCGTGCTAGATAAGATGGATCATTCCAGCGACCACGCCCACGGTCAAGAGCATTTGCCAAGTCGTGTTGGACATAATAACCAGTCCAGTGAGTGTAAAAATAAACTGAAGTATCATCTTCCATCGTTACCTTGATATTTCCTCGTTCACCCATTGTCAAGTCCTTTGTATTGGTCTAAGCCACACATTTACATATTTCTTGTCTTTAAATTTTATATCTGTTACTTTCCACGTTTCTCCATCAATTTTAATCAAGAAATTTTTTCTTGGTAGATTATCATGTTTAATAACTTGCGTACCAAAAATACGTGTAAAGTAAGTTTCATCAATTTCGTTGAAAGCATAAGTCATAAAGGTAGTCTCGTACAACTTAGTTTCTTTGTAGGCTGCTAGGCTAATAATCTCACCCATGAAGCTCTCCATCAGTCCAGCAAATTGGATCGGGCTCAGCGCCGCTATTTGTATAATCCTCTTAAAAATGTGCTCTCACGGTTTTGGCTCACCTTTATACAAGGCTGCTTACCGCCGTGAGAACACTTATGACTTTTAAGCCGCTTGGGCAAGCTGCACACCGAATCGGTATGCGTTACTGTTTACCTTGGCACCACGACCGAAGATAACAGAGTCAAGCCGCTTCTCAGCACCGCCAGGAGCAAGTTTGGTTTTGTCCTTGTCGGCAAACTCACCATGGACAGTAATCTCATGGTTAGCGTAATTGGTCAAGGCATTAAAAGCGCCCCAGACCGTTCCCTGATTTTCAGCAGCAAGGTCATCACCGCTAGCATAAAGCTCCTGAATCCGATTCAGGTTGTTCTGAGTACGGGTTGGAAGCTCCTTAAGCTCAACCGTAGTGTCGGCATCAATTGCCTTGCGGAAGTAGTTATGGGCATCACCATCAGTGATTCGCGCCTTAGCCATCTTAAGGTAAACCTCACCACGCTGACGAGTTTGACGCAATGCAGCAGCCATAATCTCTTCAGCACGCTCAAGGCGATTATTGTGGTTCTTCGTATGTCGGACACCAATACCATACTTAGCAGTCTCAATCATCATAGTAGCCATCATGTTCGCACAAGCAAAACGGAAATCAGTAGGATTAACAACCGTCTTGAGCGAACCATCCAAGCCTTCCGCAAAAAACAGATAGGAGCGAATGGGGTCATTGCGAGTAACATCAAACTCGCTCAGCTTGACTTGTGCAAAAAGACGCGAGCCACCCTTCATGAAGCCGATAGATTCCAAAAGCGGGTTAGACTCTCCAGTAACTCGCCGGATAGTTTCAGCAAGTCGCTGACCACCAGCAAGACCCTGAATCATTTGCTTGCCACCCGTACCCAGCACCTTGTTATCAGTGTCGCGAATAATTGCGAAGGTATCGGGAACAGTAACTTCACTTACACCATCAGACAGCAAAGCCTTACAGGGTTGCGCAGAAAGCGATGAGAACCAATCAGGCATGTGCTCGGGAGCATCAGCAAGTCGGACACCACCAGGAATCGAGTAACCGCCCATGTGTGGAGTGTGTCGGTCACCATTCATAATAGCAACGTTAAGGTCCTTGCTGTGAACTTCGTCAAAAGTTTGCATTTAGTTTTCTCTCCAAAAAATTGTTTACAAGTTTAACAGTTATCGATTCTGTCGACGACTGTCATGATAATATTGAACTTTTTCTCGCCAACGCTGGGAGCTTTCATTTATCGGCTCATCCGCAGCATTCAACAAAGAAAGAGGGCAATCATAATAATAAGGATGCATAGTTTCATCCATGGGCTTATACATCCATTCGCTGTCTCGTTTTTCAATCAAATAAAGACTAATAAAGCTTTTATTTGTCGACCGCAATTTAGCTAGCACCCAAAGATGGCGACCGTAGCAGGTAGTTTTGTGATCTACAACAGAATCGCCAAGGTCACGCAACACATCAAGCACAATATCTTTTGGTTTAGCTCCATAAATTCCATACCAACCCATGTTTAATCTCCCTCCTTAGATTTTTGTTTTGCATTTGCCGTAGATCAGCTAACGCTATACTCGATTGGTACACCCGGTGGGAGTCGAACCCACACTGTGCAGATTTTCTTACCACTATAGTTTTCACTACCTACTTAAAAAGTAGTTTGTGGTCTGGACTTTCTCTTTACCATAGTCTAAATTAGACTTTAGGTATTGGCTGTCAAGTCTCTACACTTTCAATAGGAGTAACTTATGAAATTAAGAAAGTACAATGAAGACCAATTAAGAAAAGCTATAAAATCTTCATTCTCAATTCGTCAAACTCTTCAAAAACTCAACGTAGAAGCCTATGGTGGTAACTACGATATATTTAGAAAAGCTATTAAATACTTTCAAATTGACATAAGTCATTTTACTGGTCAAAGTTGGAGTAAAGGCAAGCAATTTCCTAGACGAAGAAAGAATATTGAAGAATATTTATCTAACAAAATCCCTATTCAGTCTAATAAATTACGTAAATACCTTTTGGAAGATCAAGTTTTTGAACATACATGCAGTATGTGTTAAAAAGATACTTGGCTTGGAAAACCAATTCCTCTTGAACTTGATCATATTAACGGAAACAATAAAGACAACAATTTAGAAAATCTAAGATTGTTATGCCCTAATTGTCATGCGTTAACTCCCACCTATCGTGGTAAAAATAAATCTCCTAAAGCTTAGCTCGGGATTAGCATCAGCTCTACCTGTTAAGCCTTCCCCGAATTTAACCAACTTCACCTACAAAATTTCTTAAGTAGGGCTCAAATTACTTAAGTCTGCTGCCTCTGCCTGTTGGGCTACGGGTGCATTGTTTAGCCCCAGCCCTACGCTTCGCTAGGGCTTTTGGGCCACTTGATTAACTTACTTACTACCGTACTTTATCTTCCAGCACAAACTCCGTCAAAATTTCTTCCATGTAGTGTAGCTTTTGCTCCATGGTAGATACCTTATCAGGAATGTCAACAAGACTTGTGGTGCCATCGCGAATATTATCCAATTCGCCTTTCAGGCTAGCCACAAAAGCAAGTAACTGCTTTCTAGGCGTATCTTGCTTAAAATCTTCGCGTTGTGATACAGTGCGTTGATTCCATTGCTTAGGAAAGCTATAGTTACTATTTACAGAATAGGAATCGTATTGTGTAGGTGTTTGTTTTAAACTCATGGCTTTTGAATCTCAACTTTCTTTACATCACCTTCAAAAACATCGCACACCTTGTTTTTGTCAGTTTGGAGCCATTGCACCGTGTGACCAGTATGACCAGGCCCATAAAAGCCAGGCTCCGCAATGATAACGCCATACGTACCTTGAGATACATCAGCACCGGCGGGATCAAGGTCTCTCAGCGCAATAACAATGTCGCCAACTTTAAAAGTCATGGTGTTATCCTACGCTTCATTAATCCAAGTAAGCTCATAAACGGAGTTTTGGGTTTTAATAATAAGGCCGTTAGGATGGGCAGAAAAAGACTTTACAGCGCTTGTGGTCATTATTCCTCCACACTCAATACCATTTCTAGTATCTCTCATGATTACAAGCGGCTGGCCTGGCTCTATAGTGTGCCCAATGTAACCCGTTACAGTATACTCTACAGGCAAAGAGATTCTAGAATCAGGCTTTCTGCGATTATACTCTCCCCAATCAGGAGTGGGGCAGCGTGCTTCTGGAACACTTGAGAGTTTTTTAATCATTATGTAGGAAAAACCAGTCTCTGAAAATCTAGTCATGATACACCATTTCTATGTTTAATCGGTTGGCCCGCCAGGCAAGACTCGAACTTGCGACCCTCGGCTTAGAAGGCCGATGCTCTATCCAGCTGAGCTACTGGCGGAAATTAAATTACCATTCATAAGTTGGAAGATTATCCGTAACAGGACCATCGCGGTCAAACTTAATGTAGGTACAACCAAGCTTTTGAGCCAGCTTATAAGATTCCAAAAAGCCTCCAGAAAGTTCCGAGAAATCCGGTTGGAAAGTCTTTACAGGTCCCACCCACACTAGCCATCCAGTATCCTCCAACTCATAATGCACAATATTATTTGAAATATTAAACTTGTCTCCGTCATCCTCTTTTAGATGCGCAGTAGATAGCACCAAAACGTTTAGTATTTCGGGTTTCATTTTAATTCCTTTTTTGCTTCAATTAGTAAGTCTTTACCACACTCATTTTAAGTTCCTTCTTAAGATGCAACAAATGCTTATTATCTCAAGGCTTATATCAGTATCCGGTTTGAATTTGGCGTTCAGACCATGCGGTCATCTTATCTCGTGAACCCCAACACCGGCTATCCATGCAGTTGTAAACATATTTTACAATTTCGTGCAAGGCATTTAGGTTACCGTTGTCGGCTTTTGCAAAGGCTCCCTGTAGGTCATTCTCCAGGACCGCACAAAGAAAGCCGCCCGGATAAATACCGTGTTGCTCCCAGCGCTCCAGTGAATCTAAAGTCAGACCAGGAATAATGTCATACTCACTCATTTTTATCTCTCTACTTATACGCTATCCGTTAGGTTAGCACAAAAGTCTTGGAAAGCTTCAGGATGCAGGTAAATCGTGTAACCCATATCCTTACCGCGAAAGATTGAATGCTCTACCGCACACACATTAGGAGTCAAGGTAATCTCACCAATATCCTGATTGTATGGGTTATTTTGCATTTGCCTTTTAAAACTAGCTTGCTCAAGGTCAAGTTGTCGACCAGTAGCAAAGTCACGGACCGTAGTGGTATCCTTAGAACCACCGTCCCAGAAGTTACTAACTCGGACAGTCTTACGAGCCATTACCTTAACCTTGCGACGTCCCTTGTAATTTGCGGGAATAAACCGCCTTACTTCAGAAGCTTTCTTAGAAAACTCTAATTTTTTAGGTAGCATTGCAATTATCCTTTTTGCTGTACGATTGAGTCAGGAGCGCCAGCAGTAAAGTTAGCCAGTATATGGCACAACGTAGCTTCCGACACTTCCCGCACAAAAGTTACGGGTTCACCGTTAGGATCCCTGCGAGTGTAAGCTAAACGATAATCAAAATCCGGATTGTCGTCAATCTTACTAATTTCAACATTAAGCTTACTTTCATAAATTGCTGTCGAAAAGTCAATCATAATAACTCCCTAGTGTTACTTATGAACCGCCGCTACCGCCGCGTTCACAAACTCAATATAACAATCACCCAAGTAACCACTCGCCTTGAATGAATGGTCCATGCCACGGCCCCAGTAGTCAAGCGGAACCATGCAATCTCCAGCTCCACCGTTAGGCTCCATGTAAATTG
>CAYVAZ010000282.1:0-6900 GCA_964449065.1 uncultured bacterium
GACGGGGAGGTATGGTCTCTCCGTGACGCACGTGAACGAATGGCGCAGCGCTTCCATCTCTCGGTACAATAGCAGGAAAAATTGCTGCCCAGCGGGCGCCAGCGCCGCTTCGCGAATCGGGTTGCATGGGCAATAGTCTATATTGAGAGAGGCGACCTCGTGTCCTCTCCGGGCGTAGGCAGTTTCAAATTACCTAACGAGGACGGGAAATCCTTTCTGATCTCCCTTACAAGATCACGATACGATTTCTCGATCAATTCCCGAAATTCCGCGATTTGCGGGTATGCCGTTGTCGCGCAGGCGGGTAAATCCAAGGCAGGGGAAACCTTTGTCCAGCCATACCATACAGGCGCCATTTGCCAGCCCTTGGGCGTTTTCACGTGCCCGCAGATGTTGCAAAGCAACGCTGATGCGGGCGCCCTTGCGGATATCGTCTTTGTTGGGTTCGATAATTTCTTTGGCGTTTTTGGTCCAACTGGCGATTTCTGCTTTGACAGCTGAATGTCAAGCGACAATTAAAATTCCCGCCGCGTACAATGTTCACCCATAGTTGTCTCCTCCAAGTGATGAAATGAATGCTATCGCTGCTTCCAAATTGCGTCCTGTATCTGTTTGGATTCTATCACTCAATAAAGGATAATACTAGCAATTTATCTTATATTATACACCTCGCATTCCACCGGGTGCATGTCATCTCTCATAGTGAAAAGAGATTGTTCCAGAAAAGCACGCTCATGAAAGAAATGATGTTAGAGATAAGATGTTAGAGATATGTATTGAATTTGTCGAATATTTTTGTTACATTCAACATAGGCGTTCATACCTACCCCTCGATTGAAGGAAAGCCAAATGAGTAAACCAGCCAGTAGACGTAGTTTTATGAAAACCTCTCTCTTAACCAGTGCAGCACTATCCGCTTCATCATTAACCGCACCAAAGGTTCAGGCTGCAGAAACCAATGAAGAACCGCTCAAAATCGGCTTAATGACTTGGCTGCTGGGAAGCGAATGGGATATCGAGACCATCATTAAAAACTGCACGGAAGTGGGATGGAAACACGCGGAGCTGCGCACCACGCACGCACACGGCGTCGAGGTGTCTTTGACAAAACCGCAGCGGCAAGATGTTCGCAAACGGTTTGAAGATGCGGGAATGCAACTCAGTTTGGCCAGCGCGTTCGCCTATCATTGGAATGATAAAGCCAAGCTGAAAGAACATATTGAAGGCACTAAAAAATATACCAAACTCGCGCATGATATCGGAGCGCTCGGCATTCGGGTGTTCCCTAACGCTGTCTTAACGGATCAAGGGATTCCGGAAGAGCGGACGCTGGAACAAATCGGCAAGGCAGTGGCTGAAGTGGGCGAATTCGCTCATGATTACGGGGTGGAAATCCGCTTGAGCAATCACGGCCGGGGGACAAACCGGGTATACCGCGTCAAGAAAATAATTGATTATGCCGATAGCCCGCATGTGTATATGAACTGGAATTGTGACGCGACGGATGTGGAAGACCCCGGTTTTGAAGCCAATTTCGCGATGGTAAAAGACCGCATCCGCAATTTGCATATTCATGATTTGTGGAACCCGAACTATCCATACCGGAAATTGTTCTCTATGCTGCGGAAAGAAGGGTATACCGGATACTGCGATGCCGAAGTCAAGCAAAGCAAGGAACCCATTACATTTATGAAATACTATACCGGACTGTTTTTGGCGCTGCAAAATGCCTTATAAGGGAAGGAAGAAATCATGAAGAGAAGAACGCTGCTTTCAAAAACCCTGCAAGCGGGATGTATGTTATCCATCGGATCATCGCGAATATTGGGAGCGAACGATGCCATTCGCGTGGGGGTGATCGGGATGGGTTCGTTTGTGAAAATCGGCGGCCGGGGACGGCGGGACGCGCGCGAGTTTCAAGCCATCGACGGGGTACGGGTCGATGCGATCTGCGACTGCGACGGCGATCATTTGGATTACGATATCGATAAATTCAAGAGTCAAAATATCCCCGTGAAAGCGTATAAAGATTTCCGCGATGTGTTGGATGATTCGGATATCGATGCCGTGAGTATTACCACACCAAACCACTGGCATTCGCTGATGACCATTCTGGCCTGCCAGGCGGGTAAGGATGTGTATGTACAAAAGCCATCTTCACACAATATATATGAAGGCCGCAAGATGGTGGAGGCGATGAACAAATACGGCCGGATTGTGCAGGCGACGCACGGACCGCGAAACAGCGGCGAAACGGCGGAAGCGTATGAATATGTCTGGGAGGGAAATCTGGGCGCCATTCAATATGTGCATGGGTTAAACTACCGGCCGCGGATGAGCATCGGCAAGGTAAAAGAGCCTCAAACCATTCCGGAATTGTGCGATTATGACTTGTGGTGCGGACCGGCACCGAAGAATCCCCTGACGCGGGAATTTCTTCACTACGACTGGCATTGGGATTGGGATACCGGTAACGGCGATTTGGGCAATATGGGGATCCACGCAATGGATGGCTGCCGTTGGGCGCTGAATAAAAACCACCTGCCCAAACGCGTGATGAGCATCGGGGGAAGACGGGGATATGATGATGATGGAGAAACGCCGAATACCCTCATCACCCTTTTTGATTACGAACCGGCCCCCATCATTTTTGAAGTGAGAGGATTACCCAAAGACGCGTCGTATTTGGATCAGACGTGGACGAAGAATTCAGGCCAAACCATGGATCACTACCGGGGGATGAGAATCGGCACGATTGTGGTTTGTGAAAACGGATACATTCAAGACAATGCCGCTTACGATAACAACGGCAAAAAAATCAAAGCATTTACGCGGCAGCGGGTAAGCACCAAGCAGAACTTTATCGATGCCATGCGCAGCGGCAAAAAAGACCATTTATTTACCGATGCGCTGCAAGGCCATTTATCCTGCGGATTGGTGCATTTGGCAAACATTTCTTACCGGGTGGGAAAACAAACGCCCAGCGGGGAGATTCGGGATGCGGTGCAGGGAAAAACTAAATTCGCGGATGCGTTTGAACGCTTAATGCGGCACATGGCTGCCAACAAGATCGACCTGAAAGCCGAACCGTTGGTAATGGGGCCGATGCTTTCGTTTGACCCGGTATCCGAACGGTTTACCGGCGCGTTTAGTGAAAAGGCGAACCCGCATCTTTCAAGAGAGTACCGGGAACCGTTTGTGCTGCCTTCATTGGTATAAGACAACAATAGTTTTCAATAGTGTTTGATTCCAAAGATTGGATACAGCACATGAAAAATCAAAATACAGATCCCATTGATGAAATCGCGGGTGGGTATCGCGGGGCGCAAATTCTATTTACCGCTTGCCGCATGGGGATATTTGAAGTCATAGGAAAACAATCCATATCTTTAGAGGAATTGCATCAGCGATTGCAGGCGGATGCGCGGGGGCTGCGGATTCTTTGTGATGCCTTAGCGGCGCTTGGGTTGCTGGAAAAAGAGAACGGCCGATACCGCAACAGCGCGACCGCTTTAGAGTATCTCTTACCGGATTCGCCAAAATCAAAGACAGCGATACTTCGCCATGATGCTTTGTTGTATGAGAAATGGGGGAAGTTGATCGACGCGGTAACGCAGGGTCAAAAGGTTTCTGATGAAGCCATTGATCAGCGGCTGCTGGAAACCGAGCGCGATTTTGCCAACGCGATGGCGGATATCGCGAAGATGAGCGCCAAACAAACCGCGGACATGGTTGATCTGAAATCCTCCAAACATCTCTTGGATGTTGGCGGAGGCCCCGGTTATTTTGCCATTGAGTTTGCCAAGCGGAATCCGGAATTGACCACGGTTATCCTTGATGATGAAAAAACATTGGAGGTGGCACGCGAAAACGCCGAAAAAGAAGGCGTGTTGGAACGAATGGAATTTAGGCCCGGTAATATGCATTGCGATGATTTGGGGCGGGATTATGACTTTATCTTCATTTCGAATGTAATCCACATGTTTCATGAAAAACAAAACGCCGAATTAATTCAAAAATGCGCGGATACAATGGTTCCAGGAGGTCGAATCGCGCTGAAGGATTTCTTTTTGGAGCCGAACCGCACTCAACCAATGTTTAGCGCCTTGTTTGCCGTCAATATGTTGGTGGCAACGGAAACCGGTGATTGTTATACCGTAGAGCAAGTGAAGCAGTGGCTTCATGATGCGGGATTGGAATATCAGCAAACGGAAGACATCACCGCGCAATCGAAATTGATTATGGGACGAAAAGTGTAATACCATTGAAATGAAATTGTCCGTTATCATTGTAGGGTGGGTTCAACACTAATTTAACTAGAGCAATTCAAGGTTGGATAGATAGAGAATCGGTAATGTACGTGCCGTAGGGGCACATTGCAATGTGCCCCTACAAAACGTCTACGCAAATCTGAATTGCTCTAGAATTATGCGTGATGTAAAAGCGGGAGCAAGTCTAAGTTGTATCACATTACGTATCTCCGGTAGCCCACCAGTCGTACCGAAAGCGGACATTTCATTTTTCTTTAGGTATAAAAGAGTGAATGAAATTCCACTTCATCCATTTTCGTTATGGCTAACAATTGTTAATCAGAAACCGCCTCTTGATGCGTCACAATCGGCACATAGCCAACTTCCATACCCTTTGGCTGAGAAACCAGCAGTGCGGGATCCAATGCAGCCAACTCTCCACGGGTGGGTGGTTTCATGTAGTCTTTGTCGATTGTCCAGTGTTGGTGGATTTTTTCCACAAAGGCTTGCAATTTTTCTTTCTTTTGACGGCTCCAGTTGTATTGCTGAAACGAAGGCTGATCCACAAATTTGTACCAATAATAGGTAACCAAAGAACCATCAATCAGGTTTACTTTGTATGGACCCTTTGCCGGGCCTGGATTCGTCCACGCTCCGCTTTTGGGAGAGGTATAAGCAGGGCCTGGCTTCGCTAGCGGGAACTCTTTCCCAACCAACTCTCGCGGTACGTCTTCCGAAGATACCGCAACCCGTTCATCTCCCACATGCTTGTAATATTGGGGGAAAACGCCTTGAGGGCTGATTTCGCTGTCCTGCCATTGCAATCCCCACACGCCGCCGGCAAACACTTGGGTATCGAAAGCCGATTCGATTCCGTTCATGGTCTTTTGGTCTTGGCGGTAATGAGGAGTGCGGGTGGTGAGTTTTGAGCGGAAAGCACCGCTCTCATCAAAGCGGCCGTTGCATATATCCCCTCCATCTCTCCATGCTTTCAAGCCATCATACAACGCGGCTTTGGAGTAATAGGTTACATCCTGCACCAGCAAACTGCGCCCTTGATCGTCAACCGGGAAATGAAGTGCGGGGATTTTTGAATACATGCTGCCGTCTTCAGCAACTGCATCCAGGCGTGGGACGGTGTTGATTTCCATGGCGCCGCCTCGAATTTTTCCCGGACGGGCATCCAGACCGCGCCCGTAAATAAAAGGATAGTCAAATAATTTGCCGATTTTGCTCCAGGTCTCAGGAATGTAGTAAGCAATCGGCCCCTTAAAATTTTTGGCGTGTAGAAAGCATGTCCAACTTTGATCGCCGGTTGGCGGGTCGCCTTCCACCGGATCGGTAAAGGGAAGGGCCATGTAGGTATACCCCAAAAATTTGCCGTTAGGATTCCCTTCAAACGGAAGCGCGTCCGGGGGGATGAGAATGCGGTTGCTGAGTTGCGCGATGCCCAGCCGGTCATCCGGTAAGGCTTCGTCGTCATAGAAAAAAGACCATCCGGGCGAACCGACTTCATAATCATAACATTGCGGGGTTGCGTTCATGCTGAACTTGGGCGGCCCGTAGCGGAAATGGTTCCGTGCCCAATACCCCAACCCGCCTTCAACGGTTTGGAAAACGCTGCTCCATGTCGGTCCACGCTTGGGCCAGTTGTCGCGGGCCAAGGTTCCCACCGGGGCGAGTGGCTTGTCTTTGTTGTCGGAATTATCCGGTATGATCCATGTGCTGGGCAACCCGATTTGAAAGTTGGCGATGGGTTTGTCAATCAATGGCCAAACGGCGGAATAAAATCCCATCCCCATGTTGTATTCCGAGTTCTCCGCGGGCTGTGTCGCGGTATAACTGATATAGCCATGCAGCCCCCGCGAATGCAACGAGATTTCAACTGGGGATGTATCCTCTGCATTGCCATAATTTGAAAGAAAAATCTGAAGGGAAAAAAGAAGCAGAAAAAATGTATTGATCACGAAATAACGCAAATGTGAAAAAGGACTGGTCATATCAAAATCCGCCGGGTTGAGTAATGTTTTATTCACCTTACAGATAACCCGGCCAAAAAGCAAGAAGGTGTTTACCCCCATTCCATTTATACTAAACATATATTCAACAAAGAGTTGCTGTTTAACTATTTTTTGATATAATTACAATGAACATGGTTATGTCTATGGAGTATGGATGATGGCAAATGCACTCACAATAGCAAATTACTTTATTCAAAGAGCAAGCGAACTCGGAGAGCAATTGACACCGATGCAGATTATTAAATTGGTGTATATTGCTCATGGATGGAGTCTAGGTCTTACTGATAAACCCTTAATAGACGAAACAGTCCAAGCCTGGAAATATGGTCCAGTCGTTAAGTCTGTATATGACGAATTCAAAAGTTATGGTAAAAGACCTATCCAGGATTATGCTCGCGACATATACGGCAATATAATTCAAGAACCTTTAACGGATAACGATATTGCTGTATTAGATTTTACTCTTCAAAGATACGGCAAAAACGATGGTATTAAACTCTCTGGTATGACTCACAAAAAGGACACACCTTGGGACAAGGTTTGGAATGATGAAAATGGTAAATCTTTAATGTATGCTCCAATCGATAATGAAAAAATAAAAGAATATTACCAATGTCGAAGACAACAGA
>CAYVAZ010000283.1:0-6880 GCA_964449065.1 uncultured bacterium
AGCCGGGCTGCGGCTGCGGCATCTGCGCCAGCAGCAAAAAGTCTCCCGCTTTTTTAAGCGATTTCATATAGCGCTCTTTCTCATACGTCTTAACGGCAAGCGCTAAGGTATCAATTACATCGCTTTGAAGATGATCGTTCAACGTGTAATGGTTCCAATATTCCTTGATGCGCGTGTATTCGCCGTCTTCTTTATAATCCGCTTGTTGGATGGGATGTTTGGAGGGATCGGGTTTGCCGGTGAATCCATGCGGCCACGCGCCGTTGGGGAACTGCGCTTCGATCAGCTTATCCAGACCGTAAATCACCGCTTCATGGATTGTTTCATCTTCAAAGTTTGCGGTTTTATCGTAGCGCGTTAGAAACCGCAAAGCGGATTGGGTTTTGTCATCATCCAGTGTAGTACGGTTGCGTTTTCCATCCGGAGAAGGGCTATCGACCCGGTAGGCATAGCGCTTGCGGTCTTTGGGATCAAATTGGATGTCTTTATCCCACCCACCGGAATGCAGTTGCCCTTTCACCAAGGCCATCGCGGTTTCTTTCGCGGCACCCAGATAATAGGCATTTCCTGTCAATTCATACAAATCGAGATAGGTTTCGCCGATGTAGGGCGTTCCGGGAGGCTGAAGCCAAGCGGTGGTATCGCCGACTTTTCCCTCGCCCTCTTTTTTCTGTAAATCCGCGCTGTATTTCCAAAGATACCCGCCGTGGCCGGAGACGTCATTGCGGTAAAACTCCACCGCTTTGCGCAGGGCGTGTTGGACTTCTTCTTTGGAAGGTTCCCGCGCGTTGCTGAAGGGAGGAGTTAATAAGACCATTGATAACACGAGTGATATTACCATTGTTCGCATCACGACAAGCCGGTTTTTCATTGGGTTCCCCTGATAGAAGAATTCATGTTGATAAATCTAACGTGTCTACATTAGCATACTGAGGGAAATGTTGTCAAACAGTGCCGCCAATTGCGGCTACGCGACCATGTTGTCTTCGCCGCCGCGGTTGATCATGATTTCACCGGCTTCTTCAAGGCGGCGGATCACGGCGACGATTTTTTGTTGTTCTTCTTCTACCTGCTTGACCCGCACCGGCCCCATGTATTCCATTTCTTCACGGATGGTGTCGGACGCGCGGCTGGAGAGATTGCTTAGCAGTTTTGTTTTGACGGTTTCATCCGATGACTTTAACGCGATGGTTAATGCCCGGTGATCCACTTCTTTGAGTACCTGCTGAATGGCGCGGTCATCCAGCATGGCGATATCGTCAAAGGTAAACATCAGTTTTTTGATCTCAACGGCAAGTTCTTGATTGTGTTCTTCCAGCGTTTCGAGGATGGATTTTTCCGTCACGCGGTCAACCCGGTTCAAGAGTTCGGCCAGCGAATCGATGCCGCCGGCTTGCGAGAAATCTTGTGTCGCAATCGTGGCGATGTGTTTTTCCAGCACCCGTTCCACTTCACTGATGATTTCCGGTGAGGTTTGGTCCATCGTGGCAATACGCAAAGCGACTTCCGCCTGAATTTCATGATCCAAAGCGGTCATGATGGCCGCGGCGGATTCATGCTCTAAATGCGCCATCACCAGGGCGATGGTTTGCGGGTGTTCGTTGTGCAGAAAGTTGATCAGCATATTGGGATCAACCCGTTTGGCGAAGTCAAACGGTTGGCCTTGCAGCATACCTTGCAGGCGTTCGACCACTTCCATCGCTTTGCCGGGGCCAAGCGCTTTTTCGAGGATATCGCGCGCGGTGTTGATCCCCCCGGCGGCAATGTACTGCTGTGCCATGGCGGTATGGTAGAATTCTTCGATGACTTGAATCACCATTTCTTGCGAAACGGTACCCAGGTTGGCGACTTCAAGCGTGATTTGTTCGATATGTTCGTCGTCCAAACAGCGGTAGATATCGGCGGATATATCAGGCCCAAGCGTCACCATTAATATAGCGGCTTTTTTGCGGCCGGTGAGTTGCGGTTTGTCCTGTCTTCCCCTTGCCATACCACGCTCCCAAATCATTGAACACGTCATTCCATACGCATGGATAGAGCATTGCCTAATGCTTCATCTTCTTATTTTCGGCATAAAAAAAGGATTGTTTACCGTTCCTCGAAGTTATTCAGTCAAATCCAGAGCAGGGAGTTCGCTCTTTTAACAGAATTGTAATAAATTGGGGCTATTTTGTTGGACTGAAGAATTTCATATTTCAGTAAAATTATCTTTGAAGGCGAAGTAAAAATGTGCAACCAACAAAGGAATGGATTGACTACGCGTGCTGTATTTTTCCCGTTCGGTTTTATCAATATTTTATTATTCGGGATTTTACTACATCCATCCCCTTTTCAAAATATATCCAATGCCCAATATGCCGTACAAGAGCCCGAAACCATTGAACCGCTGGAAAACGATCTGCCGCATCTAACCCGTGAATCGGATTACGTGTCATCCGCCGAATGCAAAGCCTGCCATTTGGATGAATACAACAGTTGGTATAGGACGTATCACCGCACCATGACCCAAGTCGCGCTGCCCGGCAATGTGGCCGGTGAGTTTAAAGGATCAACAATAACGGCCGCTGGATTGAAATATACTGTGTATGAAGAGAACGGGCGCTATTGGGCGGAACTGCCTCATCCGGAAGAAATGATGTATATCGTGCAGGGCGGCAAACCGGGCCGCATTCAAGAAGTGCCGCGTGTAAAGCGTCCGGTGACGATGACTACCGGCTCACACTACTACCAAACCTACTGGGTCGCGGGTTCGGACCGATACGGCCGCTTGCAGCAAACGCTTCCGTTGATCTGGCTGATCAAAGACAAACGCTGGATCCCCCGTGATGAAGCCTTTATGATGCCTCCCGACGGCGAACCGCTAACCACCCAATGGAACGATCACTGCATCAAATGCCACAGCACCGGGGGCAACCCCAACCTGCAAACCGACACCCGCGCGGGCTGGTTTGATACGCGCGTTGCCGAACTGGGGATTGCCTGTGAGGCGTGCCACGGCCCTGGAGAGCAGCACGTGTTGGCGCGTTCAACCGCGACGCCAACAGAAGACAATCATATGGTGAATCCGGCAAGGTTGGATCCTGTTCGATCCAGCCAGGCATGCGGTCAATGCCACGGCGTGTTTATCCACGGGGAGAACGGAATGAAGTATGCCAAGGAAGGAGTCCAGTTCCGCCCCGGCAAAGATTTGCACGATTACCGCTTTTACATTTTTCATCCGCAAGAAGATTCGCCGCAAGAAGAATGGGATAATTACCACCGCAACCGCCAGTTCTACCGCGAACGCTGGTGGGATGACGGCACCATGCTGGCGGGTGGACGCGAGTATAACGCCATGGCGGTCACCGGATGCTACAAACGCGGGGAGATTTCATGCGTGAGCTGCCACTCCATGCATCACAGCGATCCGAATGATCAACTCAAAGAAGGCATGGATACATCTCAAGCATGTACGCAATGCCATACCGAAACGCAATACACGAAAGACATCACCAAACACACCCAACACCCAGCCGGCACCGAAGGCAGCAATTGTTTGAACTGCCACATGCCGCACACAACCTACGCATTATTCAGCGCGATCCGTAACCATCAAATTCAATCGCCGGATATTTCCCGTTCGGTCAAACACGGCACTCCGAACGCCTGCAATTTATGCCATCTGGATAAAACGCTTGCATGGGCGCAGGAAACTATGCAAGAATGGTATGGACATAAGCCATTGCCATTAACCGAAGAGCAAACGGAAATTTCTGCCGCCGTTTTATGGATGATCAAAGGCCATGCGGCCCAGCGTGTGATCGCCGCCTGGCACGCCGGGTGGGAGCCGGCGCAAGAGGCATCCGGCAGCGATTGGCTGGCTCCGCTGCAAGCACGGCTGCTGGAAGACCCATACGGTGTGGTGCGCTATGTTGCCGCAAAGAATCTAAAACGCTTGCCTGGAATGAACGCGTTTGAATATGACTATTTGGCTAGCAAAGCCGTGCTGCGGGAAAAGGTATTCAACGCCATTGCACTGTGGGACAATCAAAAGCCAGAGGCCGTAAGCCGAACGGGACAGCAGGTGTTACTCGACAGCAACAACGAAATCATGGAGTCCTATGTCCAAAAACTCTTGTCCGAACGGGATAACCGTCCGGTCACGATTAAGGAATAGATATTAAAACGCCACAGCATTATAAATAAACCGGGGGAAAGGCCGTCGCGCATGACCGCCGTTCGGAGGGATGCAGCAAACACAAACCACCCTATCAACCCCCGAAAAAATACAGTATTTTAAGGAAATTGTAGCGGTAAAGTGGGAGGGGGTTGATCTCATGAAATCAGAAGGATTTACATTGATCGAACTGTTGATCGTGGTGGCAATCATCGGCATATTGGCGGCCATTGCGGTGCCGAATTTTTTGAATGCCCAGGTAAAAGCCAAAGTTTCGCGCGTGTACGGCGACATCAAGGCTATCCAAAACGCATTGGAAATGTACCGGGTGGATAATAACGACTACATCACCGGACCCGGTAGAATGCCCGATCCGTTGAAGGGTTTTAAAGTGTGGGCGCAGTTGACCACGCCGGTTGGCTATTTAAATGCCATCTTGCCCGACCCATTTAAACCCGATGGCGAACTGGGGGCAGCCGGCAATTTTGCGCCGTGGGGGCTGTATCACTTTCGCAACATCAAGCAGGATTTTATTGACGGGCAGCAAGGCGGCGATGCCGACCCGAATGGGGAGTGGCTGGCACGCAGCGGAGGCCCGACCCGCTGGTTTTATTCCAGCCCGGCGCGGTTGTACAACGGGATGGCGTATAACATAACGAATGGTGTGGTCAGCAACGGTGATATTATTGTATCCAACTTGGGGATATTGGGTGTGACCCACATGGGCAGAACAGTAGATTTCAATGCTTCTCCTTAGTGCTGTGTCAACGATTTATTGACGGGTATCAATCCCCCCTAGTACAGTGTCAACGATTAAATGACGGGTGTCGATCCCCCCCCTTATCAAGGGGGGCAACAACGTATAACGAACCGTCAATAAAACGTTGACAGAGTACTAGAGCAGTTTTTAAAAGTATATTCGTATTGGGGAGTATCGGCTTCCAGCCGGTACAGGATAAAACGCTTTGTAATCCGAACGGATTTTTGGCGATCCCTATAACATCCCGTCAAAAAGGGTCATGGGAAAATGAAGAATGGCTTTTCATTGGTGGAACTGCTGATCGTGGTAACGGTCATTGGCATCTTAGCAGCGATTGCCATGCCGCGGTTTCAAGATGCGCGCATTCGGGCAAAGGTGGCACAATCGCAAGCCAACTTAAAGGCATTGGATTCGGCTATTCAACAAATGCAGTTTGACCGTGATGCGATGTTGGTCGATATGAACGATGGGGCGAATGAATGGGGACAAAATCGAATTGACACGATATTTTTTGGCGTGGGGAAAGGAAATTTTCCAGAGCGGAATTTTCTTTCAGTCCTGGCTCCATTGACGACCCCCGTTTCCTATATTTCCAATATTCCAAACGACCCTTTTTTGTATCGGTTTATCAAAGCCCATTTTATCGAGGAAGATGAGAGGAAAGGCAATATTTTAAGCATCCTCCATTATGTATATGAAGATAATGACCCTCAAGGGCCTTCAGCGGATTATTTCTCCTGGCAAGTTTTTCGAAGAATGGACTCTCATAGTTTCAATCCAGATCTGATACCGGAACTGAACCCGGACATTCTTATTCATTTAAACGAGAATGAATATATGGTATGGGGATACGGGCCGAAACAGCGGTACATATCCAATGTGCAGGGCGATATTCCGGTATATGGATATGTCCCGGTCGTATACAACGTAACCAATGGGGCGTTTAGTGATGGGATTTTGATTCTTGTTTCCGGTGAGGGAGTGTTGCAATAACGAAAAAAGTTGTCCAAACAATATTTTTTGGGAGGGCGAGGCTCCCGCCGAGCCGGAAGAACAGTATTGGAGAGATTGAAAGCGATTTGATTTATTTGTAGGGTGAAAAGCGAAGCGTATCCCACCATGATCATCTCTGCTCACTCGATTTTAACCAACATTCTTATTGCAACTTGGAATAACCCGCTTTCTTTTTGTAATTTGGTATCGCTCCCTAAAATCCGCATTTTTCCCCTGTTTCTAAATTCAGTTCCTTCAGTGGATTGCCAACTGTTTTTATGCTGCCGCCTGCAAATATCTCCTTGGTTTTGACCAACTTTTTCTACCAGTAGAGGGAAACATATTTTTTCAGGAGAAAAATTATGCCATCATCCAAACACAAAAAATCCCGTACCGCCAGAGGTTCCATTAACCATCCAACACCGTCACATGCAGATGTTCCCACGCTTCAAAAACTCACAATCTCGTTTGAAGAATCCCAATTCCTCTGTCTGCAAAACATGATCGATAAGTTGGCAGCCAAAATTCTTGACTCGCTCAACGGTGATGAGAATCAGGACCCATCCGCCATCCTGCCGCAATTGCGAATCTACACCCAATACATGAACCTGTATATGAAGTTCAAAGAGAAATGCATAACTTCAGAAACCTTAAGTCCGCAGCAGCCGATGCCAAAAAAAGATTCGGCTCAATCCGTTCACCAACAACATCCAAGCAATACAGCCGGAAAATCCAGTCCGTCAGCCCATTTCGGCAGCCCGAACCGTTCCAATCCCAAACCCGAAGCAAACCGGATGCCTCACGTTAACTCGACCACAGCCCTCTTGATGCAGCCGGCGAGCGGAACCTGACAGAAACAGAGTTCAACGGAATCTTTTGCAATTTTTGTTAATACCTGATGTTATGCATTCGTTATGATATGCTTGTTATTTTAGTCAATCGCTGAAACGATCGCCCTCGCCCACTGGGAG
>CAYVAZ010000284.1:0-6853 GCA_964449065.1 uncultured bacterium
GCCCTCGCCCACCGGGAGAGGGACGGGGTGAGGGTTCGGGAGGAATAAATCTCTATTTATGCTACTGCGTCATAGGGAGCAATCGCTCTCATCGCCCTCATCTCTTATCTTCTCCCAAAGGGAGAAGACGATAGACACTGCGTATGACTAAGAATAGTTGGCTCACAACAAAAACCATTTTTCAAGCAATAGACAATCATTGATTGCGTAACATCAGCTAGTAAAATAATCAAAACGCTATATTGGCTGTAATCCAGTCGGGAGCGGGGCCGGCGGTGGTGAAGATGGCGCCCAAACTGCGCAGGCCGTTGCTGGAATCGAAGGGGGCGAAGTGGCTGGGTCTGCCGGGATAATTGGGGCTACCGGGAATGCCGTCGATTTGCGAGGGGCCGACTCCTTCCAAGAGATACATATCCGCGTTGAGGTCATTTTGCGCGGGGACAAGACTGCCCTTGCCATGCTTGCGCGGCGTGTATTCAAACTTTTGGTCGTAGGTGTTGTCCGAGTTTCCGAAGCCGACGGTTTCATCGCGGAACGGATTGGTGACGGCATCGAGTGAAGACAGGTAGGCGACAGGTGTGGTTAAACCGACGTAAGGATAGTAATCGTTGAAGGTGCCTCCGTACGCATACATGGGGATAAAGGTGTTGTTGTCGATGCGGTACATCTCCAGTGAAGTGGCAACGGCTTTTTGGTTGGAAACCGCTTTGGCAACCTTTGCACGGACTTGCGCGTTGAGAAAATTGGGGACGGCAATCGCCGCCAAAATGCCGATGATGGCCACAACGATCAATAATTCGATTAATGTGAATCCTTTTTTGTAAGCAAAAATCATATTGGCTTCTCCTTTATTAAAGAACAGCAGGATAGCCCGGATGTGTTAAGATTGTGTTGTGCGGTTGATACTCACTACCTAAACCCGTCTATTAGAAACGTATTGTACTTCCGGCTCGGTGGGAGCCTCGCCCTCCCAGAATGAATCTTGCTATCCCAAACCGATTGAGATTGTTTACACTAAATTTGCGAATAGCCCGTTGGTTTTAAGAGGATATCCGTGATGTTGGATACGGTATCTTTGTATTGCGGGTCACCGCTGAGTTCTTTCCATTCGGGCGAACTGACGAATGCCGCCCAGGCTTTGTTTTTCGCGTCCCAATCTTCAAAGCCCAGCATGTAGGTAAGGTTGGGCAAGCGGTCTCCGATTAAGGATTCGCCGAAGAAGACCGGGTCCATGCCGTATTGTTTAAAGAGCGCGATTTCGCCGCCTTCGTTGAACATTTCGATTTTCTTTTTGGCCGCGGTTTGATTGTGGCTTTCGTAGATACGCATTTGAAAGAAGCGCGAATCTTTGTTTTTGATGGCTTCGGGGATTTCGACCGTCGGCATATCTTTAAAACCCAACATCAAGTTGCTGTAGACCCGCAGGAAGGATGGATCGTTCATGGGGACGTCTAAAAACGCTTTGCCTGCTTTGCGGTATTCATCGTCATCCAGCAATTGGCGTTCGCAGGTGATGACGGATTCCATGTTGGGGTGCGGCAATAAGACATAGACGGACGGCTGCGTCTCTCCATGCCATACGGTGAAGGCGCCGATGTGTTTGATGCCGATGCGGTTCCATGCGGGGATGGCGGCGTTTTTCAAAAAGGTATTCAGCGTGCCGCGTTGTCCCCAGTTGACCAAATCATAGCGGCGCATTTCCAGCAGTTGTTGTTTGGTGGTTTGTGCTTGCGCAAGCGTACCGGCCATCATAGCGGTGCCTGCAACTCCAGATGCGATAGAAAATTGGCGGCGGTCCATAGTGAATATCTCCGTAGGTTAAGATAAAAATGTCATCTTTAAACGATAGCATAATTCTAAGCGTTATATAGATTTGTGAAGCATTTTGGGAGGTGGATCAAGATGTTGGAAAACCGCTTTGCTTGCTATACCATGATTAACGGTATGGGACGAAGGACGAGTGATGAGTGATGAGTGATGAGAAAATTAAAGGAAGGTTTCGTTATGAACCGTGTTGAACTGTTATCGGGTGTGTTTTTGCCGGTTGTGACTCCGTTTCAAGAGGATATGAGTGTGGATGAAGCCGCGTTGGAAGCGAACATGAAGTATTACGCTTCCACCGAGGTGAACGGGTATTTGGCGTTGGGCAGCAATGGCGAGAACCGCTGTTTGCGTGAAGATGAGAAACGGCGGGTGTTGGAAATCATCATTCAGAATAAAGCCCCCAACCAAATTGTAATGACGGGTTGTATTTATGACAGCACGGTTCAGACGATTGAGTTTATGAAGATCGCGCAGAATATTGGGAGTGATTTTGCGACACTGCTATCGCCTTCGTATTTCCGCAAGCAGATGACGCATGAAGTGTTGATGGATTATTTTCGCGAATGCGCGGAGGCGGTGGAGATTCCTTGCTTGTTGTATAACGCGCCGGGATTTACGGGGGTGACATTATCGAACGAAACGGTGGAGACGCTTGCGACGCATCCTAATATTGTGGGGATTAAGGATAGCGCCCCGGAAGGGATAGAAGAGTTTTGTAAACTGGCTTCACCAAATTTCGCGGTGCTGGCGGGATCGGCGAACTTCTTTTATCCTTCGATCAAATTGGGCGTATGCGGCGGGATTGTCAGTCTTGCGAATGTGGTTCCGGATGTTGGGATGACGCTGTACCGCAATGGGCTGTTCGGCCAAGACGCGTATTGCGAGGAGTATCATGAAAAGATGAAGGCTGCAAATAGACGAATCAGCGGTGTGTACGGTGTGGCTGGAGTGAAAGCGGCGATGGATTTGGTGGGCTTGCAAGGCGGGTATCCCCGCAGGCCGTTGAAGCGGTTGGAAGGGGAAGACCGGGAAGCGGTGAAAGTTGCACTGCAAGAAGCGGAGTTGCTGAAATGAGTATTGTGTTTGCAGTAGATGCCGGGACAACCGGGTTAAAGTGCGCTGTGGTGCGTGACGGAAAGGATATCCTATCTACTTATTCAACTTCATATCCTCTTATTACTTATCCTGACGGCCGGGCTGAAATCCATCCAGAGGATTGGTGGAACGCGTTTTTAGAAGGATGCAAGCATCATCAAGAATATATGAACGAAATTGAGGTTGTGAGTTTCTCGGTTTCAACGCCGGGTACGATGGCGATGGATGAGGAAGGGAAACCGCTGACGGATGCGGTTCCGTTTATGGATGGCCGCAGCCATGAGCAGGCCAGGTCTATTCGGGAAACGGTTGGTGAAGATGTGCTGCTTGAAAAGACGCTGAATCTGCCGGTATCCGGCGGGTGTACGGCCGCGACGCTGTTGTGGTGGAAGGATCATCAGCCGGAGTTGTTTGACGCGGCCGCGATGTTTGGGCATACCAATACCTTTTTGGTGAAGCGGTTGACGGGGGAATGGGGGATGGATCCCTCGACGGCATCGTTGACCGCTTTGTATAACACCGCCGCAAATGATAAGCGTTGGAATGAAGACATTTGCGGTGCGGTTGGGATCCCTATTGGCAAGCTGCCTCCGGTATATCATAGTTGGGAAGTGGTAGGGACGATCCTCCCGCCATGGAGTGATGAAACGGGATTGCCCAAGGATGTGCCTATTTTAATGGGCGGGAATGACGCGATGTGTGCCGCGATGACAGGCGGGGTGACGTCTGAAGGGGCGATTATGAACATCAGCGGGACGTGCGATATTATTTGCGTGGGGTTGAAGAATCCCGTGCCGGGGAGTGCGTATAACATTCGCTGCCATGTGATCCCGGATTTGTGGTCTACGCTTTATGTATTGAATGCCGGCGGTAAGGCGTTGGAGTGGTTCCATGAGAACTTTTGCCGGGAGTTATCCGCGGATGAGTTCTTTCAAGAGTATGTGCCGTCGGTGCTTGATTCGTATTTTCATGACCCCGATTCGATGCGTGTTCCGGAATATGAGGTGTATTTGGCGGGAGACCGCTACAGCATTGAGCCGAAGTACGGGGCGTTTTCGAAGTTAAATTTATCGACGACGCGGGAAGCGATGCTGCTGGCGGTTATCCGGGAAAACAATTTGTATCTCAAACGGCATGTCGATGAGATGCGGGGGAAGACCAATCTCTCGAATCAAGTGCATTTGACCGGGGGCGGATTGTCGGAAGAGTTTATTCTCTGCAAAAAAAAGTGGTTGGGCGATTTTGAATATATGTATTGCGAGAATTCATCGATGATAGGGGCGGCGCAGCTGGGGCATTACGCACTGACGGGGGAGGCTTTGTGGTGACGCATATTGATTTGAACCGCAGAGACGCAGAGGGTGCGGAAATTTCGCAGAGTGGGAGAGTGGGAGAGTGGGACACCGCCGGTCTCTTTTTTGAAAAAGCCTCTTCTTTCCGACAGGGTGTTTTCTTGTTATAATGATTGTTGTATTCAATTAAAATCTAGTACTGTGTCAACGATTTGATGACGGGCATCAATCCCCCTAGCCCCCCATAACAAGGGGGGAACAACGGATAGCCGGTTGTCATTTTTTGATTGACAAACTACTAAGCAATCAGGTATCCATCATGCAGGGTATACAATTTTTAATCGATGAGCAAGGCAATAAGAATGCCGTTCAAATTGACCTGAATCTCTATGGAGAGGTTTGGGAAGATATTTATGATCTGTTACTGATACATGAACGTAAAGAGGAACCGCGAATTTCTCTTGGTCAACTGAAGAAGAAATTGGTGGAATCCGGTAAGCTTGCTGGATCAGAATAATGGCAGAGTATCAAGTTACCATTGCACGCTCTGCCGAAAAAGAAATCAACAAACTGGAAAACGAATGGCTTGAACGAATCATGAATAAACTGGAGTTTCTATCTTCCAACCCAAGACCAAAGGGCAGTGTGAAGTTGGAAGGAGGAGGCGGTTACCGGGTTCGTGTAGGAGACTACCGGATCATTTATACGATTGATGATAATAAAGAGATTATAGATATTTCCGCGGTACGTCACCGGAAAGAAGTGTACCGAAAGCGTTAAATGATACAAAAGTATATGTTGGATTGACTCACCCGTCCCCATCCCGAACAGGGAAGGCAGTCTTCACAGCACCGTTCATTTAATACAATGACTTAATCTTTAAAAATATCTTGATATGAAAATATTTATGATTGAACCGGGATTACGTCTAGATTGAATCAGCACAAAAAAAGGAGTCTATCCAATGAAACGAATATTTTATTTATTTACGCTAATGATAGTATGTCTATCAATTGTTTGGATAGAAGGATGTGTAGAAAAGCGTTTGATGCTCAACGTCAACATCATCGTAGACGATCAATATGTTACCGAAACGATGTCCAAAGAAGATGTGCTTGAAGCCGTTGCGTCTGATTTTGAATTTGCGCAAGATTACTTTGATTGTAAATTTGATATTTATTTGCGAAAGATGGATATTCAATTGCTTACGTTCACTACTGAAATATGGCAATCCAATCCAGAAATATTGCGTCCAGATGGGACTCAAATTGCTATTGTATATGCTAAAAGAATATCTGATTTTGGCGGTGCAGGAAGAACCTATTTGAATTCAGGGAATATTTTGATGAATATCATTTTGGACCAACCGCAAGATTCATCCCATGATCAAACCGATTCGCCTGACAAACTATACACTTATAAATGGTTGCTGGTTCACGAACTTGCTCACCTTTTTGGCGCGATTGATTTGAAATGGGAAAACCATTTGATGGATGAGAAAAGCCTATTTAGTTTTAATGAGTCCGGTGAATATGATATCATTCCGTTTACATATGATGAAACACTTTTTGTTGATGAAAATACTCATGAATTGATCAAACTGTTTGAGAAAAAAATTCATCATAAATGGGAAGGTTTCGACTCAAGCCGCTTTTCTGATAATATTGGGAAAAATATTATTAAGCTAAAACAATCCTTAATCTCCAAAGCGGCATACCCTGATAGCGAACTCTACCAGATTGGACTTTTTTATTACAACCGAAATCAATTCGATACCGCGTTAGAACAATTTAATTTGGCAATGGAACTTTCGCCACAATCCATAGACTTTAATGCTCACAGGGATACTTCATTACACCAAAACAATATTTTATTTTATAAGAGTCGTTGTTTTGAAAAACTAAATCAGATAGAAAAAGCTGTGTCTGTATTATTGCAAATGGATGATAACGGGCCAAAAGTGTTAGAAAAATATCATTTTTTAGGGAGCCATTATTTGAGTTCCAAGCAACATGAAAAAGCGATTGAAACCTACCGGAAAATTACTTCAACGATCAATCCTGAGGATGTTAATGGTTGGTACATTTTAGGGCTTGCATTACTGGAACAAATCCCAATTGAAATTTGGGAAGGCACTGCAATCGAAGAATGCAAGCAGGCGTTTAAACAAACTGTCAAACTGGACCCGAATCATTTGCTGGCATACGCCATATTAGGCGCAATCTATCAAGCGCAAAACAAACCTGAACAATCAAAAGCACATCTCAACCGGGTAATGGAACTCGGCTTAAAAGAGCCTTTGCAAATAAAAAAAGGCGAAAAATACTTCACCATCACACCGCCAAATCACACCGCCAAATAAACAATAAAATGTCAATTATTCAATACTGCGCATACAATTCCAAGTCGTGCGACGGACGGGTGGAAAGGGGAAGGTTTATCTCCCCTTGCAGATTATCTTTGATATAGCGCTTTGCCGATCAATTAAAGACAGTGATTCGTGATGAGTGACAAGTGTTTAGTGCAGTGATTTCAAAGGCTTAAATGAGTACATATAATCCAGCATTTTGAAGCACCCAAAAATGTAAGCGCCGTCAGCAAGCATAAGGAATCCGAAAACGTATTCACCCTCCATATACGTA
>CAYVAZ010000285.1:0-6852 GCA_964449065.1 uncultured bacterium
GGATTTAAATCTCGCAACAATACCTACCGTATAGAATTTTGCGTAACGTCAGTGATTAATTTTACCATTTCTATCGGGAAAATATGGATATCTATTGACATTACCGATAGAATTTCGTATCTTGGAGTGAAAATATTAGATTTACATTAAATTTTTGGGAGGAAAAGTTATGAGAAAGTTGAGTATTTTTATCGTTTTGGGCATGTTAATTTGCATACAAGTGCAGGCCATTGACCGCGATGGTTTAGTGGGAGAATGGACCTTTGACGACGGCACGGGTACGGATACCACCGGCAACGGCAACGATAGTTCCGGCGATGCCACGAATGTGGAAGGGATATCCGGCCGGGCAATGGAATTTGACGGCTCGCAGGGAATGGCGATCGATGCCTTCAGTGATGATTTTGTCTTTGATCAAGGCTTTTCGCTTGAAGTATGGGTGAACCCGCAAGCCGGTTCGCAAACCATGGTACGCAAAGGCGGGGCGGCGAACTTTTTGATCGAATTGGGTGTAGGCAGAACCAATGATCCCGGTACAACACCACAGTTCGGTTTCGCGACCGACCAAGTCGGTATTGGTGCCAGCATTGTGACAGGAGATGATCCGCTGCCGTTAGACCGGTGGAGCATGGTTTCCATGACGTACGACGGCAGTGTTTTGCGCGGATACGTAAATGGGGAATTGATCGCGGAAAATCCGGTGACCGGCAGCGCGTTGAATGATACTTCACAACCGTTGTTGTTCGGAAATTTTGGCAGCGAAATCTTTATCGGCGTTTTGGATGAAATCCGAATCTGGAACAAGCCGCTTTCGCAGGAACAGATATTGAACGACTTTGAAGAATTCGCGCCGAATCTCAACACGAATATCGTTGGAGAATGGTTGTTTGAGGGGGATACCAATGATTCCAGCGGAGAAGGCAATGACGCGACGAATAACGGCGGCACCTTTGTTCCCGGTTTGAATGGTGAAGCGATTCACTTTGAAGGCACCCATGCCGTGGTGGAATCGTTCAGCGACGGGTTTGTGTTTGAGGATGAATTTTCGCTTTCGTTGTGGGTAAAGCCGCAGGGCGGTTCGCAAACAATGATCCGGAAAGGCGGATCGGCAAACTTTCTATTGGAATTGGGTGTGGGCAGAACCAATGATCCCGGCACAACGCCGCAGTTTGGTTTTGCCACGGATGAAGTGAATATCGGCGCCAGCATTGTAACCGGCAATACCTCGCTGCCGCAGGAACAATGGGCGCATTTGGCGATGATTTATGACGGACAGAATTTAAAGGGGTATATCAACGGAATTGAGATCGCCAGCAATCCGGTCACCGGGCTTGGAATTAACGACCCCTCGCAGTTCTTATTTTTCGGTACTTGGGCATCGGAAGTGTTTTTTGGAGAACTGGATGAAATCCGGATATGGAACCGCGCGCTGCGGGTGCGGGAAATCGAACAGTTGTTCCTAGAGCACGGCGCCAAACCGGACGTATTTCAATTACAGGTTGGCGAGCGTGATTTCAATGACTTATCTTTCACAGCAGGCAGTCCGTTGGAAGTTCGTATCAAACTGGAAGGACAAGCGGGTGATGTGACGGTTACTGAGACCCCGCCCGCGGGATGGGATGTATCAAACATCAGCAACGGCGGTACGCTCAGCGGGGGGGATATTACATGGAATGTGTCCAAACCTGCTGGACTGTTCACGCTGTCTTATACAGTAACACCACCCGGTGATGCTTCCGGCAATGTAGAATTTTCCGGGCAAACCGGCAGTGATCCGACGGGCGGTTTTACGACCCTGGTGCCGAGTGAACCGATCGGTATATTTGAAAACCATTTGGATGTGGGCGAAGTGCTGCCGGACGGCGGCAGCGCCGAATTTTCGGATGGCACGTATACCATCGTGGCGAGCGGGCGCGAAATTTGGAACCACATGGATAATTTTCATTTTGTATACAACCGCACCGATCAGGATTTTGTATTGACATCGTTTGTCGAGACGTTTCCGCTGGAATCGGCACAAGAATGGCTGAAAGCCGGTTTGGTTGTACGCGATACTTTAGCACCGAGTTCATCGTATGCGTTGGTTTATGTGCGCAACGATTTGCAAGTCGGGTTTCAATTCCGCCCACGGTCGAGAATCTATCCGAACAGAACGGCTACGTTGTTTGGATTTGACGTGCAGGACGGTGTGATTCAGATTGAGCGGAAAGGATCACTCGTAACCGTTCGCCATCGGGATTTAAACACAGGTGAGTTTGTGGATATTGATAGCATGGAGATTGAATTGGAGAACCCGGCATACGTTGGATTGGCGGTTTCGGCGGCCCTGCCCAGCGCGGGCGACGGTTTGGGTGCGGTGGAAGGAACGTTTAGTGATGTGGAGTTTGAAACATCCGAACCGGCTGGCTTGTTGGATTGGTCGATTTATTAAAGAGTTTTAGGATTGGATAGCGGTAGAATCGGTTTATGATTCGTAGCAGTAGGGGCACGTTGCAACGTGCCCCTACGATAGATCCTTTAATCCTTTACATCCATGCAGCCTTGCAATGTCTCTAACATTTTCTCTTACTGTTGAGTCTTGTATTAGCGCGGGTTTAATCCCGCGCTTTTTTATTGGCCGCGTGTGGTTGAAATCACCCCGGTTGTGCTACTCTTCCTTTTGCCGGCATCCATTGTATGTTCAAATCAAATTTATTGACCAGAGCGAAATGATTATGAAGCGATATTTGTTTCTGTTTTCTATTCTTGTACTCATCGTTGTGATTTCCCATCCGGTTGCGATGGCACAAGGCTTGCCGTTGGGCGGAATTGGCACCGGAAAAGTTGAGATTTTGCCGAACGGCGGGTTTGGCGCGTTTACTCTGCATCAAAAGCCTCATGAGCCATTTATGAATGACGGCAGCACCTTTGCCGCGGTGTATGTCAATCAGAAAGGGAATCCCCTGGTTAAAAAACTGACGGCGAATGATCCACAGGGTTTGGATTCGGTACTGTTTGAAGGGGTGTTTCCAAACGAGCGAATCGTGTATGAGGATGATTTGCTGCCGGTGACGGTTGTTTTGGAGGCGTTTAGTCCGCTGCTGATTCGAGATGCGGAGAAATCGGCGGTACCGGGAGCGGTACTGCGGTATACGGTAAATAACCACAGCGCGGAGGAATTGGAAGTTGCGCTTGCTTTATCGTGGCAAAATATAATCGGCGGGGTAATGGCGAACACGCAGACGAAGTTTGAAGCGGGAAAGGTTCGGCATGATGCGTTTTCATCCGGTGATGAGCATGGAGTAGAGATGCGTTTTGAACCGAAGGATGAGGATTTCATTGGCGGTGATATAACGCTCTTGTGTGTGGAAGAAGATGATGACAATGTCTCTATTATTCCATCATGGGATGCTTCTTCGAATGATATGTGGATTCGTTTTGCGGCTGAGGGAACATGGGGAGATCCGAAAGAGAAACGGATTGAGAAGACAGTAACCGAGGCTTCACGGCCGGCGGGCGCGCTTGCAGTGAAACGGAAGCTGGCGGCGAATCGTTCGACAACGTTTACGTTTGTTGTGGCATGGCATTCTCCCTCTTGGATCAGTTCGCGTGGGGAGCGATACACGGCACGGTATGCGGATGAATGGGATTCCTCGAAAGATACGGCGCGGAAATTGGCGGATGACTTTGCGGAAATCCGTGGAGAGATGAATGCTTGGGTAAAGCGGTTGCATGCAGGCGAATTGCCGGAGCCTATGAAAGCGGCGGTGATGGATGGGTTTAAAGAGTTGATCCGCAAAAGCGTTTGGTTGGAAGATGGCAAGTTCAGCTTGACTACGGACGATGCGGAATGGCAGGGGAATTTAGGGTCTCCGGAAGAGCGGTTAGCGGCGATGCCGTTTCTGCTGCATTGCTTTCCCAACCTGTTGCGGTCAGAACTGAATATGATGATGGGGCAGCAGTTGGTCAGCGGAGAGGCTCCTTCTTACATCGGTAGAGCGGGTGACCGTGTCGGCGTGTTGGATGTGGACGGGGCGTTTTTGGGGCGGCCGGATTCGACCATTGCATACGTGTTATTGCTGTATCAGTATTATTTGTGGACGGGGGATCAAGACTATTTGCAGACGATTTATCCCCACATCCGGTCGGCGTTGGGGTGGCTGATTAACGAAGATGAAAGCGGTGACGGTGTGCCGGATGGAGAATCTTTTATTGGCGGCACACAAGCAGGGACCCTTTCCATGTGGACGGCGGACACGTATTTGGCAGCGCTGCGTGTGGGCGATGAGATCGGCGGTTTGATGAATGATATTGAACTGCAAAGCCGATGCTATAAAGCGCGGCAAAGGGTTGTGGAGAATGTGGTCAGCCAATTGTGGAACGGGAACGCGTTTCATGCGCGGTTTGATCCCGCGAATCCGGTGCAATCGCGAGGGATGCCGCTGTTTCCGGGAACATTTATCGAGCGGTTGAATGGATGGCAGACGCATTTTCATTCCAACAAAATGAATGTGGGTTTGAAACCGGTTGCGTTGATGTTGGAACAACAAGATTCTGTATTTTCCCAAAAAATCAGATGGATCAACGCCGGATTGATAGCGGATTATGGATATGGACATCCGCTCCATGAAGCCATGCCCTTCAATGGGATGCCAAGCATGTCGGCTTGGAATTGGTGGAACCGGTTGACAGGTGTGGGATTGGATATGGCGCGCAAGAGTATTATTGTTGGACCGAAATTCACAACCGACAATGACGAATGGACGTATCCGTTGCTTAGTCCTGTGGTGGACGGCACTGTTCATGCCAGCCGGTCTTTGCGTTCCGGAATTGTTGAGTGTGAGATTGTGTTGGAGCAGCAGTGGGGAGAGCGGAATATCGAGTTGAATGAGATTTCGTTTCTGCCGCGGGGAGACCAAGATCCGAACGATTTTATTTTGTATGTGATGCATGAGGGCGAAGTGTTAAGCGGGCAGGATTTTGTGCGCGAAGGATTGCGGGTGTTTCGCTTTGCGGAACCGGTGAAGTTTTCGCGTGATGACCGGGTGGTGGTAACGGCTGCTCCAACTGAGAGCGGTAAAGTGTTTGCCGATGTATCGTCTGGGCGGATTGTGAATATGGGGGCGAACTGCACGATTGATCCGGTGCGGACGAGTCCGGATCATCTTTCGTTCCGGCTGATTAACTTGCAACAGGAAAACCAGCTGGTGCGTTTGGACGCGGGCGGCAGCAATGCGGGTAAATTTACCGTGCTGCTGAATGGAAATCCGTTGGGAAGCGCCGGCGGCGAGATGAGCGCCGTACCGCTGTTTTTGCGCCGCAGCCCGGTGGCCGCGGAGGATTACGCCTGGCTGCAATATGCCCGGAGTGGATTTGTGGATGCGGTACAGCATATTGAGGCAATCCATTTGCCTTCGCTGCAAAAGCGGTTGTGGGATTTGCAGGAAGAAGTAGAGACCGCGTTTTTAGCCGATGCGGATTTACGGGGATTTCAGGTGGATATTGTTTCACCGGAAGCGGATGTGGAGATTGACCCGGATGATTTTGCCTATAACCCGCGCAGGGTGATGGACGACATCCATGACGCGCGTGAGGCCTTGGATGACTTTTTGAACGACCTGCCTACGCTGGCGCGCGACCCGGTGCTGGCGGCGGAAATCACCGGCTTTTTTGTGCCGGTTTATATGCAGCCGGATATCCGGGGGGCGGGACTGAATCAAGAAATGTTCACGGTTGCGGTGGATGTGGAAAACCCGGCGGAACTGGAGGCGCGGGCGCGGTTGTCGATAGTGATTCCAAACGGATGGCGGTATGAGACCAAAGGTGTGATAGAAAAAGAATTGGATGCCGCTACGGATGGCTTCAACGCGCGGTTTATCGTAAACCCGAACGCGCGCTTGCAGGAGCAGCGCTACGGCATACGGCTGGTGCTTTCGGGGGCGTGGAAGAATCATGCATACCGGCGGTATGCGGATTTGGCGGTGGGGCATAACTTCATCAAAAACTGGATGGTGGCCGGACCGTTCGATAACAACGGTGGGCAGGGATTCGAGAAGCGCTATCAGTTGGAGTTGAACATCGAGACCAACGAAACGTATAAAGACGGCGAGCGCGATATTGTGTGGAAAGAGATGATCTATCCCGACGGCTATGTGGATTTTAATGTAACCTTTGATCCCAAGAATGATGTGGTGGGGTATGGGTACGTGGCTGTACACTCGCCGCGTGAGATGAAGGTGTTCGCGCTGATTGGCGCGGATGAAGGCGTGAAAGTGTTTCATAACTACAAAGAGATTTACTCGAAATACCGCACATCGTCATCCAAGCCTGGGACGGAGAGGGTACCGCTCAATTTGTTTCAAGGGTGGAATCATATCTTAGTGAAGGTGCAGGATCACCAGGGGCCGTGGGGCTTTTTTATGGAAATTACCGATTTGCAGGGACGGCCGGTGCCGGAGCTGCGCTATGCCTTGGATCGCTCGCCTTAAGTTCTCCTTAGCGCTTTTTTCAAAGGCAATTCATTCTTCCATGCATCAAAAAAGTGTAAACTATGTCGTCGGTCTAAAATGTAAACGATGTTCCAGGTTCTTCAAGGAGGGGGTGATGATCGAGCGGTCAATCACCCTTATACCATTTTCATTTAGGGCATATGTCCGGCCGGGGAAAAAGAAAGGGGTGTCCTGCCTGCCGATGCCATTGTCTCCCCCAAAATGATTGGGGGAGATGTCCGACGTAAGGAGGACAGAGGGGGTGTGAAGAGAGCCATAATCCGTAAAGTATTAGGTCAGCCTTTTGAAGAAAGATTTCCCCTCACAAGACTGGGAGGGGTTAGGGGAGGGTTGATTCGATTCTTTGAGAAAATGCCTTAACCCC
>CAYVAZ010000286.1:0-6845 GCA_964449065.1 uncultured bacterium
AGCCGTAGGCTCCGGGGGATTTTGCGTTGTTGAAAGCGTGCTTCGATCCCCCTTACCCCCCTTAATAAGGGGGGATAACAACAGTCTCTTCGTTGCGTAACATGAGTTAGTAAAGCACTTGCCATCGATATGTTCGTTGTGGGTATTATCGAATCAACCCGGCACCGATGTTGGAGACTTTGATAAACGCCGAGGATTCGGATGTATTTCCTTTTTTGTCGGTGGCGGTGACGTGATAATGATGCATGGCGAATTCCGTCTTGCCGTCCATTTCCGTCTCAAAGGTATAAGGGTCATCCAACTCGGCCTGCCGGGTATTGCCGTCAACGGTCAGTGTTATGGATTCAAGCCCGTCCGGGTCATGGACGTAAATATACATCTTGTAAGGATCGTTTCCTTTTAGGTCTTTGCGTTGCGAAAGAAACTTGGTTACAGCATACACCACCGGATTGAGTTTGCCTTTTAGGGTGAGTTTGTCTAGGTATTCAATGTTGCAGTAGGGCTTATCCATCCAAATGTTGAAGCCGTATAACCCGATGCCCCCAACCACCAGCCACGGAATCACCTTTTTAAGTTTCATCTTTTCTATCCCCCTTTAATATGATCGATCCAGCCAACAATATCATGGGAATGCAAAGATAGTTGTCTAAAGTTGTGAAATGAAAAAGGAATTAGAGTAATTCAGGTTTGCGTAGAGGTACAATGTATACATTCATTTACCGGCTGGAAGCCGATGCTACCCGGCTATTCAACTTTGAAACGCTCTAATCGTAAAATAATTTGGAATGGTTTTTTGGGTACATTCGGTTATAATATTTTCTTACAATAGAAATTTTAGAAGATGATATCGTGAAACTAACAGAGCTCAAAATAAATGGTTTCAAATCGATTTCCCCGGAAGGTCAAACGATTACTTTTGGTGATATCAATATATTGATCGGCGCGAATGCCTCTGGAAAAAGCAACTTGCTATCTTTTTTTAGTATGTTGAATTACATGACCACTCAATCCCTTCAGCTTTTTGTGGGAGAAAAAGGGGGTGCGAATACTCTGCTATATTTTGGTGCCAAGCATACGCCCCGCTTGAGTGCAGAATTAATTTTTAAAGAGGATTACAAAGAAGATAACTACTCGTTTGCCTTATCTCATGCGGCAGGTGATACCTTAATATTTACAGAAGAATCTATTGATTGGAAACTTTCGAATGAATCAACATACAAAAATATAAGTTTAGGAGCGGGGCATAAGGAAACCAATTTGGTTGAGGAGAGTTTGCGTGGTGGTACAGCTAGTAAAATCGTATTAAATTTACTGCGTAATTGCCGTTTTTTTCACTTTCATGATACGTCTAGTTCTTCAAATATCAGGAACATTTCCCATATAGATGATAATCATTATTTGCGGCATGACGCGGGGAACATCGCGTCATTTTTATATGCTTTAAAAAACGCAAAGCGGTTTTACAGTCATTATATTAGAATCGTCGAGCATATTCAACAAATATTCACTCAATTCTCGGATTTTGTCATAACACCCTCACCTCATAATCCAAATGGTATTCTTTTAAATTGGAGGGGGAAAGATTCTGAATACTTTTTGGGGCCTCATCAAATCTCAGACGGTTCCCTACGTTTCATCGCGTTGACGACTCTGCTGCTTCAGCCGAAAGAACTTATTCCAAATGTAATTGTGCTTGATGAACCCGAACTTGGCCTTCATCCTTATGCTATTTCTGTGTTGGCAAGTATGATTCGAATCGCCGCTATTAATACGCAAGTGATTGTCGCCACACAATCTCCAAGACTTGTCGATGAATTTGAAACGAAACACATTATCGTTTCGGATTGGAATGAATCAAAACAATGCAGTGAGTTTAGCCGCTTGGATCAGGATTATCTTTCGGATTGGCTTGAAGACTATTGCCTAAGTCAATTGTGGGAAAAAAATGTGTTGGGAGGAAAACCGTGACCTCCTCCATGAGGCTTAATGTTATTACTGAAAGACAGACGGAAGAACAATTTGTCAAAAAAGTATTATCAAAGTATTTAAATATTTCTGTAAACGCACGAAGCGTGTTGACCAGTACAGATCAAGGTAAACACCGCCCTAACCGTGGGGGGCTTGCAAAATATCATCAAGTAAAATCCGATATAGAAAAATGGTTAAAACAAGAGTCTCGTAAAGACTGTATTTTTACATCCATGTTTGACTTGTATCGTTTACCCAATGATTTTCCGGGGTTTCAAGATGTTCAAAGTGTTATGGACCCTTATCAAAGAATACAGAGATTAGAAGATGAATTCTATAATGATGTCGCAGATAAAAGATTTATTCCTTATATCCAACTTCATGAATTTGAAGCATTATTATTTGTGAATATAAGAGATTTGCAAAGTGTTTATATTGAGCATTTTCATCAAATATCCCGATTGGAAAGGATTAAAGAAAGTTTTCAAGGAAATCCAGAACTGATTGATGATGGACCTACTACCGCTCCTTCCAAAAGAATTCTTCAGGAAATCCCGGAATATAAAAAAGTAATAGGGGGAACGCTTGTTGCACAAAGAATTGGAATACAAAATATGAGAAATCAATGCCAACACTTTAATCGTTGGTTGGCTAAAATTGAAGAAAAAAAACATTCATTCTCTTCAATGAGTTCAACTAATCATCAGGTGTAATTTTCTTCTCCTGCTTGCGCGAATACCCTTTCTTTCCCTTCTTGGTGCTATGCGGGGTTTGCACGGGCTTCCGCGGCCACGTTTTGCGGATTTTCACTTTCTTTTTTTTCGATTTCACTTTTTTTGCCAACATAACCTCCTTACGCAGGCGCTTTAACCCCAACGGGATCACCAAATATTGCCTATAGCAATTCAGGTTTGTGTAGAGGTACAAAGCGTACATACAAGTACCATCTGGAAGCTAGTGCTACCCGGCTATTCAACTCCGAAACGCTCTAGTACATCGTCATACATGAAATGATGACCGCCTCGCCTTTGTTGCCCCTCTTGTTAAGGCTGAAGTTTACCCACAGCTATTATCAGTGTGTTGCCCTGTGTTATGTCAGAGTGCCCATTTGGAGCTTTTTCGTTATCTTTTTTTCGTTATCTAAAGCGGTGTTGCCAAAAATGCGTTCGGATTGGAATGAAGCGTACTTCCGGCTCGGCGGGAGCCTCGCCCTCCCAATCCAACCCGACATTTGGACTCTGTCAGACTACTAGGGCAGTGTCCTAGCGATTCTCCGTGAGTTCCATATAGGTTTCCGGACGGCGGTTGCGGAAGCGCCCTTCATAGCGGCTGGGACTTGTGTTGATTTCCGCGTAGACTACCTCATTGCTATTCGCCTGCGCTTCGATATCACCGGACCGGTTTATAATCAAGCTTTGGTAGGGATGCGAAAAAATCAACGGGAACCGGTTCTCATACGCGCGGGTTTGCAGCAAGCGGGTGTTCCAGCCATCGCCGTTGTCATAACTGCCGTACGATGGCAGCAGAAGCAGTTGTGCCCCCTTCACGGCAAGAATACGCGCCGGTTCGGGCAGTTGGCGGTCATAGCAAATGAGAATGCCCACTTTGCCGAATGGTGTATCAAAAACCGGATATCCTTGCCCTGGAAGGTAGCAGCTTGGGTTAATGGAATACCCCTGCGCGAAGTGCGTCTTGCTGTACTTGGCGATGATATCCCCATCCGGGTCAATCATAATGACTGAGTTGTACAGCGTTTCTCCATCCTTTTCCAAAAATCCCAACACGAAAAAAATATTCAGCTCACGCGCCAGTATGATGGCTTTACTGATATACTGCCCATCCAGCGGTTCGGCGAGTTTAATGAAGCGCTCAACAGCACCGGTTTTTTCTTTTTGAACAACACAAGCGTTTACTTCGTTGATGACATAGCCATCCAATGCGCCTTCCGGGGTGACCACAACATCGGCGCCCCCCATTTCGGCGGCTTGGCGGGTGAGAGTTTCAATTCGCTGCCAATTGGCTTGTTTCCGCCACCGGTCCGGCAATACCGAAATGGACGCAACCCGTACCCGGGTAATGGATTGATCTTTTCCGCTGTATTTGTTTAGTGTAAGTTCCTTTGAGATTGCCGCATTGAATAATCCTGGGATCAAAACGAGCGTAAGCAGTACAAAACGGATTTTCATAATAGATCGTCTCCTAAATGGATTCAGAAAAAAACAGGCAAAACCATACCGAATTCCCGCAAAACTGGATAGAATCATAAGATTCTAACAAAAAACCCCGGCGATTTCAAATCAACCGGCTGGGGGTAAAGACGAAATGAGTTGTTGACTCAATGAATCAACCGAATCCGAAGTTGCAGATAGATATTGAAGGATTTAGCGGTCCGTTAGACCTGCTGGTGCACTTAATCGTCAAGCACGAGATGGATATCACCACCATCCAACTGGCCCCCATCACCGATATGTTTTTGCAGGTAATTCAAGAGCAGGATCAAAAAGATTTGGATATGGCGGGTGAGTATCTCATCCTGGCCTCTACTTTAATCCGCTTTAAATCGCGGGCATTGGTTCCCAAAGATGAATCCGAGCCGGAAGATGAAGAGCTGGCGGACCAACTGCTGGAAGAGCGCCGCAAAGAGTATGAACGCTTTCGTGCCTTGGCGGATGAACTGAAAGAGTGTGAAGAGCGCAGTTCGGCACTCTTCCCCCGCTTGGGCAAGCCGCCGGAAGGCAAGCGCGATGTCATCGAATTCGCCGATATCAGCATCTACGACTTGCAACAAACCTTCGCGAAGATATTGTCTGAAATCGGCGAACGCGAGCCGGGTTTGATTGAAGATGAAACCTATTCCGTTGATGAAAAAATACTGGAACTGGAAGCCTTGCTAGAACACAACAAACGTATTGTGCTCACGCAATATTTGCGTTCCAAAACATCGAAGATAGAAGTCATCGTCATCTTTTTAGCGTTGCTGGAAATGATCCGCCTGCGGGAAGTAAAAGCCGTGCAGGATAAAGTACACGGCGAAATCATATTAGAACAAGCCGAAAAGAAACTCCACGTCGGCGTCGAACTCGATTCGGATGAATCCTAATTTAGGTTGAGGGAAGTGAAACAGAAGCATGGAACAAGAACAATTATCCTCCGTGATTGAAGCGTTAATCTTCGTATCCGGCGACCCGCTTCCGCCACGGCGTTTGGCCGATTTGCTGGAAGTCCGCATGGAAGAAATTGAATCGGCAATCGAATTGCTGGAAACCCACCTCGATGAATCCGGTTCCGGCATGCAGATCATGGAAGTCGCCGGCGGTTATCAACTGCGTACGCGCCCTGTTCACAGCGAATATGTCAACCGCTTTTTAGAGCGCAAGCGCAAACAAACCTTAAGCAGTGCCGCGTTAGAAGCCTTGGCCATCATTGCCTACAAACAGCCGATTACCCGCGCGGAAATCGAAGCGATCCGCGGGGTTGGTGTTGACGGAGTACTGAAATCCTTGTTGGATAAGAAGTTGGTAAAAATTACGGGGGTAAAGGAGGTTCCCGGACGGCCCAATCTGTATGGAACCACCAAAACCTTTCTAGAGTATTTCGGCATCAATTCCCTTAAAGACCTGCCGCCGATCGAAGACATCACACAAACCTTTCCGGCACAGGCAGGAGCAGTAGAAGACAATGAATCAACCCATGAAGCCCAATCCGAACAGTCCCAAGAATCCACAGACCGGCAAGAAGATGAGCCGGACAACACTGCCGAAGAAAAACCGTCGGTCGAAGTCGAGGGGGAAGAATCTCAAAGCGGTACTGAATCAAAAGGATGAAGAAGGCAGCATCCGCCTAAACCGCCTGATCGCCCGCCATGGTGTTTGTTCCCGCCGCAAAGCGGATGAATGGATTGAGCAGGGGCGTGTTGCAATAGACGGGGTGATTTGCAAGCAGGTCGGCATTGCCATCAAGCCGGAAGACCACACGGTCACGATAGACGGCAAAATTTTGGATGCCCCTCCCCCGTTGATATATCTCGCGTTTCACAAACCTAAGGGCGTGGTAACCACCAAGCATGATCCGCAGGGCAGGGTGACGGTGATGGAACTGCTGCCGAAAGATTATGTGAGGATGGGGGTCTTTCCGGTCGGGCGTTTGGACCGCGATTCAGAAGGGCTTATTCTCTTAACCAACGACGGCGAATGGAGCAAGAAACTGCAGCACCCCCGCCATCAGGTATGGAAAAAATATTTGGTGGAGGTGGATCAACTTTTGAATCAAAACGCCATCAACCGATTGGAAAAGGGCATGATGCTCGACGGCAGAAAAACGCTCCCCGCCAAGGTACAGCCCAAACGCTTTAAAGGCAAATTGAGCAAAAAATTTATTTTGGAAATCCGCGAAGGCCGCAACCGCCAGGTGCGGCGCATGTGTAAAAAAACCGGAATGCAGGTAAAATCGTTAAAGCGGATTGGGATTGGAAATGTCGCACTGGGCAAGTTACAACCCGGTGAATGCCGCCGCCTAAGCGGTAAAGAAGCCGCGGAGATCGCTGACACCCCCAAACGGGAAACCAAACCGAAACCAGCGGAGGAGAAGGCATGAACGCGCAAGCCATCATCCTATTCGCCATCGTAATTTTCTTGATCGCAAGCGGACTCCTCCCCTGCTGGCGAAGTAATTTGCAATTTGGGATGAAACTGTTTTGGAGCGTAATCATTCTAGTCTTGCCCGGGGTGGGAACACTATTCTATTTCGGTTACAAGGATCAATTGAATGAACTTCAATAATCTAGTAGTCTGTCAGTCAAAAAATGGCGGCTGGCTATCCGTTGTCCCCCCTTGTTAAGGGGGGCTAGGGGGGATCAATACCCGTCAATAAAACGTTGA
>CAYVAZ010000287.1:0-6839 GCA_964449065.1 uncultured bacterium
AAGAACCCATTGGCGTTAAGGCCAGCCGTGTTACGACCAATATATCCCTTCCCGGCCGTTATATCGTCTTGTTGCCGTGTACCAATCATATCGGGGTATCGCGCAAAATTGACGAAGAACCGCAACGGGACCGGTTGATTGAGACGGTATCCAAACTGGTGCCGGACGGGATGGGAGCGATTGTCCGTACCGCGGCGCAAGAATGCACGGAAGATGATTTTCGCCAAGATTTAGCCTTTTTGGTGGAAGAATGGCATAAAATTCAAAAACGGGCGGATGCGGTCTCGGCGCCGGCGGAAATTTATAACAATCCCAGCACAGTGTTTCAGTTTATTCGGGATATGATCTCGGATGATTTGGAAGAAGTGGTGATCGATGAGCCGACGTTGTATTCGGAAGTTATGGAGTATTTGAAGGAAATTGATACATCCTTGTCATACCGTGTCACGTATTACGATGAAACCACTCCGATGTTTTACGCGTACGGCATGGATTCGGAAATTCAGAAATTGCGCTCCAAAAAGGTGTGGCTGCAAAGCGGCGGCTATATTATTATAGAAGAAACCGAAGCCATGACCGTCATCGATGTGAACACGGGACGCTATTTGGGCAAACACAATTTAGAAGAAACCGTGTTTAAAACCAATATCGAGTCTGCGACAGAAATCGCTTTGCAGTTGCGGCTGCGGGATATCGGCGGGATTATCATTATCGACTTCATTGATATGGTAGAAGCAGACCACCGGTTTGCGCTGATCGAACACTTTTCCGAATTGGTGAAAAAAGACCGGTCACGCTGCAATTTGTATCCCTTAACCGAACTGGGGTTGCTGCAAATGACCCGCAAGCGGGTGCGAAAAAGTTTGAACCGAATGATCACGCAGTCGTGCCCCTATTGCAAACGGGATGGATCGATCTTATCGACCGAAACGATGATGATTAATACCTTCCGGACGTTTGAAGAAATTTGCCACGAAGACAATGTGGAAAAAGTGACTTTGCGGGTACATCCAAGAGTCGTGAAAAAAATTCAAGAAGAAAAAAAACAGGAAGTGGAACGCCTGCAAGCAAAATACGATGTGGAATTGGAGATTTTGGCGGGCGACGATTTGCACTTCGAACAGATTATCGAGGAAATTCAGTGAGTATTCCTTCCGAAAAAATGCGGTCTCTCATGACAGAGAAACGCAATCCCAACACCATGGATATAGACCGGCTTTCCACCCGGGAGGTATTGGAGCGGATTCATCAAGAAGATTACGCCGCGTTTCAAGCGGTGGATGGTGCGGTCGGGGAAATCGAACAAGTGGTTGATTTTGTGGTGAACGCGTTTGAAAACGGCGGCCGCTTGATCTATGTCGGTGCCGGTACCAGCGGTCGGCTGGGCGTGTTGGATGCAGCGGAATGCCCGCCAACCTATGGAACGGATCCAGAGATGGTGCAGGGCATTATTGCCGGGGGGTGGACCGCGCTGCGCCGCTCGGTGGAGCGGGCGGAGGATTTTCCGGAAGATGGAGCAAAGGCCGTTCGGGAAAAAGAAGTGGGCGGGAACGATGTTGTTACAGGAATCGCGGCATCCAGTACGACCCCATTTGTGATTGGCGCACTGAAAGAGGCTCACCGATTGGGGGCGAAAACCGCTTTCATCACCTGCAATCCCAATCCGGATACAATCCCGGAAGCCGATGTGATTATTGTATTGCCGGTGGGACCGGAAGTTGTAACGGGATCGACGCGGATGAAAGCGGGAACGGCAACCAAACTGGTTTTGAATATGATCACAACCACCGCGATGATTCGCATCGGAAAAGTGTATGAAAATTTAATGATTGATGTCAATGCTACATGCAATAAATTGGATGATCGTTCCAGACGAATCGTGGAAATGGTTACAGGGGTATCTTATGAAGAGGCGGACCGGTTGGTACGCGAGGCGAACGGTAAAGTGAAAACCGCATTGGTGATGTATTTTTGTGGGTGCAGCCGGGAAGACGCGGAACAATTTATTGAACAATCCAACGGCCGGATTCAAGATGTTTTGAGGGGAAATAGAAAGGCTGGAGACGTATTCTCATCAATGGGATGAAATCGGCTCGAAACTGATCTATCATTTCTTTTCAAATCGTGAAAAAGTGTTATTGTTTATTGTTCTTGTAAATGCTATACTTAGGAAACGCATGACCAAGTTTGGTAATATCTTACAGATTGCTTTCAAGATGGATATTCATTTTTTTCGGTAGGCGGCGGCGATGGATCGTGTAAGATTATCCTATAATATTGCCCGAATTCGTAAACAGATATTTTCCATTGTGGCGTTTTCCGGTTTTGCCGCGGTGTTGGTTGCAACCATAATTGGGCATGGTTTTGATATGTACACGTTGTTTATCCATTCTGGAATAGCGGTTCTGGTTTTTGGAACTTCCGGCTATTTGTTGGGGAATTTTTATCAATGGATTGTGGAAGAGCCGTTGATTGAGTCATACCGTGAAGAGGCAAAGCAGCGCATTGAAGAGTTGAAAAACGCCAGTCCGCAGCGTGTTGTACTGGAACTGTCGGTGGGAGAATTGCAGCCCGGTTTAAAGTCGATTGAAACGGTAAACAACAAAGAAGGGGCGTTGATGGTTCGTGCCGGTGCGGTGTTGAATGACCGCATTATTAAATTGCTGCGCGAGAATAACATCGAAAAAATTAAGGTCGAAGGCCAGAAGAACATTTCTACCGAAGCGCGTGTGGCGCAGCAAATGCAAAACATTTAGGCGGTTTGATTTTGGCGGTAGAAGGGTAAAGGATGTACATGCGCTATTATAATGCTCAAACACAAAAAATTTCCGATGAAGAAGAACGGCTGCTTTGGATTGAATTTTGCAAAAGCGGTTCTTTGGATGCCCGGGAAAAACTCGCCGAAAAATACATTCATCTTGTGAAATATGTCATCAACCGAATGCTCGCTGTTTCGCATATCGAAAGCGAAGTATTGGATTATGATGATTTGTATTCTTGTGGCGTAATGGGGCTTTTAAGCGCAATCGATAACTTTGATTTGGGCCGGGAAGTGAAGTTTGTGACCTATGCCATTCCCCGTATAAAAGGCGCCATTATCGATGAGTTGCGGTCAGTGGATTGGATTCCCAGATCATTGCGTCAGCAAGTGAATCAACTGCAACATGCGTTTGCCGAATTAGAAGGAAAATTGCAGCGTCCCGCAAATGAAGTTGAAATCGCCGAAAAATTGGGGGTGGAGGTATCGGATCTGCATCAGCTTATCCATCATGCCAGCCGCTCGACTTTACTTTCGCTTGACGAAGTGTTACGGGTTTCGGAGGACGGATCATCCACCCGCGCGGATGTAACCCCTTCGAAGAAAATTGATGATCCCCGTGACCAAATTCATCAAGAAGAAATTGTCGAACTGCTTACCCTTGCGATTGAAGGCCTGCCGGAAAAAGAACGGTTGGTTGTGGTTATGTATTATAACGAAGAACTAACCCTTCGTGAAATCGGCGAAGTGTTGGGCGTGACAGAATCGCGTGTTTGCCAATTGCATACCAAAGCGATGCTTCGTCTTCGCGGTAAACTGACAGCCTGGCAGCAGGATTTGGTTGTGTAATGTTGTTGGTTTTGTGATAATAGATTACAATAGAATGAGAATTGCGATGCAGTCCGGCAATTCAATCTTTATTGTGGAGATGAGGTCATGAACCTTTCTGATCTGCAAAACCCGATTGCCAATATGCCGCATGTGCAGCAAATGCGTGCCGGACAGGAGTCCAATCTACACCAAGTTCCTGTGTATCTTGCCAACCAGTTGGAAGAAGAGACGGAAGAAAAGTTAACCACCGTTCGTGAATCCAACGAAGAGGAAGAAAGCGACAACATTCGGGACGAAGAAGAACGCGGCGGCAAAGGCCGCGGGCGTATGTCGCGGCGGGCCAAACCATCCGAAGATGACGAAGAAAATGAAAAAGTTCCCGCCCGTCTGAGCGATGGTATTCATGGCTTTCATTTGGATATTCAAGCATAATGTTTACGTTAGTTTCCAGCAAATTTACGTTTGCTTACTCATCCACTTGAATGGAGTGGTGAGGGTTGAGGAACCATGTCGATTATTGAACTCCTGCTCATACTGATCAATGTGGGATTGTTGTTGTGGATTATTCAACTCAAATCCCGCGTATCTTCCATAGAAATGGAACTGGACTGCCAGCCGCCTGAACAAGAATCGTTATCCCCCGATGATTTGAAGCAAGTCCGCGCTTCCATGAATGAATTGGTATACGAGATTGAAGGATTCACCGAAGATCAAATGCGGCGAATTACCCAGCAGATGTCGATCTTGCAGGGAATGGTTTCGCGGATTGAAAAGGCGGAACAGGAACGCCGTGAACAGGAACTGATGGAACTGCGTAAACAACAGCAAGCACCGCGCGTGGTACCGCTTTCGCCTTCTCAACTGGGCGGTACACATAAAGAGAAAGACCGAATTATTGAATTGTATGAAAAGGGGTGGAGCGTTGACAAGATTGCGGAAGACTTACGCATCACCCGCAGCGAAGTCCAGCTGGTGGTCAATCTAGCTTAACATAATTCTAACCGTAAAAACTTGCTTTCCTATCTAACATCCTTCAAAATACAAACATCTAAAAGTTAAAACAATTCTAAGGAGATTACTATGTTTTCAACCGCGAAGAATGTTCTATTTTTATGTTTCGCTGTGGGCTTGTTTATCCCGTCCGGATACGCTCACATTGATGGGATGGCATCTGTACATGATACGGTTGTGGAGATCAAGCGGCGCTTGATCAAAGAGTTCAATCCGGATGAACTGGTGGAACTCAACCGCGATACCATCATGGAATTCATCACAGATGACGAAAAGCGTGTGTTGAGCGAGGGGCATATACGGATGAGCGTTAATGTGCCGGTCAATGTGATTGTGTTAAAAGATCCGGGATTGGGTGAAGATCCGTTTTGGTTAAAGAGCCGGGGATTTGAACCGGCTGGTATTCAGATTGAGTTTGGCGGGGATGAATATGAAGGCTGGAAAACCCAAATGGATGCCGGTCGCATCGGTTTTGGTGTCAACTCGCTTCGGGGCGGGGGAGAGCATTATTTGATCGCATTGAGTCCGCAAAACCCGGAAGATCGGTTGGAAATCTCCAAACCATATCCGGGACAATGCCGTATTCAAACCGCGAAAGAAGTAGAAGTGTATGTTCAGCGTTGGGACGGTTCGTTTTCGTTGCCCGATGCTTTGCAAGAGACCACCATCGTGATGGCAGGCAGCGGCGACTGGGAGGACAACGCCAACCTGACACGCACCTTCCGCAAGACCCGCTTTCCCGCGAAAACGATGCCGGATCAAATCGTACTGACCTGGAGCGACGACCCCAAAACCACGCAAACGGTTCAATGGCGTACGAGTAAAGAGGTCACAACCGGCAAAGTTAAGTACATCAAGAAATCCGAGTATAACCGTTTTAATCCATCAGAACCGAAAATGGTGAATGCCCGGTCTGAAGAATTGGAAACCTTGGATATCGTAAACGATCCATTGTGTTTTCGCCATTATGCAACGATTACCGGTTTAGAGCCGGATACCACGTACTTGTATTCCGTCGGCGATGCGGACGGCAAGTATTGGAGCGGGATGGCAGAATTCACTACGGCTCCTGACCGGGTAAAACCGTTCTCTTTCGTGTATTTGGGAGACGCGCAGAATGGACTGGACCGCTGGGGAACCCTGGTACATAACGCGTTTCGCCACCGTCCGGACGCGGATTTTTATGTGATGGTAGGCGATTTGGTGAACGTAGGAAATGAACGCTGGGATTGGGATGATTTCTTTTATAACGCCGACGGTGTTTATAACAACCGCCAGCTGGTGCCTGCCATCGGAAACCATGAGGATCAGGGTCCGGGGCCGTGGATGTATTTGCGGATGTTTGATCTTCCCAAAAACGGGCCGGAGAATATTGAAGCGGAACGGGCGTATTCCTTTGAATACAGCAACGCGTTGTTTGTCATTTTGGATACGAACCTGGAGCCGGAAGACCAAACAGAGTGGTTGGAAGAACAACTGAAAAACAGCGATGCGTTATGGAAGTTTGTGGTGTATCATCACCCCGCGTATTCTTCCTCACCCAACCGCAACAATCCGGAAGTGCGTGAGCACTGGGTGCCGTTGTTTGATAAATACAAAGTGGATATGTGTTTGCAAGGTCATGATCATGCGTATTTGCGAACCTACCCAATGAAGGGCGGCGAGCCGCAAAAAGACGGTGGAGACGGAACCATATATATTGTATCGGTATCCGGTACCAAAATGTATGAGCAGGGCGATTTTGACTACAAGGAATTCGGAATGACCAATGTTTCTACATATCAAACCCTCGATATCCAATTGATCGGTGACCGGATGATCTATCGCTCGTATGATATTTTGGGCAATTTGCGCGATGATTTCATCATCGAGAAAAGCGATTGGCGGGGGAATGCGAAGTAGTAGACCGCAGTTCAGGTAAGCCTCATTTTGCGCATCAAACTCACTAAACTTAAGGCACTTAAGCGAATGTGGTTTGCGGCGTAGCTTAGCCTGAACATTCATTATTGATTTAAAGCGGTTTTATACCATATGCAATTAAGAATGGGGTGGCTGTCACTTCTTTCGCTGGTGATGCGGCTTAACCAATTTTCGATTGGGTTCGCGAAGTAGTGGAGATCAAAGCGTAACCCAACGACGCTTGATTGTGATGAGGCAGATCCCCCCTAGTTAAGAGGGGCTAAGGCAATGTCATTGATTTAAGGTATTAAACTTGAAAACGCAATATCTTCTCCCCCAA
>CAYVAZ010000288.1:0-6823 GCA_964449065.1 uncultured bacterium
TTGCGTTTTCACCCCCTTCATGCACGGCAATTTCGATATGCAGCAACTCCCCGCTGCCGCTGGCACCGCCATACGTGCTGGCGTACCCTCTCCCATACACATATAAAACCCCTTCCCGTTCTGAAAATACCTGCGTATCCACTTTCGGATAACTCATGTTCTGCTTCCACCACTGCCCATACGATACCAGTGGATCCACACGGATCACTGCTGGATCGTAATGAATTTCTGTTGAGAATGACAACATATTTTCGGCATTTTGTATATTCACGGTTACTTGCTTTTTGGGCCCCAGCGGATCAAGGCGTAATTCCGTTTCCTTAAATGAAACCGCTGTATTCCATCCCATTGGAAACCAGAAGGGAGCGGAATCCAACTCCGCCAATTCCATATCGATGGCGGATACCGGTTGAACCGGAATGCGCGGCGCTCCCCCAACGGAATGCAGGATGCCGTTGGAATCCAATAGGATCATTCCCCTTCCAGAAGGCATGATTTCAAAATCAAGATAACGTCCCTGCTCCAGTTTCGGTAGTTCAATTTCGTTGGCCTCTTTCGCATTCGCATCGAACACTTGATAAACCGTTCCGTTTTTAGTCAGAACAAAAAACGTACGACGATATTGTTCTAAATCAATTGCCTCATCCCGGGATAAGTTTACTGTACGGTTCCATTCGGATTCGCTTGGTCCGCATATCGTGATATGTCCGTTTGATAGCAACACCGCCAATTGCTTGAGAACCGGGTCATACTCCACATCGCGAATCGGATAAGTAAAGGCGGGAACAACCAAGGATGGAGCCATGCCAATGGATTTGATATAGTTTTGTGTGGCAACCCAACCACCATTGCCATTGGGAAGCAATGCCATCCCTACCGCGACATCCTTGTGCAGCATCCCCGATGAAATTCGAGCTTTGCCCACCGGAAACAACATGCCATTGCCCAGCAATTGTCCCCCGCCTTTTTGCGTCAATTCGAAATCGATGATACCGGGCAGGGGGGAATTCAATACCGGCCGGACCATCAGGGTTTCCATCGCGGTTTGATCTAGCGAAATGTCTAAACCCGTGATTCCGCCCCATTGATCCTGCAAAATTAAAATCGGCTTGGATTGCGCGGCAGTAAATATCCAAATGCTGAGAATGATAGAAAAAAGAATTCGCAAAAACATAAATTTAACTCAACCCGAAACCGTACCGATATTAGAGAGATATTTTTACAAAGGATTATAACGTGACACGCCTGAATTATACACCGCTTTTCATCATTCCCCTCCTCGTGTGTATGTTAAGCGCATCCGCTTCTGACCGGGTTACTTTATTGCATGGGGATATCTTTATCGGCGATCAGCTGCAATTCAATAACGCCCGCTACCTACACGACCGCTTCGGATTTCGAACCAGCACCCCCTATTGGTTTGTGAGAGAAATCGAAGAAAATGTAAATCAGTTGGAATTAACCTCGACCCAAACCGGCAATGTAACAACAGATACGCTGCGAGTCTTCGGTGACCGCATCCTATCCGTCACGTCCGATATCCCCATGGAAACCAGCAACTTGGAACTCCACCCCTGGCGCTCCGATCACTGGATCGCCGCCGAGCGCTTCATCCGCGGCTATATCGCCAACCGTTCCAGTGAAGGGTACAACGTCTTACACGCATCCATGGTCTTTTACGGCACAGCCCCTGCCCTGCCCCCCAACCAAACGCCTAGACAAGTACGCCTGCTGGAAGAAAAAATCACCGTCTTCAAACTCTACCCCCACACCATGAAACCCTTCTTGGTCGACGCATGGCACGTACCCTGGGATCAAGTGGAATCCATTCGGGTGGTCAAAACCGGAGAGTCATTGATGGTCCGCAAACACTTCAGTCCGTAACCGAAGAGATTTAAACCGCCTCAAACTTACGGGGTACTAAACGAACGTGAATATCTAAATTGCGGTCAAATAAATCTGCTGTTTTTCTTAAAAAAGACAAATACTCGCCTTCATATCCTCCCTGTTCAATCAATTCCAGCGTTTCAGAAGAAATTCCAAGCATTTCAGACAACTCATCTTGCTTCATTTCCGCTTCTTCACGCGTTTGATATATAGCTTCCCCAACATGAATGCCGAAATGTGTTTCCTCCAATAGAGCCAAACATTCCGGGTCGTTTTTGATGTTATTCAGGCGGAACGATTTTTTCTTTCTTCAAACCATGTGTTAGCGCATTTCAGAGTTGGATAGACAGAATCTGCCGTTATTTCCCACCTTATTAAGGGGGGGATCAAAGACGATCTCTTTCTATCTACACAAACCTGAATTGCTCTAATGTAAAGTTTCGTATTACCACCTTCAAGATAACCAACCTTTATTCTCAAAGCAGATTACATTTAACTCCATTATTTTGCAAACATTTCACAACTAGTGAGGATGTATTACAGGAACACAGGCAAGACCGGCAGTTCGGTGGTGTTCCGAAGAATCCAGCGCCTCAACATGTTTCGCGCTTGGTACCATTCCCTGCAGGGGTGCTGAGACGAGTTTTTTCGGATTTCGCGTCTCAATTCATGTTGAGATTTCATGGAATTTTGGCGAGATTCTATCCGCCTGGATTGTTCCCTATAACTGCCGCAATCGAAAAAGGGGCGCCCCGATTTCACAATAATTAAAAAAACAAAAGAAAGAAAACAAAAGATAAAAGGTAACAGGTTAGCGGTGTGAAGTAAAAAATCAAAAAAAGGTTCCATATTCCTCCCCCAATGCAATGGGATGAGGTTAGGAGAGGGTTAAGACACTCTCTTACAAAACCGGATGAGGAATAATTACTTTTACTGTATCTCCCCATTCTCAATCCGTTTGGTCATCTCATCAATCACCTGCTGGCGGGCTTCTTCCACCGTGCCGTGCAGCAACGCGCCCGCCGCCCGTTGATGCCCTCCTCCCCCAAACTTGTTGGCAGAGATGGCAATATTGTTATTCCCTTTTCCGCGCCAACTGACTTTCACGCGCTTGTCCGCCTCTTCCCGCAAATAGATTCCCACACTTACCCCTTCAATCGTACGCACTAAATCAGAAAACCCTTCGTCTTCCATCACATCCGCGCCGCTCTCTTTTATCATATCCAGCGACGTATGCATCACCGCCAGTTTGCCGTCACAATACACCTTCAAATTTTCAAACGCCATCGACATCAAACGCAGCCGGGCAAAGCGGGTCGTCCCAAACACCGGATCATAAACGTGTGTTGGCTGCACACCGGCCTCTAGGCATCTCGCGGCAATACGATGAGACTCAACAGTGGTATTGGGCAAATGAAAATTCTGCGTATCGACAATCAACCCCAGATAAATGGGCTCAGCAATATCCAGTGTAAGTTCCATCTCCAAATGTTCCAAAAAATGATAAATCAAAACGGTCGTCGATGGCGCCGATGTATCCACCAAGCGAACCCCGGAAAATGAATCATGCGGCGGGTGGTGATCAATACAAATCTTCGCTCCGGGATGCGCTTGAAATACTTTACCCACATCGCCCAATCGTTTCCACAATCCCGCGTCCGTCATGATCAATGCGTGACGGTCGCTTAAATCCGGTGGATTGGATTCAAAATCAATCACTTCACCATTGTGCAAAAACGGATGAAACGAAGGGCCGAGTTTTTTCTCCAAAATAAAAAGAACATCTTTGCCGCGTTTTTCTAATATCCGCTTGAGCGCCAATCCGGACCCGACTGCATCCCCATCCGGATTGATATGGCTGGAAATCGCGAAACGCGCGTGTTGATCAATAACGGATTGAATCTCATCCCAACTGCCTTGCTGTATATGCTCAGACACAAGTATTCTCCACTTCGGTAGTCATGATGAGAATTCTAATGGAATTACCCATCGCGGAAAGGTTTAACAAAATAACTCTGGATACCATTGTTCACTTTAAAACGAAAAATAAATCGCTTTTGGCGGGATAATTTGCTCCGGAAGATTCTGCTTCGGCCCCACGACTTTCCGTCGATCATCCAAATTCAAATACATATTCATTGCTCCCTGCTTGCTCACAAACACCCGGTTGGTCTCCCCATCCGCGGCCGTGCTGAACTTGAATCGGGGATCCAGCAAATCAGGATGAGCCATCACCGTGCTAAGCAGTTCCATAAACATCCAATTGTTTACATGCTCTTGCGGCATCACTAATGTGATGCCGCGTCCCGTCTCCCGCAAAAACGAAGTCCGCAATAATTCCCGCTCAAATTGAGGGGTATTCGGTGCCTGCCCTCTTACGGTCCTGTTTTGAATTTGCCCATTCACAGGCAGCAGCGCAATCCGGCTGACCGCCATCGTTACCGGAAATGATCGGGTCGCCCCCAACACCTGTCCGGCGCTCCACTCTTGCCCGCGAAGATGGATTTCCACATCCCGGTTTCTAGGTCGCTGCGCGCCGGTTAATTCCCTCTTCCACTTCACTTCACCGGAACCGTCAATCGTCCCCACGTTTCGGCCGCCAACATACACATCCACCGGATGGTCTTTCGCCGCGTATCCGTCAATCTGCAATTCATAATCCCGCCCGGGTATCATCGGAAGCGTGGCCTTGGCATTTTCACGAAACCACCGGAACGAATCGAATTCAAATCCGTAAAAATTTGCCGTGCTCTCTCCCTCCGGCGCGCTCCATTTCCCTTCCAAAAACGGCTGATCCATACCGGTGCCGATTTGAATATTCCGCCTATCCGCCGGTTGAATCGGCTCTCCTTCGGTTAATTGGGCATCTTTTGATCTGGGCACAATCGTCCATACACCATTGCGTTGTTCCAACTTCCCGGCAAACAATTGTTCATTGATTGTGCGGTCACCCTGCGGACTTTGCCACGCTTGATCCATGTGAACAATCAAAGCGCTGCCTCCCCGGGCAAGCCGTTCAAATTGTTGAAACGTTTCACTCCGCCAAACATGCCCTACTGGCACAATCACAATTGGATATTGAGATGGATTTATGTATTGCAGTTCCAATTCATCCACCACATCAAAATCAAAGCGCTCGCGCAAATCGCTCACAATCCGGCTGAATTCCTGGTCATCGGTATGCGAAACGGCTGTCCGCGGAAACACCACAACCGCGTTGCGGTTCGGCAACGTAGACCGCAGCGCATTTGTTGATTTGGAATACAAATCCCACGCGTCTTTTGGTTGCAACGCCGCTTCATGAAATTGAAGAATTCTTCCTCCCTCACTGGCCATCGAATACATCCCGCTCATCACCGATGTGCTCGAATACTGTCCGGTGAGATGCAATCCAAACGGAACCCCCAATATCCGGGCGGAACGCGCCATCATCAGCCAGGTATACAAACGCGTTGGGGTTTCTTCCCGGCTCGTCATCACCAGCGAACTCCCCGATTGCGATGCCAATGCTGCTACCGTTGAATAATCCGTAGCGGTATACAAATACCGGTCGCCGACCTCTATAGCAATTTTCGCCTGCGGAAAATAGTTCTTGGCGGATTGTACGATGTTCGCCATCAATCGGGTAAGCGATTGCTGATACCATACCAACATATCCGCTTTCGCGGCCGCATTGGGGTCTGTCGATGCAATCAGGACTGCCTCATCCCATGAGCCTAGCCGTCTCCCCCATGCCGATGCTATCCGCGATAACGTTCCGTATTGACTGCTTAAATGCCGGGCTAGGCTTCGTTGCGCAAGAGGATCCCCAATCCAAAAATCCGGATACCCGCCGCTTTGTTCTGTCGAGAGCAGCAATGGCCCCCAGTCGCCGGCAAAAGAAAGCATGAGTTGATTAATATTCACACCGCCTGATTTCCGCTTCAGTTGGATAAACATATCCGTATACAACCGCGGTAAGGCCGGCTCCCATAACGAGATCATTGGTCCTGTACTTTTGTTGTTAACCGAAACAGCGCGCTGCATTTGATCTATGGCATTTGAAGGGATCTGATGCACGTTGCCGATTGAAAACCGGGGCACCCAATGAATCCCTTGCTGCTGAATCAATTCCGCCCGCTGCATAACCGGGTTTTTCTCTCCCGGCGGATCATCCTGATACAATTCGGTAACATCAAATGTCTCAATAAGCGATTGCACTCCCCACGAGCGGTACAACTTCATCTTGCTTTGGAGGAATGAAACATCACTCTCGATCTCTTTTGCTTCGTTCGCATTGATGTGAATGGCAAACGAATACCCCGGCGGCACCGAAACCGTTGGCTGGCGGAAATCATCAAACTGCTTATGCTTGGGTTGGGAAAACGGAACCCGCGTAACCGCCACCTGCCGGATCAAAATATCCGGACAATGAAGTTTGAAATCACTTTCGTTCTCAAACAGGTGGTCGAAAAACGCGTCTTCCAATTGAAACGTATGCCGCTCCCAAAACCCGCTGTTGCCTAGAAATATACGCTGCGATTGCAGTACCGGCTCAGCCTCTTCATCCTCACGCTGGTAATACTCCAACTCCAATGCGCTTTTGCCCGCATCCAAATACTGCACGGATACATAAAACGTTCCCGTTGTGGTGATCAACTGATCGGTCGCCACCTGAAAATACAGCGATGGCTTCTTCGAATCCGCCCCCGGCTTTACCCCGCGTGATCCGAGTTGAACATCTTCTTCATACGTCACGCCATCCGGATTGTTCATCTGCAGCGCTTGCGTATATAATGGGCGGGTAAACGAGACATACGCCGCAACCCGCCCGTCCTTCAACATTCGCGGAACCACCCGCTTTTGCTGCGGTTGATCTTGGGCTTCAACCACCGTGGAAGCCGTCAATATGAATAACGCGATCAATAAAAAAGAGGCGATTTTGTTCAACATGAGA
>CAYVAZ010000289.1:0-6796 GCA_964449065.1 uncultured bacterium
AATCCGGCAAAACCTTTTCCGGCCACATGTTCATCGATGCCACTTATGAAGGCGATCTGATGGCCAAAGCCGGCGTCTCTTACCATGTTGGCAGAGAGGCGAATTCCGTTTACAACGAAACCCTCAATGGTGTGCAAACCATTCTCTTTAGACAATATAATGATGGATTACGTGCCCGCAACATGCAAAATCACAATTTCCGCAATCCGGTCGATCCATTCATCATTCCCGGCGTGCCATCCAGTGGATTATTGCCGGGGGTGCAAGACGGCCCTCCCGGTGATTACAGTTCTGGAGACCACCGCGTGCAGGCCTATAACTTCCGTATTTGCATGACGGATGCCGAAGAAAACAAACGCCCGTTCCCTAAGCCCGCGGGGTACAACACAATGCGGTATGAACTCTTGTTGCGTTACATCAAAACCGGTGTGTTTGATGTTCTCAATTTAAGCACCCCCATGCCAAACCGTAAAACCGATACCAATAACAAAGGGGCTTTCTCTAGCGATAATATCGGCATGAACTACGACTATCCTGATGGTGACTACGAAACACGCGAACGGATCTTTCAGGATCACGTTACCTACCAGCAAGGCATGATGTGGTTTTTATCCAATGACCCGCGCGTGCCGGACGATGTGCGAAATAAAGTCCGCCGCTGGGGATTGGCGAAAGACGAATTTACCGATCACGGCAACTGGCCGCATCAATTGTATGTCCGTGAAGCCCGCCGGATGATTTCCGATGTTGTCATGACCGAGCACCACTGCCGCGGCCATAAGGTAGTAGAAGACGTTGTAGGATTGGCTGCTTACGGGATGGATTCGCACAACGTACAGCGCTATGAAACCGGTGGAATTGTTTTAAATGAAGGCAATGTTGAAGCGCATCCATTGTCGCCCTATGCGGTGTCATACCGCTCCATTCGTCCCAAGCGTGAGGAATGCAAAAACCTGCTTGTGCCGGTATGTGTATCGTCATCACACATCGCGTTCGGTTCCATTCGCATGGAACCGGTCTTTATGGTTCTGGGACAATCCGCGGCAACCGCGGCCTGCTTGGCTATCGATGACGGAATTGCCGTGCAGGATGTGGACTACAAAAAACTCCGCAAGAACCTGATTACGGATAAGCAGGTTTTAAAATGGGAATCGACTGAATAACTCATGTTACGCACTACATTATGATAGACCCGTTTTTCTAATCGTTCGCTGAATCTGTCGCCCTCGCCCACTGGGAGAGGGACGGGGTGAGGGTTCGGGAGGAATAAACCTCTATTTACGCGACTGCGTCATAAGGAGCAATCGCTCTCATCGCCCTCATCTCTTATCTTCTCCCAAAGGGAGAAGGCGATAGTCGTACTGAAAATTAAAGGACTTTCAATAGACCTCAATTTCAACATGAACTTTCTATTCCCTTTTGCGTAACATCAGTTTATAAGATACATTATCTTTATGAAACAATAGCAATGGCATCCATTTCTACCGCGACACCTTTTGGCAATGCCGCCGCTTGGATGCATGCCCGCGCGGGTTTGCTGACTCCAAAGTACTCTTCATAAAGATCGTTTAATACCGTAAAGTTATTAATATCATCCAAATAGATTGTTACCTTTACCGTATCTTCCAGCGAGGAACCGGATGATTCCAGCATCATTTTCAGGTTATCCAGCGTTTGCCGCGCCTGCGCTTCGAACGATCCCGTCTCGATGGAGCCGTCATTTTTCATCGGAATCTGTCCGGACACAAACACAAAGCTGTTCGCAACCACGGCAGGAGAATAAGGCCCCACGGGAGCAGGGCCGTTTGGTGGAGAGACCAGTTTTTTATCCATAATCACCCTCTTATACGAAATAATACCATTTCCAATTTGGATTGTTAACTAGAGCAATTCAGGTTTGCGTAGAGGTACAACGTGTACATCCATGTACCGGCTTGAAGCCGATGCCACCCGGCTATTCAACTCTAAAACGCTCTAGCATATATGATTCTTAAATCAAAAGAAACAGCCCGGATCACTCCGGGCTGATTTCAGTTTACCCTATCAAAAAGAAAGGCTAATTGTAAGTAGGCGTTAAAACCTGCGTCTTTAAATAATCCGGCAGGATGCAGATGGTTTCGCCATGCTGTCCGATTGCCCGGTATGCCCCATTCAAAATCTCCAACACATCCTGCACCTTTCGTTGTGAGGGAAAAAGAGTCTTGTTTTTCAAGCAGTTCTTTTTCAGTTGATCTTTTGACATACACAGCCCGTTTTCGCAAAACTGTTCGTAGATGAAGAATAGTTGCTTGCGGGTATCGGTATCGGTTTCGTAATCCAATACCTCGCGCAGGGGGATCAACGCTTGCCGGCGTTCTTCTTCGCTCAGTTGCTCGTTGTTTTCGCGAACAAAGGCGGTTTCCGCCACCGCGACCGCTTTGCGTAAATCGCGGATGAAGTCTTTTTTGCTCAACGCGCGCTTGCTTAGTTTTTGACGCGACAGGCCATATTCCAGCGCCTTGCGCAGTACGTTGATTTTAATCTCAAAGCCCCACTGTTCTTCATAAATGCGGGCATAATTTTGCTTCAAAAAGTTAATCGTCTTCTTCATGTGTTCCAAGGAATGATTTTTACGCGTTCGGGCATATTGTTCCGCGGTTTTGCGGGTAATGCCTTCTTCTTCCATTAAATATTGCACCATTTGTTCCTCCGCTTCACTGGAGGCTTTTCCGGCTCGTCGCATGAGCTTAGCAATCGTTCGTTTTCCTCCCATTAAGTCTGATATGGCAATTTTGCCATTCGATAATTTCAGTAGATTCTGCATCGTCTGATAGGTAGCCCGTGCTGAGATGTATTTAATTTGCTCGGGTGATGCCCCCAATTTTTTGAGCAATTCTTTGCGGCTTTCATAATCCATATAACGCTGTTTCGTGCGTTTGAGTTGATCACGCAGCCTTGCCAAGTTTGCTTTCATCCGGTTCGGCTCAATAAAGCCCAGTTCCTTTTGCAGTAAAGAGGCTTTTTTCTTCAGCATTTCCAAACTGGATTGGCTCACGAGAAACTCGAGATCCGATTCTAAAAACATTGGGCAAACCATATTTGAATCGGCCAGTTTTTCCAGGTATTCGTATTTTTCACGCCGTTCAACATGCCAAAGATTGCCGCGTTCAGCTCTCGCTTTGGACCGCGCATCAATTTTAGACGATGACAAGGATAATTCGTTGACGCGCACAAAGGCTTTGTTGGAAATATAATAGTTTAATTTTTGCTGAAACCGCTCAAGAGATTTTCTCGTTGGCAAATCTTCCAAGTTCCACGCTTTTCGTATCTTGATAAGACCGTCTTCCCCTTCCATCGCGCAATTCCGCACGAATTGCAAATGAGATGCCAATAGAAAATCAGCGAGATACTCCCGGATATGTCTGCCGATTCGTCTAAACCATTCTTCCATACGCGGATTTTCTTCAACCAGTTTTTCTTCCACTTTAAAAACTGTATTCAGCACATCTTTCGCGTCTTCATCATCCAACACAGGATGGGGCAATGAGAGAGGATTCTCTTGAAAATATGTGGTAACAATTTTTTGAGATTGATCGTATTTTGTAAAATCCTGTCCTTTGGCGGCTTTCATGGCCTTCTCAATGTCAGGTACAAGAGATTGCCAACGGTTCGTTGCATCACCAAAATGTAAGGAATATTCAATATTGTGTTCTTGAACATGGGCCATGAGATAATGTCCTCCAGTTTAAAAGTGATTAGGACTATGGTTAAGATGTTATTATGACTCAAATTGTCATATTTAGATTATACCATCTGGTGAGATGATTTGTCAACAATTTTAAGCAAAAAGTATGAACTATTTTTCTGAACAAGGCCTGGATAAACCCGCTTTAAAATAAATAAATCCAAAATCCTCTTATTTTCTAAGTTACGGTATACCAACACGATAAGTAACGCTAAAATTCGATTCGCATTTCAAAAAAAATGCTGTGTCACTTGAAAAATACAAAAAAAAGAGCTATTTGTATAATGTAGAAAAATTATATTCGTTTGTTTGCAATTGAGAGATAGAAAGGCTTTTTCAATGGATATGAATGTTCGTCAAGAATCTGACACTGCAATCGTTACGCTTGAGGGAAAGATGGACTGGCGCTCATTATCCGACTTTTCCGGTTCGATTGTACAATTGGTCGATTCCGGGACAAAGAATATCCTTCTCGACTTCTCGAAAATGGAATACATGAGCAGTGCGGGTATTCGGGCATTGATTGAAGCCATGCAAAATGTTGAAAGCAAAGGCGGAAAACTGGCAATTTGCTCTCCCGGCAAATCAATTATGGAACTGTTTCAAGTCGTTCAGTTGGAAAAGATTATCCGTATTTACAAGACAGAATGGGATGCCTTAAATGAATTAATGTAAGTCTATTTATATCAATATATTATATCAAAAGAGTTTTTCATGGATGAGCGTCATGAATCAACTTGGCAGGATATACGCCGCATCACTCCCAATTATCTGAATACCAACTTAGATACTCTCTCAACCAAACACCCTCATATTCATGAAGCACTACAAACTTCTTTACATCATCTCCATATAGAATTGCATAGAACCGAACATACCCCAACACAAGCGGCAGAATTAATTGAAGACCGGTCCATGGTGTTTTATGATACACTTGACCTGCAAAAAGAATTCAGGCGGGTTCAACGATTTTCCCAACAACTTACACCGGCACCGCAAACCCAACTCTACTTTATTTTAGGATTCGATCTTGGATTTACCCTAACCCAACTCATCCGCTTTATTTCACAATCAACTCGATCCGCTTTCGTGGTAATAGAGCCGGATATCCGCATGGCAGCCTGCACATTCGCGACGCAAGATATGACCCATTTCCTGCAATCCAACCGGATCGATTTTGTAGTGGGAAAGGATTATCTTTCCCAGTTGGATACCGTATTCGAGCAAAGAAACTATTTCGCCCTCCCGGAAATTAAAGTGGTTGCATCAACGACAGCCCATCTGCCGCGGTACGCGGACGAGTGGACACGGCTGAAGGACACCACATCTCATTTGCAGAAAAAATATCAACATCACTTTCAAACAGAACTGGAAGAAACCCGGCAGTTCTATCAAAACAAACCGTGTCATCCCATTCAAACCATGCTCTCGCTCGTCCAAACCGGGGGATTGGCCGTCCGTTTCATCCAACAGCGCTTCTTGACTGAATGCCAAAAACAAGGCGTTGAGATCATGAACTATCAACCCGGTTTTGCCAATGAAATCGGCATTCTACGAACCATACACCGCTATAAACCGGACTGCCTGCTCTTCATCAACCGCTCGCCCGGAGAGTATGTCAGTACCGATGTACTCAACACAATCCATATTCCCCGAATGGTTTGGTGCGTGGACGACCCCAACAGTTTTATCAAAGAGTCTTTCCACCGCAATGATATCGTTTTCACTTGGGATGATTCATACGCGGAAGATATGAAACGGAAAGGGGCTTATAATGTCGATCACTTTCCTTATGTTGCCGACTTGGATCAAGTGAACGCAAACGTGAGAGAAGACTTCCTGAGCCCGGTTAGTTATGTCGGCCAAGTGAAAGCCTTTCATCCGCAAGAATTAGGTTTGGATGACCCCACTGCTGCATTGGTCAAGCACGTCGCACGGGAGAAAAGCAAAAATCCGCTTGAACCCTACCAAAACTTAATCCTTGAGAACCAAGATTCATTCGGACTGCGTATTCTGAATGAGGGAACTGATGATGTACCCCGCTATGTTCGGTACAGCATTTATCTGGTTGCCAACGCGTTGCGAAGAATCAGGATATTGGAAACCGCAATGCCGTTTGGGTTAAAAATCTATGGGGGGACCGACTGGCTTGAGGTTCTTGGAGACCACCCTCTCAAAGATTGCTATTGCGGCTTGGCCGATCCGCAAACCGATGTGCCCGATATATTTTTATCCAGCAAAATCAATCTAAACATCCACAGTTTGCAAGCGCTTACCAGTTTAAACCAACGTGATTTCAATTGTCCGCTTGTTGGGGGATTTCTACTGACTGACTGGGTCGAAAAAGCGGATGCATTCTTCATTCCTGGGAAAGAACTCATGTTTTATCATGACACCGAAGATTTGAAGGGGAAAATTGCCTATTTTCTGAACCATGAAGAAGAGCGAAAAGACATCATCGAACGGGGGAAAAGACGTGTTATGAAAGATCACACGTACGCCTCAAGAGTTCCCAAGGTAATCGATACCTTAAACCAAAGAATCCAAGAACAGATGTATAGTGATGCGTAATGTTTTTATACCGCTTCAATGAAATAATATGCGTTGTGCTGTACCGGCTGGAAGCCGATGCTCCCCGGCTTTTCAACTCTGAAATGCTGTTGAAGGCATGTAAACGCGTCATACTTTATCCGCGAATGGATGCTGATGAAAACAAAAACCGAATAGCGGCATTTTTATAATTTTGTAAATTTATGGCCGGCAGTTTTCGAGCGCGACTTCTAAGGCCCAGCTGGTAAAGGCGGCGTAATTAAAATCTTTGTAGCGTCCGCCCGCTGCGTCTCCTTTGTTTTTCTCCAGCACTTCTTTCATGACCGGTACGAGCGGGCAGGCTTGTTTGCCGATCAGTTGGATGGTTCGCGCTGCGTAAAGGGAGACCCAAGGCCGGTTATCCAAAACATTGCGTTTGAGTGCCCGCAGCGCTTTGTTTTCATAATCGAGTTTACAAAGCACTTCCGCGCTGGCAATCTGTACGCTGGGAGAATCATCATCCAAATGTTCCACCAAATGCGG
>CAYVAZ010000290.1:0-6733 GCA_964449065.1 uncultured bacterium
AAGAGAGCGATTGCTCCCCATGACGCAGTAGCGTAATTAGAGGTTTATTCCTCCCAAACCCTCACCCCGGCCCTCTCCCGGTGGGCGAGGGCGATAGATTCAGCGAACGATGAGAAAAACGGGCATATCATAATGTAGTGCGTAACGTGAGCTATCTAACTCACAATTTTATACCGAATGGGTGTGGTATGAACAATTCCGTCAAACTGGCTGTTTCGCTGCTGATTCCTTTCATCATCCTTATTATTCCCTCAACCTGGCTGCCGATTGAAAACCTGACCATCATTGAACACCGCTTCATCGCCCTGTTCTTCCTGGCCGCCTTACTGTGGGTACTCGAACCCATTCCCGTTTATACCACATCGGTACTCATTATCGTTCTCGAACTGCTGATGTGCTCCAACAAGAGTTTTATCCTCTTTCAAGTCGATCCTGACAACCCCGTTTCGGGCACCGTTCTCAAATACGACGATATCATGGCCACCTTCGCCTCCCCCATTATCCTGCTTTTTTTAGGGGGATTCTTCCTCGCTATGGCCACCACCAAATACCGTTTGGATATGAACCTCGCGCGTGTTTTGCTCAGACCCTTCGGCTCCAATCCCAAATGGATTATGCTGGGTTTGATGCTCATCACTTCTGTCTTTTCCATGTTCATGAGCAACACCGCCACCACCGCTATGATGCTGGCCATCCTCGCCCCTGTATTACTTTCTTTCGATCAAGATGATCCCGGCAGAATCGCTTTTACGCTGGCCATTCCCTTTTCTGCTAATATCGGTGGTCTCGGCACCCCCATCGGAACCCCGCCCAACGCCATCGCCATCAATTATCTCAAAGGCGATTTAGCTGTTTCTTTCGGAACCTGGATGATGATCAGCCTTCCTTTGGTTATCGCTTTGTTGATTGTAACATGGTTTCTGCTCATGTTCTTATTTCCCATCCGCTCCCAAAACATCGATCTCAACATCAAAAGCGAATTTCTTATAAACTGGAAAGCCATCACCGTTTACATTACCTTTGCATCAACCATCCTGCTTTGGTTATCGGGCGGTGTTCACGGCATGAACTCGTATGTCGTCGCCATGATTCCGGTCGCCGTCTTCTCCGTCACCCAAATCATCACCAAAGATGACCTCAAGCGCATCAGCTGGGATGTCCTTTGGCTGGTCGCGGGCGGTATCGCGCTCGGCTTAGGGCTGGAAGAAAGCGGACTCTCCGCCCACATCATCCAAAGCATTCCGTTCGAAACCTTTTCTCCCTACATGATCGTATTCATGGTTACTGCCGTGACCATTGTTATGGCAACGTTTATGTCCAACACCGCGACCGCCAACCTGCTGATGCCCATCGTCTTCGCGCTTGGAACTTCACTGCCCGGTGAACTCGCCCCCATCGGCGGCAGCAAAATGCTGATTCTCGCAACCACGTTTGCCGCGTCCCTGGCGATGTCGCTTGCCGTCAGCACACCACCCAACGCGATTGCCTACTCGACCGGATCCATCCAAAGCCAGCACATGCTTAAAGCCGGTGCCATGATTGGCGTAATCGGTTTGGGCGGCAATTATATTTTAATGGCCGCTCTCAATGCGGTAGGATTTTTCGGCTAAATGAAGGGCAAGGTATACCGAAATGCAGACTTATGATACGATCCAACGAATACCAGCCAACCAAACTGAATCCGCATACTGGGACAGGATGAACAGAGCATCGATGAAACCAAACCCCTCGTTTCATGACAAAATCAATCCGAATCATGTGAAGCAAATCATCCAAACCTATTTTACCAATCCCGCCCAATCTATGGAGGTGAACCAGGGGCATACCCTGCTGCACGAAGGTCAAAATAACAACAAACTTTTCTATGTAACTAACGGTATACTCGAAGGCTTTTGGCTGGACAAAGATGGACACAAAATTGAATCGTTCGAAGCGGTGACCGGCAGTTTCATCGGCATTCCCAGCTTCTTTTCCGATACCAACATCAGCCTGCATACCGTCGTCGCCAAAAAAGATTCCACCCTGCATTACATCACCCGTGAGCAAAAACTCATCCCCTTCAACAACGCCGCGTCCCTTGAAGAACAGTTCATGCCCATCGTTATCAACGAACTCATCCACCGCCAATTGCACGTACAGCAATTGGCCTTTGAGCGCGCCCAAACCCAAAAAGTATTGGCCCACCACGAAAAAATGGCTGCTCTCGGAAAAATATCCGCGGGAATCGCACACGAATTAAACAACGCCATCTCCGTTATCCAGCACAGCACCGAATGGCTCTCCAAATCGATCAAATCACTCATCAAAAAAAACGATGCGTTCGGCTCCAATATGTTTGATGAAGGATTGGCATGCGGAAGACAACTTTCCAGCCGGGAAATCCGCAAGAAAGCGCAAGCATTAGCCAAAACATGCCGTATTCCGCTCGCAAGCGCCAACCATTTGGCCCAGATGCAACTATCACCGGATCAAGAACAGAACGCCGCAAAGAATTTAAAAGAATTAGAAGAAAAATACCAAAGTTGGGAACTCGGTGCCACCATGCACGATATGCAAACCGCGTCCAGTCATGCCGCTCATGTTGTTCGTTCTGTCAAAGCCTTAGGATCAAACTCCAATCTCCAAGCCAACATCGATGTCAATGAAACCATAGAAGAAGCCGTTACCCTGCTCACCAGCCCGCTGCGCAAAGTGCAGTTTGAAAAAGAACTCCAGCCGGTCGCGCCCATTACAGCCAACCGGGGTGAATTGGTTCAGGTCTGGGTCAACATCGTCCAAAACGCCGTTGAGAGTTTAATGGCAGACAAAATAGAACATCCGCTTGTTCGGGTAGAATCCACCATGCTCGCAACCAGCGTGCGGGTTAAAATATCCGACAACGGCAACGGCATCCCGCGGGATATTCTTCACAAAATTTTCGAACCGCAATTTACCACCAAAAGCGGCGAAGCTTCCGTAGGATTGGGACTGGGCCTAACCTTTGTCGACCGCATTATCACCTCGCACAATGGGACCATAAAAGTAGAGAGCAAACCCGGAAACACCACCTTTACCATCACGCTTCCGGAAGGAGATGAACATGAGCAAACCCGCCATCATCTGCGTTGACGACCAACGGGAAATACTGGCCACGCTGCAAAAAGACCTCAGCGATTTGGAACCCTACTTCCAAATCGAATACTGCGAATCGGCGGAAGAAGCCAAAGAACTTCTCACCCAATTTGACGCGGAAGGCAAACGGACTGTGCTCATCATCAGCGACCACGTCATGCCCGAACAAAGCGGGGTGGATTTTCTTATCGAACTGAACACCGACCACCGTTTCACCAACATCCCCTCCATGCTTCTAACCGGGCTGGCCACCCATCAAGACACCATCACCGCCATCAACGAAGCGGGCATTCAAGCCTACATCGAAAAACCGTGGGACAAAGAAACCCTGCTTAATAAAGCCAAACGCCTCTACACCCAAGCCATCCTGCGCGCGGGTATCGACTACCAGCCATTCATCCCCGTCCTGGATCAAGAAATCCTGCTGCGCGAACTCCGTATGCAAACGTAGTTGAAAAAAATGTTGCTATAATCATAATGAATCTATAATTACATTTGGAGAATTGATTGATGAATATTACACTTCCGGATGACCTTCAATTCAAAATACAAAATGCTGTAAAAGATACCAACAGGAACGTTGAAGATTTCGTACGTGAAGCCATCGAAACCCAATTGCAAGAAGAAGAGCGGCTTCGTTTACAGATTCAACAAGGCATAGATAGCGGACCGCCTGAAGTATGGAATCCACAAGATATAAAGAAACGTGGCCAACAAAGATTCGAAATCAATTAGAGCGGTTGTCAAAAATACGTTCGTTTTGGGAGGGTGAGGCTCCCGCCGAGCCAGAAGTAAAGTTTCGAATCAATAAAAACCGTACTTTCTAAAATCGGTATAAACATGGGTTGCGTCTTTATAACTCACCGTTATCTTTTGCAATTTTCTCCCCCAAGTTGGGGGAGATGTCCGACGCCAGGAGGACAGAGAGGGTTGTGAAGCAAGCAATAAACTTTCGATTACTCTATGATCTTAATTTATACATCGCATAAACAAAGTTAATCAAAATCAAACCACCAATTACCAATCCACCAATCAAGAACGGCTGGCTTATTCCAAAACTTACTGAACTGGTTTTGATGAATTCAGCTTTATCAGATGACGTTGTTACTTTACCGGAAGTTTCGGACACATTCGTTTCGCCGCTTCCCCCTTCCATCGCCAGCGACATCTCCCATTCACCCACTAAACTGTGATCGATGAATGAATCCCAATCGGCGGCCAGCAGCAAATCCATACCGGGGTTGAGTTCCTTCACCTGGCAAGAACATGCCCCAATCACAAACTCACACGCATGGCGGATGTTCTCTTCGTTAATCCCGTTGCCGATCAACGCGTACAATGCCCGCCCCCTGCCATACACCGGGAAAGCAATGGGTTCATCGCTGTAAGCGATTAAATCCGGCTCGGTTTGCAGCAACTGGGTCACAAAAAACTCTTCTTTCGGATCATCCCGCGAGACTTCCGTAAACGAGAACTTCAACTTCAACGCATCGGCCCGCACACCGGGGTCTTGCTCCGGCAGTTGCAGCATCTCTTCCATTTTTTTGAGGTTGGATGCAATCAACTTGCGGGCGGTATCATCCTTTTCGGCATCCCCGCAGGTCAACAACACCCACGCGGCCGATTCCCCCGCTGCTAACGATTCAATCACCGAAGTCCTGGCAGGCGACTCTATCAGATATTGCACCGTCTCGTCATCCGCCGGCCCATGCCAAACAATTTCGCCGATTGGGGCGTTCGCGTTGCGCACCAACACCCACGGTGTCGATTCCGCCTCCAGCGATTCCCAGATTAAATCCATCGGTTGGTTGAGATCGTTGATACTCGTGTCCCGCAGCACATAATTGGCCGCCCCGCCATGATCGGCATCCCCGCTTTCCAATTGATCAATCAACTCCAGCGGGATTTGATCATCATAAAACACGATGACCTCAAACAAATCCGGCGCCCAACGCTCCAACGCGTACCGGTAAACCGGTATCTTGCAGGCATGGCTGAGAAGCGCGGTAAAGCACACCAATACGAATAGTAAACACAATTTGATGAATAGGTTCTGTTTCATAATAAATAAATAATAACCCGAAAAGATTAAGATTTTATTTTGATGGAATATTTTTTTATGAAAAGGGGATGCGATTACCCTTAAATATGATTACAGAATCTTCAGAATGTATTTCATTCATGTTAGAGTATTTTTACACAAAATGGAAAAGGGGATATACACACATGCACGCGTCACTCAAAACCATTCCAATCACTTGGATTATCATCTGTTGGCTTTCACTATTGTCTATTCTTGGATCGCTCACCGCACCGAACGCCTCTTCTCAAGATGCAGAGGGCTTCCACAACCTCTTCAACGGCAAAGACCTCACCGGCTGGGATGGCAACACGGCATTCTGGTCATGGAAAGACGGGATGCTGGTCGGGCAAACCACCCCGGAAAACCCAACTCCCAGCAATACCTTCCTCATTTGGCGGCTCGGCAAAGTTGATGATTTCGAACTCAAGTTCCAATACCGCCTGGTCGGCGGCAATTCCGGCGTGCAATACCGCAGCCGCGAAGTCTCCGACTGGGTCATCAGCGGCTACCAAGGCGATTTCGAAGCCGGAGACCGCTATTCCGGTATTTTGTATGAAGAAAAAGGCCGCGGCATCCTCGCCCTGCGCGGCGAACAAGCCGTCCGCACCGCCAGCGGCCACAAACGTGTCTACGATATGATCGGCGACCCGGCAGAACTGAATGAAGTCATCCAAAAAGAAGACTGGAACGAATACCGCGTTGTCGCCCGGGGCAGCCATATTCAACACTATATCAACGGCCGGTTGATGATGGACTTTATCGACCGCGAAGACGACAAAGCCGCCCGTTCCGGCCTGTTAGCCTTTCAGGTACACCAAGGCCCGCCCATGCTGCTGCAAGTGAAGGATGTGATGCTCAAACGCCTCCCGCTGGTGGATCAAACCAAAGTGGTTTTGGTTGCAGGTAAGCCCAGCCATGCCCCACTGCACCATGAATTCAACGCCGGCGTACAACTTCTCAAAAAAGCGCTGGATCAGCATCATTCCAAAGACATCTTGACCGAAACCTACCTCAACGGCTGGCCGCTTGACCCTTCAGCGCTTGACAACGCCGATGCCATCGTCCTTTATATGGATGGCTTCGAAAGCCACCCGCTCAACAACGAAAAGAATTTGGAATATCTGCAAAAGCAAATCGACCGCGGTGCGGGATTGGCCCTCTTACATTACGCCTGCGGAGCGCCAAAAGACGGAGCAGGCAAAAAATTCATCGAATGGATCGGCGGCAACTTTGAGCAAGGATTCTCCGACTACCCCCATTGGGAAGCCGACCTGAAATTCAACCACGATCACCCCACCGCCAACGGGGTGAAAGATGAAACCCTCTTGGATGAATGGTACTTCAACATCCGCTTCCGTCCCGATATGCAAGGCATTACCCCCATTCTCAAAGCCACTCCGCCCGACGACAAACGCAGCAGCGAAGCATCCAAAGAACACATGGGACGCGCGGAAGTGCTTGCTTGGGGAGTGGAACGCGAAGACGGCGGCCGGGGCTTCGGCTTCAGGTTGCTCTGCCTCGGCTTCGGCTTCCTCAGCT
>CAYVAZ010000291.1:0-6705 GCA_964449065.1 uncultured bacterium
AGTCGGTGGCGGTGACGATGGTCTCGCGTAGGAGGCGGTAGTTTTTATCGTAGAGGTTGGTGACGGTGCGCGAGAGGGAGGGCGCGATGTGGGTCTCGGTGATTTTGGTGAGGTTGCCGGCGAGATCGTATTGATGGTCGTAATGGTAGGTCAAGGGAACGGAGATGGTGGAGTTGCGGTTGAGGGCATCGTAGGTCATGAGGACGGTTTGGGCGTTGGGGAGTGTCTTGGAGAGGATGTTGCCGTTGGGGTCGTAGGTGTAGGTGGTGGTCCTGGGTGCCGGGAGGGAAGGCGAAGACTCGGTCATGGTCTCGAGGCGGTTGAGCTGGTCGTAGGTGGAGATGAGGGTGCGCTGGACGGTGGCTGGGTTGGATGGGGTGCCGTAGTCGGTGCGGATGCGGTTGCCGGCAAGGTCGTATATATAGCGGTGGGTGATTTTATGGGATTTCTCGGAGGTGACGCGGTTGAGGGAATCGTACTGGTAGTGGACATCGGCGGCGAGTTGTTTGGCTGGCTCGCGGACGGAGAGGAGGTTGCCTACTTTATCGTAACTGTAGGTGCGGTTGTCTTGGGTGCGGTGGGAGTAGGTGATGGCGGTGAGACGGTTACGGGAGTCGTAGGTGTAGGATTTGGTCTGGTTTTTCTCGTCGGTCTCGGAGATTTTATTGAGGGCGTCGTAGGTGGTGGTTTTAAAGGTGTTGTCGGGGTGGGTGATGCGGGTGTTGCGGTTGAGCCCGTCGTACTCGAAGAGGGTGATTTGTTTTTTGCCGTCGGAGACTTCGGTGCGGTTGCCGGAGGGGTCGTATTTGTAGGAGACGAGGATGCCTTCGGGATCTTTGGTTTTGGTGAGGCGGTTGAGTTTGTCGTAGGTGTTTTCGATGGTGTTGTTGTTAGGGTCGGTGACGGTGAGGATGTTGCCGTTGGAGTCGTAGGTATTTCTGGTGACGGGGCGGGTGGGGATACCGGCGAGGAGGACGGCTGGGGCTTTGACTTCGACGGGGCGGTTGGCGCGGTCGTAGAGGGTCTCGGTGGTGTTGCCGTTGGCATCGGTGATGGCGATGACGTTGCCGGCGGGGTCGTAGGAGGTTTTGATGACGGGTCCGCCGACGGCTTGTCCGGTGGGGCCGGGCTGGCGGTCTTCGATCTTCCGGTTGCGGGCATCGTAGATGAATTCGAATTCTCGCCCGAGGGGGTTGATTGTTTTAATGACGTTGCTGTTGGCATCATAGACGGTGGTGGTGATGGGGGAGGTTATGGTGCCGGAGCCGTCATCGACGGCGGGAGAGATGGTTTTGACGAGGCGCCCGGCGGCATCGTATTCTTTTTCGTGGATGCGGCCTTCTTCATCGATGGAGCGGAATTCGAGCCCGGTGGAGGTGTAGGAGATGGTGCGGGACTCGTCTTCGTCGGCGGGGTCGGATTTGGGGAATAGGATGAGAGTGGGGCGGTTGAGGCCGTCGTAGGTGGTGGTGGTGGTCCTGCCCAAGGGGTCGGTCTCGGAGGTGACGTTGCCCGCGGAGTCGAAGGTTTTAGATGTGGTGGCGGTTTTACCTGGGGCGTAGGTGACGGTGGTGGTGATGGGGCGGGAGAGGTTGTCGTAGGTGACTACGGTGACGGTGCCTCTGGGATCGGTGGACCGGGTGGGCTTGAAGGAACTGGAGTCGAACGCGGAGCTGCCGGAGTTATCGCCGTATTCAAAGGTGGTGGACTGGTTGAGGGCATCGGTGGTTTTGACGAGGCGCTGGATGGCATCGTATTCGAGGAGGGTCCGGTTGCCGTTGGGGTCGATCTGGCGGGTGACGGAGTTGACGCGGTTGTAGGCGGTCTGGGTGACGAGGTCTTGTTGGGGGTCGATGGTGCCGTTGAGGTTCATGTCTCTGGCGGATTTGACGACGCGGTTAAGGGGATCATACTCCATGAGGGTGACGTTGCCGTTCTCGTCGATTTCTTTGATTTTATTGCTGCGGAGGTCGTAGAAGAATTCTTTGGAGGGGGAGGAGGTCTCGCCGGTGCTCTGGGGATAAAGGACTTTACGGAGGCGGTTGCGGGGGTCGTAGGTGAAGGTGGTGGTGAGGCCGCGGGGGTCTCTGGTGGTGAGTTTATTGTTGTTGTTGTCGTAGGTGTGCTCGGTGACGAGGGTGGGGCCGCCGGGGTGGATTTCCTCGCGGATGACGCGCCCGAGGGTATCTGGGGTGTAGGTGGTGGTCAGCGGCACCACCCAAGACGGGTCGCCTTGATTATTGGATGTCTGGACAGTTTGCGAAGTCATGAAGCCTTTGAGGGTGGGGTGATAGGTGAAGGTGGTGCGCTGGAGGAGGGAGCCGTCGGGGTTGTAAATGCGCTCCTCGGTGCGGTTGCCGGTGTCGGGGTCGATGGTGTACTCGGTCTTGCGGTGGAGGGCGCCGTTCTCGTAGGTCTCGGACTTGCACATGATGCGGTAGGCGCAGCCGTACTCGAAGCGTTTCTCGATGGTGGTGGTGCCGGTCTGGCGGATTTCTTTGGTGGGATCGCCGTAAAATTGAATGCCGGTGATGCTGTTGAAGAAGGGGAGCTTCGAGGACACATCCCACGGGTCTTCATAGGAAAACTCGGTGACGTTGCCGTAAAAATCGGTGGTTTTTTTGATGGCCATACCGGCGGCGAGATCGTACTCGAAGGTCTCGACGCCGAGTCCGGCGTGGTCGATGGAGGTGGAGAGAAAAACGACGACGACGGGGGGGACGGAATTGGGGGGGGTGAACTCGTTGGTGGCGATAACCTGATGGTTGTCGAAGGAGTAGCTGGTGACATTTCCCATGGTGTCGGTGATGGAGGTGCCGCGGGTGCCTTCGATCTTGGCCTCGTAGGGGGAGGAGGAGGAGAGATCGGTCTCGTTGATGAATCTGGAGGTGCTGCCATCGGGGAGCCTGATGGAGGAGACGATCCTGGGAATACCTTGCTCTTGGACGAGGATGGGCTTTTGCTCGGTGTTGAGTGTCCACTGGCGGGTGCTTTTGTCCTGGGTGTAGGTGATGGTGTAGGAGTTCTGGTTGGCATCGGTGATGCGGTCGATATCGCAGTGGAAGGAGAAGGTGTCGTCGTTTCTTCTTTTGGAACCATGGTTGACGATGCGCTCTTTTTTGACGGAGTAGCGGTAGGTTACTTCTGCCGCCGGGGATTGATTTTCTGCGGGATAAGTGACTTTACTGAGGACGTGGCCGCCGCCTAAGGGATCGGGCTGATAGCTGTAGTTGATGGAATATCCGCGGGGATCGGTGATGCGGGTGATGCGGTGGCCATCGCGCTGGATGGTGATGGTCCGGTTGCCGTGGGAGATGGTGTCGGGGACGAGGGTCGTGTTGGAGGCCTGGAAGGAATAGAGGAGGGAGTTGCCGAGGCGGTCTTGTACTTGCTGGCAGCGGTGGTAGCTGTACAAGGTGTTATTGCCCGTCATTTTTTTCCTGTCCGAGGGTAGGATGTATTGGGCGAGGGATGCTTTATTGAAGATGAGGGTGTTGCCGTATTTTTTCTTGAATACAAGGGTGTTGCCCACGTATTCGAGCGAGGCTTGCAATCCGTCCGCCTCGTATTTACCGCTGGGTAAAGGATAAAAGACGACAGGGAAATCCTTGTCGGGGTCGTAGGACTCGTAGCGGATGAGAAAACGGAATACGGAGCCGTTCTCGTCGGTAACATAAGCGAAGGGTGGTTGACGGAAAGTGGGTTTAACGCCCGTGCAATCGCCTTGGCTTGCCGTTAATGCCGTTAATTTAAACTCGAGCCGTATGTTCGGGGTGAGGTTGGATGACCATCCCTTGCCGAAGGGCCGGTCTAGCTTCTCCTCGGGGCGTAGGCCGGAGCCGTCGTTCCAGATATCGCTGAGGGTGTTGCGCCTGGCGCTGAGGGCGAGCTGCCCGCCTACGACTGGGACGTAGATGTCGGTGGTGCTATGGTTGAAGTTCAGGTTCATGGCATCGACGTGGCTTTCTTCCTTCTGCTCGTCGGTTTCTTCGGCGGCTTGGGGTTTCTCGTCGGAGAGGGGCCTGCCGTTGAGGGCGACTTTGCGGTATTTCGGCCCTGATATGGAATTGAAGGACATAGGGCTGATGGGGGTCCCTGATCGCGTGATTTCCAAAGTGCCGTTGGCCGAAACCGAGTAAGAGTTTTTCCCGTCCCGGCCATTGGAACCGACGGTTGTTTCCTCTATTTCCGCGGTCGCCTCAAAATCGTGGCTCCCTTTTCTGGATGTATTGACCGTCCCCAATACCACAAAACTTGTTAGATCGTTGATTGTTACCTCTTCGCCGTTTAAAGTGGCCTTGGAACTAACATGATTCGTCCGTGTATCATCGCCGGAAGCGATCACGCGAGCTCTGATCTCCATTTTACAAGTTGGAAATGGTTCCCCGTCATCGTCCTTGTCATAATGCGTCCCGACGGGGGCGCTGTATTCAGTGGGACCTCCGGTTTCAAAAAGAACGAGTTCTTGGTCGTCGGGGTTGATTGTGTAAATCCGAACTACTTCATTAGCTTGCGAGTCTCCAAAAAGCAAAACTCCCGCAACGAGTAGATAACCGTATAAATTTATTCTCATATTATGAGAATTCGTGTTTGTTTTGAATGAGCACCTTAAGGGTTTCTACGGTCTCGGGGTCGTCTTTGAAATGCGCTAAAGCTTTCTGAGCATATTCCTTGGATTTATTCCAAGTCTTCACGTCGTTTGTTTTTTTTGCAATATGTTGGATCAGTTTGATAGAAGAACTCACGGCTCTCCACTGCGTTTGACCGGAAGCGACTTTCTCGGCCTCTTTGAGTGCGGATGCGTAATCCTTTTCTCGGACCAGTATTCTGGAAAGATCGAGGGTCGCCTCTGCTTGCACCTGCAAAGACAACGAATTTTCAGCCAGATAAATGTATGCCGCCCTCAGTTTTGCCGAATCGTGAATGTTATTATAAAAGTTTGTGAGATACGCCGTTGCCATATAATTATAAGCCTTGGCTCTCCCATGTGTTTCTTTTTTGTTGGCCAGTTCGACAGAATTCCAGATCGCCCGCTCCCAAACAGGAGCCATCTCAACGACCAAACTTTCTTTCAAGTCCATTGACTGTATGATATATATTCCGGCTTCAACCGCGAATTGGTCGCTCAAAGCGTGCTGGGAAGGACTAGTCCCCCGCTTTCCCATACCGACTTTTTGCGCGAGCATGAACATGGGAATGGCCCTGATTTTGTTATAGCGGCTCTTGGCGTGGATCGCTCCCCATAGCATTTTATCCACCGAAATATCTGTCCCGCTGTAGCCGCGTTCCTCTATGAGATATAATATCAGATCCACCATCTGGTCGGATTGGCGACCGTAGATGTCGCATAGTTGATCCACCATGGCCAACAATTTTTCCGCACTCAAATTCCTTAATCGGTCGGAATAGCCCAATTCCGAATTTCCGGCGATGATCGCGGCACTCATGGCGACCTTCATGTTTTCCATGTCAGCCTCACTCAAGCCAGATACTATCTCGCCCTTGACTCTCGCCAGCTTACCCGCAAAGGCGCCAAGAGTTTTTTTATCGAAAGTAGCTTTGGTCTTCTGCTTCTTATCTTCGGGAATTGTAATCAACTCCCGCATTTTATTTAAAATCGATTCTGCTTTTTTCGTGCTCCCTGTGAGCACCGATTGGTGAAACTGCGCAATCATATCCGTCGGGCCATCCCCTTGTGAAACCTCGTATCTGATGCCAGACAACCAATTCTCGCCAACTAGCATTTTGTGTTTATCGGGCTGGTTGAGTATGGTTTCAGCTTTATTCCGATCTCCGATCATCCCGTGCGCATCAGCTAATTGAGCCAGAGACGCTGCCAACTGCTTGGGGTCGCATGTCAGCACCGCCGCCCCAGCAAGCTCCACGCACATCTCCGGCGCTACCGATCGCGCAATCTCAAAAGCTCTCCTGAACGTCTCCGAAGGGTTTTTATTCGCGAGTATCGCGGGCATCTCTTTCGCGAGGGCTTCCAAGAATGCCATTCTCTCACGCTTGTCAGCAAAATAATACATTTGCTGGATGGTCAATTCTTCGCTTTTCAATTCGGCCTTGTTTTTCGAGGCAAGTGCGCTCTCCGCCTTGTCGGGACTTTTCCATGTCCCGTCAGTCCGATATGTTTTTGCGCCGGAAATCGTCGCAAGCATTTCCGCGCATTTCGATGCTTCCATCGGTACGCCCCTACTGTAGGCATCCGATTCCACCAAAATCCCTTCTTTCAGAAAAAGGTCGTCAGACTCTTCGGATAAGGTGAATACGTTTGTGTCATACGCGGGGATTGGTTTGTTTTCAGGGGGAGTTTTTTCTTCCTCTGGCGATTTGTCGTCTTTTATCTTCTGAATCTCTTTGGGGGTCTTTTTTGTTGGTTCTTGAGGCGTCAAGGGCTTTTTATTTGCGGCAGGGAAAAATTTCTCCTTCTCAGAATCCTTGAGCCGTGACTGATAAATCCTCACGGTTTTTCCTTTTTGTTTGAGAACCAAATAATTGCCTTCAACTTCGACCGATTCGGCTTCCTCGACTTTTCCATTACGCAATTCGACAATCACCCCTGCTTGTAACAAGGCAGTGGCATGCAACATCGCTAAAATTAGCGCTAAGAATTTCATATCAATCAGCGCCTTATTCATGGATTTGCTGAGGTGGCGCAGTAAGCGGAGCCAGTCTTTGGGGAAAATAAGTTAGGCTGGG
>CAYVAZ010000292.1:0-6697 GCA_964449065.1 uncultured bacterium
TGTGTCTCCCTTTAAGGAACAAGGGTCATTCAAGTTGAAAACTCCAACCATTTAACCCCCACCCAGCCTCCCCCCATTACATTGGGGAAGGAGTATGTGACTCATCATTATTTATTTGAATCCGTTAATTTAGGCAGATGGATTGACGCACCGGCTTTCAGCCGGTGCTCCCCAAATCGAGGACGTAAAAAACTCTAAAGCAAATCCGGCTTGTAGCGCACGACTTCTTCCTTGTCCCGGTCGAAAAATAGCGTCTTGCCCGTGCGGAATGAATCCACGCTCATGCTGATGGCCGCCTGGGTTTTGTATCCCAACTCCGAATCCAGCGTGGGCTTTTGCCGGCTTTTAACGCATTCAATAAAGTTCGCCATGTGGTCATCGCGGCCGCGCGATTGCAATACCACTTCATCCCGCCCATAGCGGTCTTTGAACATTTGCACGAAGGGTTCATCAGGCACGATGCGGATATGGTCCACATTCAGGTAGATGCATCCGTAATGCCCGCGGATGATATCCGGCACGCCCACCGAGTTCGCCATCGATGACGGCATGTTGACTGAATATTGTCCGTAGAAATCAGCGTTGAACATAAAGGTATCCGGCACATCGCGGCCGTCTTTCTGCACCCAAATCCCCCCGCCGCCATACACCCGGTACGGAAAATGGTTGCCCAGCGGAATCAGCATGGGAGCGAGTTTGTGGTATAACAGGTCAGTGGCAATTCCGCCGGAATAGTCCCAATATTTGCGAAAGCGAAAGAAGCGGTCCGGGTCCCAATCGGTATCACGGGCGGGGCCTTGCCACAGGTCCCAATCCACATTCTGCGGGCCGGCGATTTCTTCAATCTCGTAATAGTTCCATTCGCCTTCTTTTGAGTTACGGCAATAGGTTCCCTGCGCCCATACCACATGACCGATCATGCCTTCTTCAATCACATCCCGCGCGCGCCACCATTGATCCTGCGAGCAGTATTGGCTGCCCACTTGCAGTACCCGTCCGGTCTCGAGCACTTTTTGGTGAACCGCTTTGGCTTCTGCAACGGTGTGGGTCATCGGTTTTTCGAGATACACATCTTTTCCGGCATTGAGGGCATCCAGCGCCATGCGCGCGTGCCAATGATCGGGCGTGGCGATGACCACCGCATCCAAGTTACCGAGTTCCAGCATCTCGCGGTAATCGTGATAGACTTCCGCATCAGAGAGATCCCGCGCGCGCTGTTTGCGGAGTTCATACACATCGCTGACCGCAATGACCCGCACATCGCCGCGGCCGCGCTGGCGTTCCATCAACGTCCGCAGGTGACTGGTACCGCGCCCCCCGCAGCCGATGACCCCGAAGTTGATGCGGCTGTTGGCGCCGGATGGTTGATTCTGCGCTTGAGATAAGGCTGGTTTCAAACCTATCCCAGCCATGCTAGCAGTTGACGCAGAGAGAAAATGCCTTCTAGTTACGTTTTTGTTCATGGTATTCTTCTATTATTGATTGTTAGTGACATTGAGTCTTTGTTTTGATAGATGCTATATACTCCAATTAAATTCGAGACGAAGTGCCTTTAATTATGAAACGCGCAAGTTCTTGATAATCATCGTCGTGATTTTCAGTAACTGAAGATGGCGGAATATTACTCATCAATTCTTTTATTTCGTCAGTGGAAAGGTTAGCAATTAAAGTCATTAACTTACTAATTGCATCTCTCCGTGAGCTCTTTGGAGCAAAGTCTTTACTGATTTGTTCACCAAAATCCTTTATATCATCTAATTTAGGTAGAATTCTTCTTTCCCGAATAAGAGAGTCTAATCTTGATAACAATTGATATTTTTCAGGTTCTTTATTTTCTAGTTCAATAACCGCCTTTGACCTTTGTTTATTGATGGATTTGCTTTTTTTGCCTGGTTTATTCGCCTTTGATATAGAATCAGATGTTTTACTGACATCTAAAAGGTTAAGAATTTCAAAATTTATCCCTTCTTTTTGAAGCAGTTTCATTGCTTCAAAAATATCTTTTTCCGGATATTCTTCTTTAATGAGACAAATTTTTAACGCAATTTGTTTAACATTGCTATTCATTTCAATCCTACCGCCTTTAAAAATTCCTCAGCAACACCGCTAAACTCATTCTTCACGTTCCATCTTGCATAATTAGTGCGAAAAATTGGTTCGCTTTTTCTGGAACCCGTTGGGTATGAATCAGAATGATTGGCTATATTTTGGAATATTGGCCAGTTGAACTCATCGGCTAATTTTTTGACATCCTTCATAGATGTTGATTGCTCCCGTGAAGGATGGCGTTTCATATCATTAAATACAATACCTGCCATGTCGATTGTTTGATCTTGATATTTAAGACGAAACTCTTCAAGTGAACGTACAAGAAGAGGAAATCCGATTGTGGCAAGAAATTCAGGTTTCACAGGAACGATAATGTACCTGCTCGCTCTATAAGCTGCCGTCGTTAATATTGATTCAGTAGGTGCACAGTCTATCACTATCAAATCATACCTATCACTGACTTCCGCAAGAAACTGTGGTAATAGTTGTGCCTTCTCTGTTGGATTCTTCAATGTCCATGACAACTCAAGTCTCGATGGAATAAGGTGAAGCAAACTTCCATCTTTCCATTCACGTAATGAGTGGATCACATTATCGGAAGATACTGGTTTGGGAGAACTTCTCTTTTGCCTTGGAGCAGAAAACCGCTCAAATATTTCTACAATTGTACCATTTTCTTCATTGAGATAAGTAAGATACTTTTTTGCCCCCATACAATATTGACTTAAATTAGCTTGGGGATCTAAATCAATAGCAAGAACTTTCAGTTTGGCACACCAAGCACTGTACCAAGAAAGATTAAAGGCAAGCGTTGTCTTACCTACACCACCTTTCATGTTTATCAGAGAAACAGATGTCATGTTGTGATCCCAAAATAAAGTGTTTAAGCATATTATATAGGGAGTGAATTCAATGCAAGCATACAAAATTGAAAAAGTAGAGGTGACCATGAAGCCAGCGCTGCCGTTGTGAGAGTGTTAACATTGCTCCATGAAGGTCGCATTGGAAGTTCAACTCCGAATCCAAAATCTGAAACAAAGTCTACGTCTATAATTATAACATGACTTCGGTTGTTTATGGAAGCGGATTCCATCCTCAGTCAGTAAAAAAAGAATGAATCTGACTGCCATTATTGAGTTATTATCTTTCTTCCAGCAGTCCCTTTTGAATTTTACACGATTCAATACAATTTACTATTTTGACGTACACAACCCGAATCATCAGTGAATACGAGGAACAACATGGCGCAGACGCAGGGAAAAATCTCTCCCAACAAACAAGCCGGTGATAAATATCCCCATGCCGAAGTGGAACCGAAATGGCAAAAGCATTGGACGGAGAACCATTCGTTCACGCCCAACATGGAGGACACCGGGAACAAATTTTATTGCCTGGAAATGTTTCCCTACCCGTCCGGCAAGCTGCACATGGGGCATCTGCGCAACTACACCATTGGCGATGTGATGGCGCGTTTTTATAAAATGCGGGGCAAAAGCGTGCTGCACCCGATGGGCTACGACGCTTTCGGCCTCCCCGCCGAAAACGCCGCCATGCAGCGCAAGATTCATCCCGCCGATTGGACCTATAGCAACATCGAAGAAATGACCCAACAGCAAATCAGCATCGGCCTCTCGTATGATTGGGACCGCAAGGTGATGACCTGCCATGAATCGTATTACAAATGGGGGCAGTACATCTTCCTTAAGTTTTGGGAAAAAGGCATCGTCGCCAAAAAAGAAGGCTTGGTAAACTGGGATGTGGAATGCCAAACCGTTCTTGCCAACGAACAGGTAGTGGACGGCCGCAGCTGGCGCGGCGGCCCGGTTGTGCAAAAGTATCTGCCGCAGTGGTATCTAAAGATTACCGACTACGCCGAAGAACTGCTCAACGATTTGGATAAACTCACCGAATGGCCGCAAAAGGTAGTGACCATGCAGCGCAACTGGATCGGCCGTTCGGAAGGGGCGGAAATTCATTTTTCGGTGAAGGATGGAGCATTGGAAGGTGAAAAAATCACGGTGTTCACCACGCGTCCCGATACCATCTTTGGAGCCACCTATATGGTATTGGCTCCAGAACACCCGTTGGTTGAAAAACTGATTGCCGGGCAAAAGCAGGAAGCCGAGTGCAAAGCCTTCATCGAAAAAGTGACCAAGATGGACCGCGCCACCCGTACCGATGAAGCCACCGCCAAAGAAGGCGTTTTCACCGGGCAATACGCTGTCAATCCGGTGAATGGGGAAGCCGTTCCGATCTGGCTGGCGAATTATGTCTTGGTTGAATACGGCACCGGTGCCGTGATGGCCGTCCCGACACACGACCAGCGCGACTTTGAATTTGCCAAACAATACGGGTTGGATTTACGTTTGGTTATTCAACCCGAAGACGGTTCTATTTCATCTGCAGATGAATTAAAAGAAGCCTGGGTGGATGAAGGTAAGATGATTAACTCCGCCCAATTTGACGGCATGACAAATGTGGAAGGCAAAAAAGCCGTTACCCGATGGATGGAAGAAAACGGATACGGCAACGGTACCATCAACTACCGCCTGCGCGATTGGTGTATCTCACGCCAGCGCTTTTGGGGGATGCCCATCCCGCTGATTCATTGCGAAACCTGCGGAACCGTGCCGGTGCCTAAAGAAGACCTGCCTGTGCAGTTGCCTTATGATGTAGAAATCACCGATCAAGGCTCTCCGCTCACACGCCATGAAGGCTTCTTACATGTGAAGTGTCCTCAATGCGGAGCCGGTGCCAAGCGCGAAACCGACACCATCGATACCTTTTTCGATTCATCCTGGTATTACCTGCGCTACATTGATCCCCATAATGATGAACTGCCGTTCGATAACGAGTTGGTCAACAAATGGATGCCGGTTGATCTGTATATCGGCGGTGTTGAGCACGCCGTGCTTCATTTGCTCTACTCGCGCTTTTTCACCAAAGCATTGCGTGATGTGGGTATGTTGAATTTTGATGAGCCTTTTAAAAAATTGGTGACGCAAGGGATGGTCATCAAAGATGGCTTTAAGATGTCGAAATCGAAAGGCAATGTGGTTGACCCGATAGAAATCATCAGCAAATACGGTGCGGATGCCGCGCGCTTGTTTATCCTCTTTGCGTCACCGGTAGACCGGGATTTGGATTGGAGCGACGAAGGCGTTGTGGGGTCGTCCCGCTTTGCTGATAGAGTGTTCCGCATCATCAATTGGTATGCAGATGCCTTGAAAGAATCCTCCTCCTTAGCCCCCCATAATAAGGGTGGGAATGAAGGCGGGATCAGCAAAGAGGCCGAAGCCCTGCGCCGCACCTGCCACAACATCATCAAAACGGTCACCGAAGATATCGACCACCGCATGAGCCTCAATACCGCCATCGCCCGTATTATGGAACTGGTGAACGAGATGTATAAATTCGTAGGCGACGGCGGCATCGATGAATCCGATTTTCCCGTGTTCAAAGAAGCGGCCGAAGCGGTGATTTTGATGCTGTCCCCCTTCACCCCGCACATGAGCGAAGAGTTGTGGCAGCTCACCGGACACGAAGGCCTGGCGCAGGAGCAAAGCTGGATGAGTTACAATGCGGAATATTTGGTAGCGGATACCATCAAAGTCACGGTTCAGGTCAACGGCAAAGTGCGCGGCACGGTCGAAGTGCCCGCCGAAGCGGATGAAGACACGGTTTGGAACGCCGCCCGGCAGGATGAGCAAATCACCCGCTGGCTGGATGGAATGCAGGTCGTAAAGAAAATTTATATCGCCGGCAAGCTGCTCAACATTGTCATCAAACCGAATCAGTAAAAATGTTGGGATGAAAAATGCCCGTTCTATCCACCTTTTTTGGTTTGATTATATGAATGTATCACTTCGATACGCAAAAGCATCAAGAAGAATTGATGGCGGATTGGCACCTTGCCGTAGAGGGAAAAAGAATTGTCAAGATCGACCCGTTAAGGTGAACAAATGAATCCTAAAGTGAACCAGGTAAAACCGACAGACAACCATACGTTAATCGTTACCTTCGACAATGATGAAGTGCGTGAGTTCGATGTAAAACCCTATTTGGATAAAGGGATTTTTACAGAATTAAAAGATCTTTCCCAATTCCGCACTGTCAAGGTGGTGGCTGGGAGTGTGGAATGGTCTGGTGAACAAGATTTGAGTTATGATACACTATACATGGCAGGAATTTCAATATCTCCTAAAAATACTTACAGGAAATTGGTAAAGCAATAATAATGTGGAAAGGACATCATGTATAAACCGATCTATAGCATGTCAGTCATCGCATCTATCCTTTTAATAATGTCTACTACTTCTTTTTCCCTAGGCATCCGGTTTATCAAAGGGCCCGGTTTCTATGCAGGAGATACAGATGGAAGTTTTTTACAAGACTTTCAGATCATAGGCGACAATGTGTATTTGTTAACAACAGAAGGAAGCAGCCATCGAAATTTTCAAACGTTCTTCAAGCTAGCTAATTTCAATATCGTTAGACCTTTGGCTGGATCCCGAGCCATGAAGAACTCACCAAATTAAATCATAGATGACGCCTTGATATTTCCATTCATCTTCGTTCGACACAATATTATGCCGAACCCAGTTTTCCAAAGATGTAAGATTTTCGTTTGCATGTTGATAATGGATTT
>CAYVAZ010000293.1:0-6690 GCA_964449065.1 uncultured bacterium
GTCATAATATCCCTCATGCATGAGCAAGGTGCCCCGCATATAGTGTTCATACGCTGTATCCCGGTCAATCCTAGGTGTAGGGGTTGCTGTCGGAGTCGGTGTGGGCGGAACCGGAGTCGGTGTGCGGGTTGGCGTTGGTGTGGCCTTAACCTCGGGTAAAGGTTCAATCTCTTCGGTTTGATGTTCAGGCGTATTTTGGCATCCGCTCGAACAAAACATCCCGATCACCATCAACAATGTAAAACATGATTTCATCATGTAGATTCGGTCCAGACCCTGAAAAGTTTACACGAAATGAATTATACGGCGTGAATACAAATTCTGTAACGGATTTTGCCGGGAATCGCACTGGACACGCTTGGTTCTGAACAACGGAGGGATCATCCCGGAGGCCACCGCATCACCCGGCCGCCCAACAGATGCATGTGGATGTGATACACCGTTTGCCCGCCGTTATCTCCGGAATTGATAACCAGACGGTACCCCTCATCGATCAATCCTTGTTCCTTCGCCAATTGCTTGGATACGGCAAACATCTTGGGCAAGAGGTGGCCCGTTTCCTCAGACACATCACCGATTTTAGGGATATGCTCTTTGGGGATGATCAATATATGAACCGGCGCCGCCGGGTTAATATCGTGAAACGCGAGCACGTCATCGTCTTCATACGCAATATTGCTTGGTATTTCTTTTTGGATAATTTTACAAAAAATGCAATTTTCAGACATCTCGGCCTCGTTTCTTCTGCTTTACAGGATATACAAATTCATGTTGCATACTGCATACAAAATGTCTAGGGTTCAACCTTCAGCGAAACAAGAATAATCTCATGCATTTACACTTTATCCCGTTTGAAATCTACCTAATCTGGTTCGGCATCGTTGGCGCCGCTGCCGGGAGCTTTTTCCATGTCTGCATTTGGCGTATTCCAAAGGGCACTTCTGTCGTCACTCCCGCCTCTCATTGTCCTCACTGCCAAACCCACTTGCGCTGGTTTGATAATTTGCCCTTAATCAGCTACATCGTTTCTCTGGCCAAATGCCGCTATTGCGGAGCGCGTATCCCTATCCGTTACTTTCTGTATGAATTGACCACGGCTGCGGGTTTTATGGGGATCTTTTTCATCTATGGGCTTACCTATACAACGTTTGTCTATATCGCGGTAACCTCCGTCTTGATCATCGGTTCCGGAATAGACCTGGATTACGAATTTATCCCGGATTTTCTTTCTCTTCCCATGATTTTTCTTTCCCTGATCGCTGCCGGATTATTACAATTCACGTCACAGCCGGAGCACGCGCTCGTCACCAATGTGAGCGATGCCGCCTTGGGTATCCTGACCGGGGGGGGGCTTGTTTGGATTGTACGGATTGTGGGGGGGATCATTTTTCAACAGGAAGCAATGGGGTTTGGAGACGTGAAACATCTGGCTGGAATCGGGGGCTTCTTAGGCTGGGAATATGTTCTGTTGTGCTTCTTCTTGGCTTCTCTTTATGCTTCGATTGTCGGATTAACGTTGAAATTCACCGGCAAAGTTGGGAAATACGGTCATCTACCGTTTATTCCCTATTTGTCTTTGGGGGCTTATTCAACCTTTTTATTCGGCAAGCCCTTGCTGGACTGGTATTTGGCGCCGTTTTACGTTGGGTATTGATGACCGGAATTGTTTCTGGAAATGATAACGCTCCAATTCAGACAAAAATTTCTTAAATTATCTTATTGAATATTTTGAAATTATGTGCTTATATATTACAATAAAGATTGTATATCTGTGTGGTTAGGGTGAATTCTGTTGAGTTTCGGCTAGAATTGAAAGAACCGTAACGTTTCAAGCCGGAAACGTTATGAAACTCTTCTCATTCAATTCTATGACCATTTTGATGTATGGTTTGAGTTGATAGTGAAAAAAAACTTGAAGGAAATGTGTGTGGAAACATTCAATCAACTTCATCAATCATTGATTGAATCTGGGGGGCTATTATAAATGGAACAAGGTGTTACAGCATCAAATCTTGCTTCAAATCTTTCTCATTCAGAAAAGACAGAAGACCAATCGTATGTTCATCCTTCCTGTGTTATTGACTCTACTGTTTCAATCGGACGCAATGTAAAGATTCACCCTAAAGTTGTTATTGATCGCAGCGTAAAAATTGGAGATGGTGTGGAAATATTTTCCGGGTGCTATATTGCCGAAGATTGTTCGGTTGGCGATCAGACGGTTTTGCGCTCTATGGTAACACTTCGGGAGAAAACCCGTGTCGGAAAAAATGTAATAATCGAATCGGGTGTCGTCATCGGAAGCGACGGTTTTGGGTATGCCAAAGAACGCAACGGCATCAACTGCAAAGTCCCTCAAGTCGGTTATGTTGTAATCGGTGATGATGTCCGCATTGGCGCAAACACAACGATCGACCGCGCCACCTTAGGCGAAACCCGCATCGCCAAAGGCAGCCGCGTCGGCAGTCTGGCGCAAATCGGCCACAACGTCATCATTGGTGAAAATTCCGTAGTTGGTGACAGCGTGGGGTTATGCGGCAGTTGCAAAATCGGCAGTAAAACCACCATCGGTCACGGGGTCGGCATGGTCGGCCATATTAAAATCGGCAATAATGCCAGAGTCAGCGACGGCGCCGGGGTCAGCAAAGACATTCAAGACGGCGACCACATCATCGGCGTGCCGGGGCTGCCGGAAAGTGATTACATTGCGTTCCAAAAAAGCATCGAAATGCTGCCGGAACTGGCCAAGCGCATCCAACTGCTGGAAAAACAAATCGGGCGGCACGATTAACTCGCCTTCTAACCCGGCTTACGGCCGTAACAAACAAAACTCTTCACCGGAATTTTGTTTTTGCCAATTTTGTTCTTTCCGTCCTTATTCTTCGAATCCGGCAACGGAAACCCTTCAATCCACCGGAACGCTTCGAACCCCGCTGCAATAAACCATTCTTCCAGTTCTTCTTTCGAAAATCCCAGCCAGACATGCGCCAATTCATCCCGCATCCATTCTTCCTGATGGCTTTGAAAATCAATAATGGTCACCGTCCCGCCCGGTTTGATCACCCGAAACATCTCCCGAAGCGCCAGGGACGGGTCCGGCGAATGATGCAGCACCAATCCCGCGACCGCTGCATCCACTTCTTCATCCTGCAAGGGCAAATCTTCCATCTTGCCGGTACGAAACTCAATATTTCCGATCCCTTCCGTCTCGGCTTTGAACTTGGCCTGTTCCATCATCTCCACCGATGGATCAATCCCAATCACATGCTTCACAATCTTCGCCAAATGCAAGAGGAGTTGCCCGGTTCCTGTCCCGATGTCTGCTACGGTCAGCGTATTGGGGATTAAAGACTCCATCGCTTGCAGCGTGACATACTCGCCGCATAACGTGCTGCGGATGTGATCCCACCGCTGGGCGTGCTCACCATAAAAATCCAAGCTGCGTTCGATCTTTTTTTGCAGCACCGTTTGCAGCTTCTTTTGATCCTGCGTATGCTGTTCATCCTCCGCGTCCCACATCATCACCAGGTTCCATGCTTGCAGCACTTCCGGCTTCATCGACCGCTGCGAAGGCTTGCGATAATACACAGATGTCCCATCGCGCCGTGAAGTCAAAAACCCCGCGCCGCGAAGATTGGTCAAATGCCTGGAAACCCGCGATTGCGTCACATCCAGAATCTCAACAATCTCATTCACGCTTAACTCATGCTCGGAAAGAGTCCGCAATATACGCAGCCGCGTCTCATCCGAAAGCGTCTTAAATATATCCGATGCATTAATATCTGGGCTCAATTGTTTCACCTTTTTCGATTTCTTCCTCACCATGCATCAATGCTTGGTAAAACTGAGACCTTTTCTCACTCGCTTCCCGCAAACGGCGAACCGCATCCCGAACCAACTCCGTCTCATTCATGTAGTATCCATGCTGAACCTGAGCCTTGATAAACCTTTCATCTACTTCGGAAAAATTTACATGCATCTTAAAACTCCTGTCTATACAAAAACAATCCTTAAATCATACATAATCATGACATAGATAGGATAAATCCCCTATAAAAGTCACAAAGATTCAAAGAATTAAATAAAATAACACGCATTTTTATTCGTTATTCTCCATTCTCTTCTTGCATATATCCGCATAAACGAATATAATCATATCATCTTTTCAATTATTTCAAAATAGGACTTAACAAACAAATAGAAAAAGAAAGTGAGAGAAGCATGGTGCAAGAACGTATTGTTACATCCGAATCCGTAACGGAGGGCCATCCCGATAAAATCGCGGATCAAATTTCTGATGGAGTGGTGGATGCCCTTTTTGAACAAGATCCCCATTCCCGTATCGCCTGTGAAACAATGATCACCACCGGGTTGATCGTTTTGGCAGGAGAAATCACCACAAACGCAAAAGTCGAGTACAACCAGTTGGCACGGGACGTAGTCAATGATATTGGATACAACAATGCCGATTACGGTTTTGATTGCAATACCTGCGGCGTGTTGATCAGTTTGGATCGCCAATCTCCCGATATTGCGATGGGGGTAGACCAAACCGACGACCACGAACAGGGCGCCGGTGACCAAGGGATGATGTACGGCTACGCATCCAATGAAACGCCTGAACTCATGCCCGCTCCCATCCTGTACGCGCACAAATTGACCAAACAGCTTTCCGAAGTCCGCAAGAACGGCACCTTGCCCTGGGTTCGTCCCGACGGAAAGTCCCAGGTCAGCATTGTGTATGAAGGCAACGAGATTAAGCGCGTTGATGCCGTGGTTATTTCAACCCAACACGCTGCCGATATTTCCCAAAAAGACATTCACGAAGCCATTATCGAAGAAGTCATCAAAAAGATCATCCCCGAAAACTTGATGCACAAAGACACCAAGTTCCATGTGAACCCCACCGGCAAATTCGTGGTCGGCGGCCCGATGGGCGACTGCGGGTTGACCGGCCGTAAGATCATCGTCGATACCTACGGCGGTGTCGGCCGTCACGGCGGCGGCGCGTTCTCTGGAAAAGATCCATCCAAAGTAGACCGCAGTGCCGCTTATGCCGCGCGCCATACCGCGAAGAATATCGTCGCTGCCGGCTTGGCGGAAAAATGCGAAGTTGCTCTTGCTTATGCCATCGGCGTTGCCCAACCGGTATCCGTAAACGTCGAAACCTTCGGCACCGGAAAGATGGATGACGACAAATTATCCAATATGGTAAAAGAGCGCGTCGATCTGCGCCCGGCAGCCATTATCGACAAATTAAATCTCCGCCAGCCTATCTACCGCAACTCGGCGGCCTATGGACACTTCGGCCGTCCTGAGTTCCCATGGGAAGAAACCAATCTGGTGGATACATTGAAAGCGTAATCCAATGAACACGTATCAATAAACAAATTTAAAGGAGAAACACAATGGTAGGTACATTAGAACAACCCGTAACAACGAAAATTGAATTGCCCGATTATTCCGGCTTACCCTACAAAGTCGCGGACATCTCGCAAGCCGATTTCGGCCGCAAGGAAATCAACATTGCCGAAGACGAAATGCCCGGCCTTGTTGCCGTACGCGAAAAGTATAGCGACAAGCCCCTGGATGGCGTTCGCATCACCGGTTCACTCCACATGACCATCCAAACCGCTGTGTTGATTGAATCACTTAAAGCCTTGGGCGCCGATGTCCGCTGGGCATCCTGCAACATCTTTTCAACCCAAGACCATGCCGCCGCGGCCATCGCCGAAACCGGCACCCCGGTATACGCGTGGAAAGGCGAAACCTTGGAAGAGTATTGGGAATGCACCTTGCAAGCCCTTAGCTTCTCAAATGGCAATGGCCCGCAATTAATCGTGGACGACGGCGGCGACGCCACCCTGTTAATTCACCGTGGATATGAAGCCGAAAACGATCCGTCCATCTTGGATGAACCGACCGATGTGCATGAACTGCAAGTCATCAACGCCATCCTCAAGCGTGAACTGGAAAAAGACAACCAAAAGTGGCACAAAATCGCCAAAGAAATCAAAGGCGTTTCCGAAGAAACCACCACCGGCGTGCACCGCTTGTATGAAATGCAGCGCGACGGCAAGTTGCTCTTCCCGGCCATTAACGTGAACGACTCCGTCACCAAATCCAAGTTCGACAACCTTTACGGCTGCCGTGAATCCCTCGCGGACGGCATCAAGCGTGCTACTGATGTGATGGTTGCCGGTAAAGTCGCTCTGATCTGCGGATACGGCGATGTTGGTAAAGGCTCCGCTCAGTCTTTGCGTCAGTTCGGCGCCCGCGTCTTGGTTACCGAAGTTGACCCGATTTGCGCCTTGCAGGCCTGCATGGAAGGCTTTGAAGTCACCACGGTTGAAGACGCCCTCGCCGAAGCGGACATCTTTGTCACCACCACCGGAAACAAAGACATCATCCGCATTGAGCACATGGAAAAAATGAAAGACCAAGCCATCGTTTGCAATATCGGCCACTTTGATAACGAAATTCAAGTGGACAAACTCAACAAGTTTCCGGGCATTGAAAAGATCAACATCAAGCCGCAAGTTGACCAATACACCTTCCCGGATGGACACTCCATCTACTTGTTGGCAGAAGGCCGTTTGGTGAACTTGGGTTGTGCAACCGGACACCCATCCTTTGTGATGTCGAACTCCTTCACCAACCAGGTGATGGCACAACTCGACTTGTGGCAAAACG
>CAYVAZ010000294.1:0-5454 GCA_964449065.1 uncultured bacterium
TTTTCGGTCTATCCCTCAAGGCTTTTTTGAGGGTTCGGTGCTCGTCACTTGTCACGAATCACTGTTTTTAGGATAATGGCTGCATATTAAATACTTAACATCTTCTTTTCGCTAAGCTTACTCCGCGCTTATCAGGCATTATTGATTTGAAGTGGTATTGTTTGAATGAAAATCAAATTCCATGTATTTTTTAAGACCGGCATAGGGCTATGAATCCAAATGAATTGTTTTTACTATACTTCTTAAAATGATGTCTATTGTGTGTATGGATTTTACCATTGAATGATCTAGGACAAGCAAGAAAACAACCGCGGTACGCGGTAATACGGGATACGCTTCGGCGTGAAATTCTCACCGGATTGTATCCGGCGTTTTCGGCTTTGCCCTCTGAAAAAGAATTGGCGGAGCAGTTTGAGGTATCTGTGCTTACCATTCGGCAGGCGGTTTCTGACTTGGAGGGTGAGGGCTTGGTGGAAAAATCGCAAGGCAAAAAAACCACCGTATGCCCTCCGAAACAAGTCGAGCCGATTTTTGTGCTGCCGAGCGGCAATACCGATTATGCCGCTTCCAAAGAAAATGTAGAGTATGAACTGATTCGTTGTGATCTGGTAAACCCTCCTAACGATGTGCGCGAAAAGTTGGAGCTCTCTTGGACGGAAGAAAATGTCATCTGTATCAGCCGTATCCGCTCCATCAATCAAAGCCGGGTGAGTGCCTATGACGCGTATTTTAATCCGGACATCGGCAAGCCGCTTATGAATGAACGGTTTGAGAACCGTTCACTTATTCTAACGATACGCGAAAAGTACAATCTTCTACCCTCAAAGATTACTCATCAAGTAGAAGTGATCAGCGCAACCAAAACTATCGCTGAGTATTTGGGGATTCGGGAAAAGAAAAATGTCATGTTGATTGAATCCACTGAGTACGATCAAGAAGGCAAACCGTACATGCATCTTATAGAATACTACCCTGCCGACCGCTACAAATTTCTATTCACCATCACGAACTTGTAACAAAGGGGTGGAACGAGTCCACCCCTTTTCGATAATGTTTCCGTTCAGTTCACTGCGGAACCACCATTTCTTCGGTGATTTTGCCTTCTTTATCCAACTCCACTTTTAGTTCATGTACTTTTTCTTTCATGGTGTGTTGGTCGATATTCATCGAGCAGAATTTAGGGCCGCACATCGAGCAAAATGCCGCGTCTTTGTATCCGTCATCCGGCAGGGTTTCGTCGTGATAGGCCTTGGCGGTTTCGGGGTCCATTGAAAGTTCGAACTGCTTGTTCCAATCGAAGGAATAGCGTGCGCGGGATAATTCATCATCCCATTCACGGGCGCCAGTTCTTCCGCGTCCCACATCGGCGGCATGAGCGGCGATTTTATACGCGATACACCCCTGACGGACATCTTCCAAATTCGGCAGCCCCAAGTGTTCTTTGGGTGTGACATAACAAAGCATGGCTGTCCCTGCTTGTCCGGCTATAGCGGCGCCTATGGCGGATGTGATGTGGTCATAGCCGGGCGCGACATCTGTCACCAAGGGCCCCAGAACATAGAACGGGGCTTCGTGGCAAACTTCCATTTGCTTTTTCACGTTCATTTCGATTTGGTTCATGGGTACGTGGCCGGGACCTTCGATCATGACTTGCACATCATGTTCCCACGCGCGCAATGTCAATTCACCGAGGGTTTCCAATTCAGCGAACTGCGCTTTATCGCTGGCATCGGCCAAGCAGCCGGGACGCAGGCCATCGCCTAAACTGAAGGAAACATCATACTTTTTGAAGATTTCACACAACTCATCATAAACGGTATACCAGGGGTTTTCTTGATGGTGGTGCATCATCCATTTCGCCATGATTGAACCGCCGCGGCTTACGATGCCAGTAATTCGGTCAATGGTCATGGGGATGTACCGCAGCCGTACACCGGCATGGATAGTCATATAATCAACCCCTTGTTTGGCTTGTTCTTCCACCGTTTCCAGCAGGATTTCATGGGTTAAGTCTTCAATACGGCGGACTTTGGTGAGGGCTTCATAAATCGGTACCGTGCCGATGGGTACCGGACTGTTGTTGATAATCGCCTGGCGAATTTCCGGAATGTTTCCGCCGGTGCTTAAGTCCATCAACGTGTCGGCACCAAAGCGTACCGCCCAATCAAGCTTGGCAACTTCTTCATCGATATTGGAAGTCACGGCGGAATTTCCGATGTTCGCGTTGATTTTGCAGGACGATGCGATTCCAATGCACATGGGCTCCAAACGTTTGTGGTTGACGTTTGCGGGGATAATCATCCGGCCGCGTGCCACTTCCGAACGGATGAGTTCCGCATCCAGGTTTTCCCGCTCGGCCACATAGCGCATTTCATCGGTCACAATGCCTTGCCGGGCGAAGTGCATTTGGCTTACGTTTTTGCCGGGCTGGCGTTTGCTTTCGTATTGCTCCATCACTGGAGTCATTCTGTCGTCATACATAATTTCTCTCCTTTTGAATACTGCTTTATGCGAAGGAGGGGTACCTGATGGAAAGAAAAGAGATAGACCGGTTGAAGAGTAAATCTTTTCGCTTCCCTACGCCGGGATTACCCGGTTCAGGTTCAAAGGGTATCCTGTGCTTTCAGGATTCTCAGGGTTGCCCCACCCCCAGCTTATTTTTATTATCTTGATTGAAAGATACATTGTCAAGTAAGATTGGAATAACATAATACCAACCGAAAAATGTAATGTCCGTTTTCGGTACGCATGTTGGGCTACCGGACAAAAGCAGTTTGATTTGATTCAGGCTTTCTCTCAACTTTAATTTTGGTCACAACCCCCTCTGTGTCTCCCCGAACTTGGGGGGGAAGATATTGCTTAATTTTTGACATTGCGCCCAACCCCTCTTAACCAGGGGAAACAACGACAAAACCCTATTTGCGAACATATACCTACTTCGCTTGGGCTTGCTTTGATAGGTATTGATCGTAATAAATCTTGCGGATTTTGAGAAACAACTCTTTGTTGCCGCTGTAGTCCGGATAGGTCCACGGCAGATCGTGAAAGTTCCCTTTTTGGTAGATCATATTCAGGTCTAAATACACGCCGCGGCCGATGTACACCCGCTGGCAATATTTTTTGGCGGTGGATAACACCAGTTGAGACGGCCCGATATATCCCGGATCAATGTTGATTTTGCGGTTGCCGTTTTCGGAATTTTCTTCTTCCCACAAGGTGGCGAGTTGTTTGAGATGAATGATTTCATCCGGGCGGATTAGCGTTTCCAGTGAGAGATAGCGGCGTTTGAGCCCTTCGCCCATCTCTTCGTTGTAATAATCCGAATGGGAAAAGGGGATTTCATCGCCGGTAAAATCGATGGCGCCGAATTGCGATTCAATGCGTTTGCGCACCGCCTCATACACCGAATCATCAATGTATAACAATCCAAAAAACGCTTTCACCGGATCAGGGCTTTTCAATTGTGCCAAGTTGGTTCTCCTGCTTTATGGTAATTCTATGTTGTTCGCTTCTAAAAATTCTTTCATTCGGGTAACGAATTTCTTTGCTTGTTCAAATAATGTTTGCGCACTCTCAAACGGTATGTCATGGTCCGCAATGTAATCCGCAACCACCCGATTTCTGTATGCAATATGCAAGATGTTTGCCCATTTCTTTTCAATGTCTCCGTTTTGAACAAGATACAAACCAAATGCTTGCCGTAAATGGTTATGGCTTTTTGGTACGACATTATGAATCAACAAAGCAGCACGGGCAGCATGCAATATAGCATAATAAGAACGCGAAACCGAATCAAAATGACTGTCATGCTTAAGAAGGATTTCCGAAGAAGAAAGAGCTTGTTGCGACCTGCGCCAATGATGCATGATCTCATCTTGTATCATGAGACCTTTATCCCTTCCTCCAACACATTGGCATAAAAAGAAGATTGCCGTTCGGCCATCTCATCTTTTTCATGCTCATTGAAGATCATGATTGTTGGGATGGTATTGGTCCCGATAGCCAATTCGCTACCTACTTCTTCCAGTTCCCATTTCAGGCGCCAGTCACCTTCGCGGATGACCATGAAGACATCGAAGTCTGAGTATTGCCGGTCGTCTCCCCGGGCTTTTGAGCCGAAGACAATCATTTCCCGCACTAAGCCGGGGTACTTTTCCGCCAAGGCGTTTTGATAGGCATCCAGCCAGCGTTGATCTTCTGCGTTGAATGGTTTCATGGTTTTCACTTTAATTATCAACAATTTATATGGGTATATTATAGGAAGGAAAAACCGAAATAGTAGCGGGTTAAATTGGAGGCTGATTGTGTGGCCGCAACTATCCTCCGATCTTGTTATAGGCTAATTCGATAAAGGGTTTTACTTGTTCGAAATCATCTTCGTTTGTTATTTTGAATTCTGAATTTCCCAAACAACGGTATTCGATTTTGGATACATCACGATAAAATACAGGTGGAGATTTTATGCTATCCTTCTCTAACTTCAGATTTATTATTAGCCGATTCTTTGTCATTCTTACCCATACAATGCTTTGTGAAGTTTTGTAAGCAATATATTGTTGTTTCGGAGCTTCCTGAAACGCTGGATCAAGACCGAGGATGTACTCTTTTATGCTGTAAAAGAGAGATTGAATGTCTTGAGATTTACCTTGTAAATGTTGTTCAATGGTATGGTAAGCCTTTTTGCCTTCCTTATTTGTCTCTGTTGAGGTTGATGTCTTTGATGCTTGGTAGACTTCTTCTAGATAAAGTGAATTGTTTGTAAATAAACTATATTTCCACAATTCAATATTCGCCCCCATGACTTGCACCGCATGAAGGTCATATTTTTTGTAATTGGGAGCGATGCAGATTACGCGGACGTCAGACCAATCAACTTCAACGTTGTTTCCCAAAGCCTTTTGCACTGCGATTTCATAATCTCCTTTATGGTCTTGTATCCAATGCAAATAAAACAGGCTCTGAGTAACTAGATCGGATGATTCCTTGATTTTATATTCGATAATGACTGGATTATTATCTTCGGATAATGCAAGCGTATCGATTCGACCAGCATGGTCTTTGCCGGTGGAAAACTCTGATTCAACGAAACGGCAATTGAAAACGGTCTCAAGATTCTGCTCGATCAAATTTTGCAAATCTTTCTCAAAAGAAAATTTCTTCTTCTCAATGCGTCGAAGAGTTTTGTTTTGAATCTCAAATAACGGCATTTCTCTCATCCCCAATCAGGCTGTAGCACATCTACAATGCTGCTATATGTTATATAATTTCTCACTCAAAGTTTACTGATAAGTGCGATTTTTTAATGAACAAAAAGACACCATTCTTCCAATGGGAATTCACGCTCCCGGCATTGATCTTCATAGCAGCCGTCTTATGGCTGTTGTGGGGAATCATCGAGTCATGCGGGCGGGTGGTTTATCCGATTGATGACCCTTACATCCATCTGGCGATGGC
>CAYVAZ010000294.1:5554-6674 GCA_964449065.1 uncultured bacterium
TGGCGGTAATGCTGCGGTATGAATCGCTGTTCGTCGCGGCTCCGTTGGGATTAATTCTTGTCATGCAATCGCATTGGAAGCGTTTGATCTGTTTGGTTGCGGGGATGTGGCTGCCGGTGGTTTTGCTGGGCTGCTTATACCTCTCGCAGGGATGGTATTTCTTCCCCAATTCCATCATCGTTAAAAGCGCGATCAGCACCCATGAAGCCAGCCTGTTTTTGGGCATCATCGATAGGTTATACAATCAAATCTACACCAATCCCCATATTGCGGTTTTGTTTGTGGTATCGGCTGCGATCATGGTTGGGAATCTGCGTGAACAAAAATGGTATCAACAACCGCGAGCGGTTTGGTTGTTCATATTTCTTGTCACAACCGTTCTTCACTGCGCGACGGCATCAATGGGATGGTTCTTTCGGTACGAAAGCTATTTGCTGGCAACCGGTTTACTTGGTATCGTTCCGTCTATCCATGATCTGGTGCAATCTCTTTTTGCGCGAAGGTTTGTATGGAAAGATTACATGATTCCCATACCGGTGAGCATTCTATTGGCCGGATTATTAATTACACCCTTACATACCCAATTTCTCTCCATTCAAAAGATTGTGCCCGGGGCTAAAAATATTTATCATCAGCAATATCAAATGGGACGCTTTCTCAAAACGTATTACAATGAGGAGACGGTTGTGGCCAATGATATTGGCGCCATCAATTATTTGGCAAATATTTATTGTTTGGATATCATGGGACTCGGCAGCATGGAACCGCTGAAAGCCAAAGCCCGGGGACGACTTTCACCGGAGTTTATTGACGCGTGGGCCCGGTTAAAAAATGCGAACATCGCTGTAACGTATGCAAGTTGGTGGAAGGGTGCGGTACCGTCAACATGGATATTGGTGGGGACCTGGACGGTTCCGGAGAAGGTAACGGTCTCAGACCGGACGGTTTCGTTTTACGCGTTGAATGGCGATGAAGCACAAAGAATAGCGTCGAATCTGCTTGCGTTTAAAACTAATTTACCGAATGATGTTGATGTACGATTGTATTTTCCATAAAACGTGTCTGAATTATTTATTAACTGACGTTACGCAAAATTCTATACGGTAGGTATTGTTGCGAG
>CAYVAZ010000295.1:0-6674 GCA_964449065.1 uncultured bacterium
GGACGGATTAATATGGGTCAAGAGTGGAGCCGACAAAAGAAAAGTGACATCCCGTGAAGAAATGCTGCGTTTGTTTCAAGAATCCGACCTTATTCATGCCGACGAAGTTCCGGTTGCAGGGACATCGGTTCAAGATATTGATCAACGGTATTTTGAGGAATTTTATCAACGTGTTTATCATGAGGAAATCGATCGGACTAAGATTTCTTGTTTGCAATTAATGGAAAACATGAATCTCGCAGCCAAGAGGAATTTGAATTTGGCGGGATTGTTATTGTTTGGAAAAAATCCACAGCGGTGGAAACCTGTTTTTGTTGTAAAGGCAGTATCTTTTCTGGGGAATAGCGTCACAACAAATCATTACCGTGATAGTGAAGACATTGGCGGAACGATCGCAATGATGTATAAAAATTCGGTTTCGTTTTTGACAAGAAATTTGCGAAAGGTTCAGGGTAACAAGGGAATCAATTCTCTGGGAGAAATGGAAGTCCCTATCATCACATTGGAAGAGTTAGTGGTTAATACGCTGATTCATAGAGATTTTTTTATAAATTCGCCCTGGAAAATATTTATTTTTGATAACCGCATCGAATTAATCAGCCCCGGTCATTTGCCAAACAACTTAACTGTTGAGAATATCAAAACGGGCAATTCAAACATCCGAAACGATGTGTTAGCCTCTTTCGCCACGAAAGAATTACCCTACCGCGGATTGGGGACGGGTATCATGCGGGCGTTGGAACATTATCCCCATATCGACTTTGACAACGATACCGATAACAACCGGTTTGTCTGCACGATTCACCGGCCGCGGCAACCTTAGCGCCTTTCAGAGTTGGATAGACAGAATCTGTCGTTGTTTCCCCCCTTATTAAGGGGGGTAGGGGGGATCAAAGACGATCTCATTCTATCTACGCAAACCTGAATAGCTCTAATCATGACATAAAAAAATTACACTCTTGATTGAATGAATTTCAGTCCGTCATCAAATTGCGGAATCATGGTGCAGTTGTATTGCTTCAGTTCTTCGGTGATGGCGGGGTTATTGAAATCTTTTGAGTTTCGGTTCAAAAAACAGCTGATTCGCGGTTGATTTTGCTTGAGATGATCTATGACAGATGAATAAACAAATGCATCTTGTGGAGAGAGATTGTATAGCGATTCAAAGTGCGAAGATTCTCTCAAAATCGTTTCTGTTAGCGGTATGATATTGGAGGTGTTTAATAAATTATCACGGATAATAGCGAATCGCATCATATCTTCTTTGATACTTTCCATCAAAAACCCGTAAGCATCTGAAAACGTCAATACTCTATTCTTGTATGAAGAAGTTCGAAAAAGTTGGTTTAATTCTTGTTTAAGTTTTCTGTATAACTCTTCGCGGTTTTTTTCTAGGCGAGTCAGCGTCTCATGTGGTTCAGCAAGACTGTACGCTGGTATGAACAAACTTGCTTCATTTGTATTGCATACCTGCATTACTTGTTCACAGCTTTCATGCTGTTCTTGTTCCAATATCAGTTCCAATACGAAGTTAGTTTCCGCGTAAACATTCACACCAAAGCCTCATCTACTAGCGTGCCATTTGCAATAACTTCATAGAGACCTGAATCGATGGCCCATTGTTCGTAAGGTTCTAAATCTTCTGGTTTCTTCACAATCAAAAACCCAAGCCAGGCTGAGAAGATCATTTCAAGTCCATCATTTCCGATTTGGTCTGCCGTATATTTTGTATTTCTCAGGTAGGGATGAAAAATTGGATTCGCATCCACAACATAAGTCGGTTCAACCGGTTCAGGGCTGGCGGGTACGTCTTTCCATAAGAAAAAACGGTCGGGGAACGCAAACATAAAGAAGAGGGGATTCAGCAAAGTCTTATCGGTCATGAGATTGCGCCGGTATTGCGATGCCCACTCAATCGGCGCATTGAGTTTGTTTTTCACTTCCACACCTAGAACCAGTTGATCGTTCCGGTCAAATACCTCTAAATCCCATCGTTGCCTCATGATGATATCCTCAAGAAAGTTTCCTAATCTGTTTTCTATTATATCATGAATTGTTCTCATAAAGAAAACAGTTATGGTCCGGTTTACCTCACCACCAGCGGTTGCGAATACGCCATCTCGAATTTCTCCGTCTCAATTGGATTTTCTTTTGGTTTATCCGACATAATTTTGGCGCGGACATACAACTCATCGCCATTGGCGGTGTATGAAGCCGTAGTGCCTTCTACCTCTTTTAATACAATTCCGATTTCATTACTGTACTTCATGGAGGTATACACATCATCGCTGCTGGTGCGCGGTTTGCCTACCAGGTTTACTCCCTTTTTGGTGCCGATGAACTGAATGGTGTAGTTCACGCCTTCTTCTTCATCCACTGCAAGCGAAAGCGTTCTGCCCTCCATTTTGACGTCTTTGAGGGTGACGCCTGTGCTAATGTAAAAGTCGCCGCGCTTCATGGCTTCGGTGATGGTATTGGGTGTGAGGCGTTTGGCGCGAACCATCACCCAGCCGCGGCCATAGTTGCTGTGGCTGCTGCTGAGATCCATATAGTTGTGGGTGTCGTCGCTCCCAACTCCATAAATCACATCCATATCAAACTCGCCCAGGCGTTTGGCCAAGGTGATATCCCACATGCGCTCGGAAGAGGGATGCAAGTCATTGCCGAAGTTGTTGACGCTGGGGTGGCCGTTAAAGATTTCGAAGAAGGATTTGCCTTTGACATCCCAAAAGTCTTCGACACGGTTGCTGTAATGAAAGTTGGGGTGGTTTAAATGCGCGAACATGGGCTGTTGGAATTCCATGCTTTGCGCCCGTACCGCGTTGATGTTGTTTTTGATGGCGTTGGCGACATTGTTCCCACCGCGCGGCATGATGAGTTCAATCAGGTTCACGCCATTCACATGAACCGGACGTCCTTCTACACCATCGGTGATTTCTTCGCCGGGGATAAAGATAAATTCGCCCGCTTCTTCAAACAGGGCGCGGTATTCGGCCAGAGGTTTCAGTTTGACTTCATGGCGGCCGGGGGATTTGCGTTCTTCCACCCAGTCTTCGCCGAAGAGGTTTTTGTATTTCTCCAACGCCAACTGATGGGTTGGGGTACGCAGGCGGTACCATTTGACTCCTTCGGCCATAACGTTGTGTTCGCTGAGCACCAGAAAGTTGTAGCCGTTGGATTTGTACCAATCGGCGGCGATTTCAGGCGGGGCGTCTCCGTCGCTCCACCATGTGTGGGTGTGGGTGTTGCCTTTCCACCAGCGTATTTCTCCTTGATATTCGTTTGCAATAGCCGGAGTCGAAATTGTGAGAAGGATTCCAGTAAGTAAAATCAATAGACGGTTCATGTTCCATTCCTCTTATACTTGAATTGTAGTAAAACGTATTATGTCAAAGTTTTACCATTTAGTGAATTCAACCGGAAACGATTAGCGAACTTTTAATTGAAGGAGAAAATCATGGAAAAAGTCATGTTTGGCGCGGGATGCTTTTGGGGTGTGGAATCCTCGTTCCGCGGCGTAAACGGTGTGATTGATGCCCCTTGCGGCTACAGCGGCGGACACAAGTCGAATCCTACCTATAAAGAAGTATGCACGGGCACGACCGGCCATGCCGAAGTGGTTGAGGTGGAGTATGATCCCTCAGTGGTATCGTTTGATCATCTGCTGGATGTGTTTTTCAAGATTCACAACCCCACCACCCGCGATCAGCAAGGGCCGGATGTGGGCTCCCAATACCGTTCGGCAATCTATTTCACCACTCCGGAACAAGAAGCGGCTGCCAAAAAGAAAATGGAAGAGTTGGAACAAAAAGGGCGCTTTCTCAATCCCATCGTAACTGAAGTCGCTCCCGCGAAAACCTTTTGGCGTGCGGAAGAATACCATCAGCGCTATAATGAAAAACATAACCGGGCTTCTTGTCATGTGATTTAAGTTTTTGTCTGCGTTATGTATTCCACACAAAGGATATACCATGAAACATTCACTCAACATAGTTCTGTATTTATTTGTAGGAGCGTTATTCGTGAACAGCCAAACTCTTGATTATCCCAAAGCGCGTAAAGGCGATGTAGTCGATGATTATCACGGCACCAAGGTCGCCGATCCTTACCGCTGGTTGGAAGACCCGGATTCGGAAGAAACGCTTGAATGGGTGGAAGCCAATAATGAAATCACCCGTAAATATTTAGAATCCATACCATCGCGGGAAAAAATCGAAGAGCGTTTGACGGAGATTTGGGATTACCCCAAGTATTCCGCCCCATCAAAAAAAGGCGAATGGTATGTCTTCTCCAAAAATGACGGCCTGCAAAATCAGAGCGTGATGTACCGGCAAAAAACATTGGATAGCGAGCCGGAAGTTGTGATTGATCCCAATAAATTAAGTGAAGACGGTACCATTGCGCTCAGTGGGACGTATTTTAGCGATGACGGCAATTTGTTGGTCTATGGCACTTCCAGCAGCGGCAGCGATTGGAAGGAACTCCATATCCGTGACCTGCGAACCGGAGAGGATTATGACGAAGTCTTGCAGTGGGTGAAGTTTTCCGGTGCCGCGTGGAAGCATGATAACTCCGGTTTCTATTACAGCCGCTATCCGCTTTCGGAAGACGATAAATACGAAGCGCAAAACACATTTAATAAATTGTATTGGCATAAACTGGGCACTCCCCAATCGGACGATGTTTTGGTGTATGAACGGCCGGATGAAGAGCACTATAGCTTTCGACCCTACATTACGGATGATGGGGATTATTTGCTGCTGAATGTGGGGTATCCGGATTTTGCCACCAGCCGCTATTACGTGCGCCGGGTGGAGAGCGGCGGCGATTTTATCCGCCTGTTGGATCAAGCGGATGCCATGTATTCGTATGCCGGTAACGAAGGGGATTTGTTTTATTTCAAGACCGATCTTGACGCCCCCAACAGCAAACTGGTCGCGATTGATATTGATAAACCCGAACCGGAGCATTGGAAAACCATTATCCCTGAGCAATTGAACGTGATGGATTCGGTATTTTTGATCAAGGATATGTTCGTGGTGCGGTGGAAGAAAGACGCGCATCATGTTTTGACGCTCTACAGCAAAGAAGGAAAAATGATCAAAGAGATCGATCTGACCTCGTTGGGTACGGTTGGTTTCAGTTCAACCAAACAGGATGCGGATGAGTTTTTCTATTCGTTCACTTCGTTTTTGTATCCGGCCTCTATATACCGCTATAATTTTAAACGCGGTGAGAGTGAGTTGATTCGCGAAACCGAAATCGATTTTGATGCGTCAAAATATGTCACCAAGCAAGTGTTTTATCCATCCAAGGATGGCACCAAAATCCCGATGTTTATCACGCATAAAAACGATATTGAATTGGATGGTAAAAATCCCACATTGCTTTATGGATATGGCGGCTTTGATATCAGCTTGATGCCTTCGTTTTCGATTTCGCGTACATTTTGGATGGAACAGGGCGGCGTGTTTGCACTCGCCAATTTGCGCGGCGGTTCGGAATACGGCCGTTCCTGGCATGAAGCGGGGATGCTGGAGAAGAAGCAGAATGTGTTTGACGACTTTCATGCCGCGGCGGAATATTTGATTAAGAGCAAATACACAAGTTCAGAGAAATTGGCAATCCAAGGAGGCAGCAATGGGGGGCTATTGGTCGCCGCTTGTATGCTGCAAAGGCCGGATTTGTACGGCGCGGTGCATTGCGCTGTTCCGGTAATTGATATGCTGCGCTTTCACAAATTCACCATTGGCTATTATTGGACAGGTGAATTTGGCAACGCGGAAGAGAACCCAGAACACTTTGAGTTTATGTATGTCTACTCCCCTTTGCATAATGTGAAAGAGGGCGAAAGTTACCCACCGGTTTTGGTCACCGCTGCGGATACCGATGACCGGGTGGTGCCCAGCCACGCGAAGAAGTTTGTTGCGACTCTGCATGAAAAAGCCGCGAAAGAGAACCCCATCTTGCTGCGAATTGAAACCAAAGCGGGGCATGGGGCTGGTAAGCCGACATCCAAACGGATCGAAGAAACAGCGGATGTGTATGCGTTTTTGTTCGAGCAGTTTAATATGGAAGTGAAGTGATATAACAAAACGTTAAAACCTGCCTTATAAAGCAATAATCATAGCAGCGATTAATGTAATACATAAATCCACAGAAGTTGCTCTCTGATTTGTTTTATTACAAGAATCAGGCTAATCCCTATATACATAGAATCATCCTGGAAATATATTCCATAAATATATCGTTCTATGAGGTGATTAATGTCGAAGCATTCTGTAGAATCTATGGTGAATATGTTGGCCGCTATTGAAGCGGATATGCTGTTTCATAAGCATGGATTTTATGGCGCTTTGCAGCAAATCGGCCATGTGGAGTCCTTCCACGCATCGGTTTTGCTGTCAAAATCACTCAAGACGTTTGAAACCAAATTTTGGGAGCGGGTACGTTTGTTTATCGAAATCAAACACCCCGAAATGCTGGATCCGGAACCGGCTGAGAATGAACCGTTTCCGTTTGAGGATGCCGAATTGGATGAGTTTAAGTAATTTTTATTTAGTTGTTATTGGAAAGAATATCTGCATCCAACCTATCTTTTTCTCTATTCGTTGAACGTTTATTTTTTATGAGGTATTCTTTAGAAATGAGTGGTACAATATTGCCATTCGATC
>CAYVAZ010000296.1:0-6650 GCA_964449065.1 uncultured bacterium
TCCCCATGACGCAGTAGCGTAATTAGAGGTTTATTCCTCCCGACCCCTCACCCCGGCCCTCTCCCGGTGGGAGAGGGTGATAGATTAAGCGAACGATTAGAAAAATGGGCATATCATAATGTAGTGCGTAACGTGAGTTACTAATGTAATACTAAAAATCTTTTCAAAATTTTACATTTTTTATAATTTCTTTAATTCAAATTGATTTTTCATGCCCGATCTACTATAATGGTTTATCGAATCCCGGAGACAAACCATGGATATCTTTTCTGAAATCATATTCTTTTTCTTTAGTTCCATACCGGATTTATACGTCCAGGACTTTCAATTTGGCGGTGATTCCCCTAAATTTTTTGACAATAAAGGGATGGATCCCCAGATTTTGGTCTGGATACTTGTATCACTTGCTTTAATCATTTTTGGATTGGTATATGGCCTGCACCGGTACAACAAATGGAAAAAATTTAAAGCGTTTGAAGATGAAATGCGTACGTTGGATTTGAATCCGGACGATGAAAGTACCTTTGCAGGTATGGTGAAACGCTTTGAAATGGAAGAACCCGTAAATGTTCTGATGTCTGCGAGACTGTTTGATGAAATGGCCACTAAAGAAATTGAAAAAGTTTTAGGAAGCTCCGGCTCAAAAAGTTCAAAAGAAAATTTTATTCAACAGGTTTACCGCATCCGCACCAAAACCTATCATCCCGATTGGCTGCGCACGAACGAGATGGAAGTTCCCGTCTTATCCGCCCGGCATCCGAAAGACGCGGAAAGCGAAATGGCAGTCAGTTAATTGCCCATAATACGTTTTAACCCCGCCGAACCGCTCTTTAAATTGTTCGATGCCTTTGATTCCCGCGCTGGCACCAAAATTGATCAAACCATATCCGCGCTCACATGCGTCTTGAATCACTTCGCTCATCATCAATTTGGGCGCGTTCAGTTGATCATAATCCGCTTGCTTCGCGCCCGTAAAATATTGCACTTCCCGTTTCCCATAAAGCATTACATCAAAGGCGATAATTTGCCCTTCGTATTCCGCAATCCAAACCCGAATTTCTTCTCCCGGTTTATCAGCCAATGCATTATAAAAGTTCAAGGGAACAGCCAATTCGCCGCCCCAACGCTCTTGCGCTTTTTGATAGATGTTTTGACAAGTTTCAACCGTTTTCCGGTCGTTAGCCCACCGAACCGAAACCCCATCATGCGCGGATTTGCGAATGGCCGTGCGCAGCCGCGACTGAAACCGCTGCTGTTCAATATCCTCATACGGTTGATTTAAATGAAGAATATGTGTGTAGAGTTGACGGATCGATAGGCTTCCTGAGTTTTGCCGGTCTATTCTCCCATAAAACGAGGGATGAAGTGTAAAACTTACGATGGGTTGTTTCCATGAAATTGGGTGTTTGCTCAAGACTTGAAGATGTTCTATAGAAACCCCTTCCCCAACCGGATTGCCATACGTTCCCCACGGCAGCGCTTCATATTTATGAAACCCAAACCTCTTTGGAACAGCAAATCCCGGCATGATACATTCCACACCATCGTCAAACTGCACGTAATGATGAAGCGGGTGAATATTCGGCAATGTTTCTTGCAATAGCCGGCACCAAGATGGCGTATGAAAATACGAATGCACCGGCAAAGTATCCACGATTGATTGCCAAACCGCAAATGGCTTTTCATCGGGGATGGCATGAATTGTTTGAATGGTAGGTAATGACATAACTTCCCGCTCTATTCACACTAGTGTATCGCGATTACACGTATATCCCCAAACTGCTTTACCGAGGATTTATCGTCCAAAAGCGAATAGGCCGTAGGTATGATACTGAGTTTGATGTGAAACCGTTTGCATACCGATTGAATGGTTTGAATCTGATCGTTGGGGATGTTGGTAGTGACAAACACAACCTCATCTATCTTTCTGGCGGGAAGCAGCCGTTCTAAATCGTTTACCGTCCCCAGATATGGAATGGATTGAGAGCGGGTTTGGTTGTCCGGTGTAGATACATATCCTGCCAGATACAATCCCCATTCGGGATGCTGTTGGATCGACGCAATTAGGGCTTCACAAAGAGTCTCGTCTCCCACCAAAATAACCCGGTCTATGCTGATGCCCTTGCGGTGCAGCCAGCGCTCCAACTGCCGGAACAAAAGTCTCCAACTCAGGATTCCCAACCCCAACAATATACCGAACACGCCAAATACACCGCGGGAGAATCCGGCAATATCAGCAAACAAATTTTTAAACACAAATTGAAATCCGGTAATAATCAATACCGCCAGCACCGCGGCCTTGATACACTGCATGCTCAACCGGTATGAGCTGATGTACGGATTTCGCCGGTACAGTTTGGAAAAATAGTTGGCAGGCAAACACAGCAGCGGAATATAATAGAATAACTCACCATACGCTTTGGTATCCAATATCGGCATGTCCGGATAGGGATCCTGTTCCGGCAGCAACAGGCGGAAATAGAACCAGTATGAAAGCATATACAAAATCATCGCCAACACGGCATCTACAACCGCGAGCAAAGCAGGGCGCATCCACCGTGCCATCCGTTTTTGATGCGCGTAAGACAGCCGGTCAATCATCAACAAAAAATACACCGGCGCTCCGCCAAATACCCGTTTGCCAACGGTGACGGGACGCTGCAGCATGCGGTACACCCATTCAAAGCCTAACTTCTGCATCCAAACCGGAGCGCGTTTCTCCCGCCCGGTGATAAAGTTGAATGTGCCGCCTACTCCAAAACTCACTGGAACCTTCATCACATTCTTACGCCGCCGAATCCATTTTTCCTGCCGGGGTGAGGCCAGCGCTGTAAACAAAATATCCGCGCCGGAATCACGAATCATTTCTATTACTTTATTTTCTTCGGTTTCGGATTGTTCAAACCGGTATGGCGGGCTGTAGGTACCGGCCACTTTTAATTGTGGATACTGTTTTTGCATGATGCGGGCCACTTCATCCGCGACGCCTTCATCTCCACCCAAAAAGAATACCGAATAGCCTTTTTGGGAAGCCATTTCGCATATTTTCGGTAGCAAATCGGAACCGGTGACCCGTTCTTTAAGAGGGGTTTTGTGAAGCCAGGCCGCTAATGTTACAGATACACCATCTGCCACAACCAAAGCGGCTTCATTGACCACCAGATTAAATTCGGGATCACGGCGGGTTTGGATAATCTGATCGATGGCGGGAGATACAATCTGCCGCGGCGTGCGGTCAGCAACCATTTCATCAATGCGCCGCAGAACCTCATCATAGGTCATATTATCAAATTGCACGCCCAGCAATTCTATGCGGTTCATTCTGGATTACTTTTCTTAAAGATCTCAAAGAATATATACCCTATCTTAAACCTCTGTTCGTTTTCATAAAGTATACGCTAAAAAATTTAGTGAGGTCATCTATTCTGAATTCAACTATACGCGCAAATTACGTTTGGTTTTTTAAGTTCTTTCCCCCCCTCTAACCCACCCCAGTCTTGGAGGAAATTTCTCTGGCAGGCACCGTTTTGAGTATGCCGATTTCAAACGAATGAAATCTGTATTTTTTTATGATATAATGTTGATATTGTGAATATAATTTGATACAATTTGAAAGTTTAAGAAATCTGTTTATACCAATTTTATTTAGGATTGTAGAGAACGAAAAACGATCGGTCTTTTTTTACTGAAGGTTATCGCCGCGCTTCCTCTAAAATTCAAAATGTAACCGGTATAATTAAACCCCAAATTCAGGAGGTAAGTAGATGGATTTCAGCAAGATTTTATGCAGCACGCTCGCTTTATGTTTTTCGGTAGTTGTGTCGAATGACTCCTCCGCCCGTCCGTTCCGCCCCGGCCAAATGCCTAACGGAAATGTATTTAACTGTGCCACATGCCATATCAGCGAATTCGGCGGCGGCCCCCGCAACCCTTTTGGTCAAGATGTGTTTCCCCGCGTCAATCCCGGACAGCCTACGGTATTTTGGGGACCCGAACTCGCCATGATCGATTCCGATGGCGATGGATTTACTAACGGTGAAGAACTTCTTGATCCAGAAGGGACATGGCAGCAAGGCGATCCGCAGCCGGGTGATCCCAGTCTTGTTACCCATCCGGGCGATCCGGATTCCAAACCGGCGCAAGTCATTGAACCGGCTGAACTCCCGTTTATGGAAGATTTTGAAAGCGCCGCGTTGGGTGAAAGCATAGAAGAAGAAGTCAGCGCCACAGGTGTCTGGACCAATCAAACATTTAACGGTTGGAGCGTAGACAACAGTGGTGTTGTGGGAGCCGACCAAGGTTTGGGTGTAGACGAGTGGATTGGCTGGACATTTGCTGATAAAAACTGGTGGGCGGATACTGCCGGAGATCAGCAGCGGACACTATTTACCAATGCATCCGGCGTTGTCGCGGTTGCCGACCCAGATGAATGGGACGACATCGATTCACCTGGAAGCCAAGGGACGTATACGTCTTTCCTCAGCACCCCGCCGATCAACGTGTCTGGTGCCGCACCGGAATCCATCCTTTTAACCTTTGATTCCAGCTGGAGAGACGAAGATACCCAAGCCGCAAATATTACGGTTACCTTTGATAGTGATTTCCCGGAAGAAATTTTATTTTGGTCTTCCGACCCCAATGACCCCGCCTTTCATGATGATGCGCCGAATGAAACCGTAAATATAGAAATCAACAATCCGGCAGGAGCATCCGAAATGGTCATTACCTTTGGCATGCTCGATGCAACCAACGACTGGTGGTGGGCCATCGACAATGTTCAAGTCACCGAAAGTACCAAAATCGGAACATGGGAACTCTATTAAATTCACCTGTAAACATTATCCACTCAAAGAGCCTTCATTTTTATGAAGGCTCTTTTTCTTTTCTCTCATGACTCTCCTCATAACCGAAACTTTCGAATATGATTCTGATTGGTATTAAATAAGTTTATTCATTGTGTTTTTTGGGAGGGTTGTATGTCGGAACCGGTGAAATTTTTTCAGCAGGTCAATAACTATTTTGATAAAGCCGCGCCCTATACGGATTACCATCCGGGTCTTCTCGATCAACTCAAAAATTGCAACAGCGTTTATCACATGACGTTTCCGTTGAAGAAAGATGATGGGACGATCGAAGTCATCCACGCATGGCGGGCGGAACACAGCCACCACCGCTTTCCAACCAAAGGCGGAATCCGCTATGCCGCGAACGTGCATGAAGATGAGGTCACCGCGTTGGCGGCATTGATGAGTTACAAATGCGCTGTTGTGGAAGTTCCGTTTGGCGGTGCCAAAGGCGGCGTGCAGATCGCGCGCTATAAATACAGTGACGCGGAAATTGAGCGCATTACCCGCCGCTATACCAGTGAACTGATTGCCAAAAACTTCATCGGTCCCGGCTTGGATGTCCCCGCGCCCGATTACGGCACCGGCCCGCAAGAAATGGCATGGATTTCTCACACCTACGGCAAACTTACCAGCGACCAACTCTCGGCAACCGCTTGTGTTACGGGAAAACCCATCGCCCACGGAGGGGTACGCGGCCGCACCGAAGCCACCGGACGGGGAGTATTCTTCGGCATTCGGCAAGCCTGTGAACACAAAGAGGATATGGAACTGCTGGGGTTGCAGCCCGGTTTGGGAGGCAAAACGGTCGCCGTGCAGGGGCTGGGCAATGTGGGGTATCACGCGGCCAAGTTTCTTGCGGAAGGCGGGGCCAAAGTGACCTGCGTGACCGAATACGAGGGCGCCATCTACAACCCAAAAGGCTTGGATATCGATGCCCTGTATGAATACCGGCGGGAACACGAATCGCTATTGGGCTTTCCCGGATCAACCAAACTGAATTCGCGCGAAGAGGGGCTAGAAATCGAATGCGATATACTGATTCCCGCCGCGCTGGAAAACGTGATTACGCCCGATAACGCCGGCCGCATCAAAGCAAAAATTATCGCCGAAGCCGCCAATGGCCCGGTCACTTCAGAAGCCAACGATATGCTGGTCCGCAATGGAAAAATGATTATTCCGGATTTATACCTCAACGCGGGCGGGGTGACGGTCTCATATTTTGAGTGGATTAAAAATCTTTCGCACATGCGGTTTGGCAGATTGGACAAACGCCATGAACAAGCAGCTCATACCAAGGCCATAGAAATTATGGAACAACTCACCGGGAAAAAAGTGGATCGCCACTATTATGAGCAATACACCAAAGGCGCGGATGAGGAAGATTTGGTGAATTCTGGGCTGGAGGAAACGATGGTCACCGCCTACGAGCGCATTCGCCAAACCCAAAAGAAGCACGACGGTAAAATTGATCTGCGCACCGCCGCCTTTGTCGAAGCCATCAACAAAATCGCTGTCTTCTACCTCGACATGGGCATCTTCCCTTAACTGGCGAGTCGCCGGAGACACTTTCGCACGATGAAAATACTGCGAAGGGTGAAGGCCCGGCATTCCTTTCGCTTGCCTTCGGGCGCTAGAGCAATTCAGGTTTGCGCAAAGGTACAACGGTACATCCATGTACCGGCTGGAAGCCGATGCTGCCCGGCTATTCAACTCTGAAACGCTCTAGTACTGTGTCAACGTTTTATTGAGGGGTATCGACCCCCCCTAGCCCCCCTTAACAAGGGGGGAAACAACGGATAACCA
>CAYVAZ010000297.1:0-6647 GCA_964449065.1 uncultured bacterium
GTAGCCCACCAGTCATACCGAAAGCGGACATTCCATATTTCTTTTGGTATTATTTGTTCAGAAGAAAAAAACTCATAATACGATTTTAATAAAATCGTGATGCATCCACTATTCCTCTCTAGCGCGTTTCAGAGTTGAATAGCCGGGGAGCACCGGCTTCCAGCCGGTAGATGTATGTACACGTTACACCTCTGCGCAAACCTGAATTGCTCTAATATTTTGAGTGAAGTTAGAGTGGTTGCCAAATCTATTTTCGTTTTGGGAGGGCGAGGCTCCCGCCGAGCCGGAAGTATCGTTCGTTTTAATCAGAACGTATTTTTACAACCGCTATAAAGGGGATGCCGCAGGGGCACATTGCAATGTGCCCCTACCACGAATGCGAAATCAATTCTCCCTCTATCCAATTCTAAAACACATTAGTTTGAAAGATCATCAAACACCTTCACATTGTGCAGGATGACCTGTTCTTCGTCGTCTCCGGCAATTTGCACTGCCGCGAACATTTCGCCCAGACCCTCCGTAGTGTTGAGGCCGTTGAGGCGTATGGTATGCAGCTCTTCTTCCGGTAGGATGAACAGCGGGATATTGAACTGCGTGGAACTGGGGCCGTTGGTTAATACGACGGTGAAGGTTCCCGTATCGCCCCGAATTTTTTCCACATCCATCTCTATGGCGGTTCGGCTGGGAATATGGCCTTGCGTGAATGGGGCCACGAATTGAGTCAACTGCTGATTTTCGGTTTTGTTCATCATCAGCGTATTGCCTTGTTTGATGGCGATTCCCGTATTGTCTTGCGCGAACAAGTTGGCTTGCCAATCGACTTCCAATTCATTTGCGAAAGAAAAGCCGGGCTGCAAATCGATTTCAAAATTGTCGAGTAAGACCGAGGCGGCGGATTGTCCACTGTTGACCAGGATGATAAACGGGGTAATACGCGAAGCGTTGCCCAGCCCGGCCATTTTGGCTTGATGCCAGGTTCCCGGAGTGAATTCAGGCGAGCCTTTCAGAGTGAACATGTTGGAGCCGCCGCTGTTGTTGATCTCAACAAAGCCGCCCACGGCTACTTGCACGTTCGCGCTGGACGCGTTGAACCAGGCGCGAACTTCCACCGGTTCGGATGAGACATCGATTGCCGGCGCGTTGATGGTCACAAACACACCCGGCGGGACGCTAACGCTCAGCCCGACTCCATTGGTGGCTTGAGGCTGATCCTCATCCTCCGGCATATCGAAATCGATTCCGGCGCCGGTGTCCACCGGATTGACGGAGAAGTCTAACGTATCCAGTGACTGATCAATCGAGTTGAACGGGTAGCGAATCACGGTAACCGGAGTAGGGGTGACCGTGGGGGTATTGGTCGGCGGCGGTGTGTTGGTTGCCGTTGGAGATGGCGTGGGAGTGTCATCCAGCGCCGTTGGTGTTGCTGTTGGCGTTACGTTTGGTTCAGATGGTGTTGGCGTGTTTGCCGGTGGGTTCGTTGCCGTATTCGTAGGTGAAGGCTCTACCACCGTTGGTGTTGGTGAAGGCTGGGCTGGGTCTTGAGTCGGTGTCGGGGATGGATTCGGCAATGGTGCGGACGTGAAAGTTGCCGTTGGAGTATGGGTGGCAGTGAACGTTGGCGTGATGGTTGCTGTATTTGTTGGTGTGTTGGTAATGGTAAAGGTCGGCGTAAACGTCGGAGTAACGGTTGCCGTTGGTGTATGAGTTGCCGTGTTGGTTGGCGTCGGTGTGGGCAGCACATTGTCTACTATATTAACGCGCACGGTGACGGTTGGGTTGTCTATGTCATCGGAGGATATGACGATATCGCGTGTGCTGTTGCCTTCGGGCGCTTGGTCGAAGTTGACAGAGACGGATATTTTCTTGCTGTCATCCGGTGCGATTGGTGCGGATTCGTTCGGGACGGCTGAAATCCAGGGGCCGTTTTCGATGGTCATGCTGCTGACGGTTAAGCCGCCGGTGCCGTCGTTGAAGATATCAAACGCGCCGGTGGAATCGGTTTGCTGGAAGGCTTCACTAACCAACGAAAACTCAACCGGCCCTTCAGGGATTGTTCTTCCGTGAACTTCAATCGTCCACAATCCGGCCTCGGGATTGGTGACCACGGTTTGCTCGACGTTATCCACGGTGTTGGTTCCGGTAATGGCGGAACTGTTGGGATTGTTGGCGTTTAATACCCACGGTGAGAACGTGTTGCCGGATGGCGATTTCAGCACCAAATCCAAATCGTTGACCAAGGCTTTAGATGCGGAAGCGGTCCCGGCTACATCGAGCCAAACAAGAGTGGCTTTTAATTCCGTTTCATTTTCACCAACGGAGATCGAGAAAGGGATAAAGGTATCGGCGGAGATGCTGCCGTTGCGGTATAAGGTATCCGTAATTAATCCGGCGGAAGCGACGGAATCGATGAGTCCCCAGCCGAAGGTATAGTCAGGGCCGGGATTGCCTAAATCGCGGGCTCCATGAACCAGTAGGGCTTTCATCAATTGAGAAGATGGTTCCAAATCGGTTAGCTGCATGAAGTATTGGTACAAAAGGGTTGCGGCCCCGCACGCGCTGGGTGTGGCCATCGAGGTACCGGAAAACTGCCCATATTGATTGCCCGGTAATGTGGATAGCAAAGAGACTCCGTTGGCGGTGAGGTCGGGTTTTACGCGGCCGTCATCGGCGGGGCCTTTGCTGCTGAAACTGGCGATGCCGTCGTTATCTTTGGAGGCGGCGATGGTGATGATATTTTTGGGCACACCCATCGGGCCAATGGTATCAAACGGACGGAAATTGCCGTCATTGCCGGCGGCTTTAAAGACGATGAGGCCGGTGTCGTAGACCACTTCATCCCACGGGATGCTGTAGATGTTGTAGGTACCATAGAGTTGTGGTGCGGAATCCAGTACCAGCCCGTAGGAGTGGTTGGAGAGGCGAATGCCTTCATTGAACGCGCTGCGCATTTCGGTATCGTCGTTGTTCCAATCGTAGGCATGAATGAATGCACTGGATGCCATGCCTTCCGCCTGGCCGAAGCCCGCGCCGGACCCGGCAATCGTGCCGGATACATGAGTGGCATGATTATCATTCGTCGCGCGGGGAAACGTTTCTTTATTCGTTAGCCGTGAGCCGAAATCGGAGTGGGAGGAGACAGACCCCGCATCCCACACACCGACCGTGATGCCTTTCCCGGTAAGGTCAAAGGGGATTTCTTGCAGGTCGTTCACACGGATACGTTCTTGGGCCGTCAGGTTGTTGGCCTGGTATTCGGGTTTGTCGGGTTCCACCCACTCAACGGCATCCAGTTGTGCGAGTAACGAAACGTTTGATAAGCCGATCTCAACGCGGACGACATGCGGGTGTGGAGTATCAATAATGCTGCCGCCTAGTGCTGTGATACCGCCTTCAACATCATTGAGTTCCATATCTTTAAAGAGGGCAACATAAACTCTAACGGTATCGCCGTTGACACGGGCGTAATCCGGAAAGTTATCTGCTTCGGCTAAGGGTGATAGCCGGTTGAATTCGGCTGCGTTTGCCATCCAGCGTACATTGCCCATATTGCTGAGCGGCGATACGCCTTGCGGCTGTGGAGAGACAGCAGCCCAGTAGGCATAATTGGGAACGTAGGATAACAATTCAACGCCTTGATTATTGAGCCGCGCTTTGTCTTCATCCGTTGGCAATTCATAGAACTGAATCAGCACATGGCGTTTGTTTTCTTCTTGGGTGCGGAGAGCGCTTAGAGTTAAGCCCGCGGCGTTTTGCGGTGCTGGAACCCGCTCATTGGTTTTGACGTGCAGGGTGTAATCGCGCTGATTGATCGGGCGTTTTGCCAGCAATTTTGCTTGCGGCTCATCGGCAACAATTTTCCCGCGTGAAAAGGTAAGTTCGGATGGTTCAACGCGAATGGCCGGCGGGCCCGCGGGTATGGTTGGTGTCGCGGTCGGTGTCAATGTTGGCGGTATTGTCGGAGTAAAAGTATTGGTTGGTGTTGATGTTGAACCAACCGGCGTATTGCTGGGTGTTGGTGTAATCGTTGGGGTGTTGCTGGGCGCAATCGGAGTATTCGGGTTTGGAGTTGATGTCGGGCCGGGCGGTGTTGCTGTGCTTGTATGGGTTGGTGTAGATGTTGGCTGCCCCGGCTGTGGTGTATTGGTTGGTTCTTCGGATGGTGGAACCGCTTGGGTGTTTGTCGCGGTGGGTTGACCGGGCTGCGGAGTATTGGTTGGCGGCGCGGTAGTCGGTGTATTGGTTGGTGCGCTGCTTGTTGGGGTTGATGTCGGTAAGGGTACCGGCGTAAAGGTGGCGGTTGGCAGCACCGGAATAGGTGTATTTGTTGGGCTAGGCAAAGGCGTGTTGGTTGGTACCGGCACAACCGGTGTAAATGTATTGGTTGGCGGCTGCGGGATCGCGGTTGGAGTGTTGGTTGCCGTGGGCGGTTCGCTCGTTGGTGTTGCTGTTGGCGGTATGGGAGTTGGTGTTGGTTCCCCCAATTCGTTTTTGAATGTAATTGTGCCGGCGTTTTCAAATGGACCAAAGAATGGCGGGTTGCCGACATTGGTGATGAAGAAAACGCGGAAGCGGTATTCATTGTCAAACTGCGGGCCGCTGATAAAGCCGGATTCGATTCCGGTACCATCGGGTTTCCATTCTAAAAACGATGCGCTTCCACTGCCGGTTTTGCCCAGCAGTTCAAATATACCATCACCGTTGGTTTCGACAAAGACAAAAACATCTTCGACCATAGAGGTATCAACGCGCTCCAAATCAAAATTCCAACGTATCACTAAATCACGTTGGCCGGGCGGATCAAAATCTTCATGGCCGCTTAAATCGAGTTGATCGTTGACGGTGTCGCTGACAAAGACAGAATTTTCCGGATTGTTGTTGAGCGCGATGACGGTTAAGGTGTCGGATGCTGGGGCGTTGACTTGATCATCAACGGTTAAACGAAGGACGTATGTTCCCGGCGTGCTGGGGGTAAAGATTGGATTTAAAATATCAGACGCTGAGAATTGCGTGGTTATGGTATCCGGGCCGGATGCGATCTCCCAGGTGATGACAAAGTTGCCGTTCCCGCCGCCCGCAGCGCCTTCCAGTTGAAAGGGCTCATTCACCGGAACCGCGACACTGATGCCTGCCCCGCCAGAGAAAGCATCGGCTTTCACTTCAGCCTGCTGGCCGATCTTGCGGATTTTGTGGTTGCTCATATCCGCGATATATACATTGCCGCTGGAATCAAGCGCCAGTCCTTCCGGTTCGAAAAAGGAAGAATTGATGATCAAGCCATCGTTTGAACCTTCGGTTCCGTTGCCACCGATGGTGGAAATATTTCCGAGTGAGTTGACTTGACGAATGCGGTTGTTGCGGGTATCCGAGATATACAGCACTCCAGTCTTGGTGGATATCACATCGAAGGGCTGGCTGAGTCTGGATTCGACTGCCGGTCCGCCATCTCCGGTAAAGCCGGATGTATTGGTACCAGCCACGGTAATGATGGTTCCGGAGGGCAGGATTTTACGTACAACATGGTTAAAGGAATCGGCAATCAACAAATTTTCGATGCCGTCTTGAAACACGCTGGTGGGGTTGTGTAAAAGCGCTAGAGTGGCCGGTCCGGTGTCGCCTTCGAATCCAAAAGAGCCTCCTTGACCGGCGACGGTTGTAATAATTCCGCCGGAATCAATTTTACGGATGACATGATTGGCGGTATCGGCGATGAAGATTTCTCCGCTGTCGTTCACGTACACATCATTAGGGCGGAACAACTGAGCGTTGACGGCTTGGCCGCCGTCGCCGGAGAAACCAGATGCCCCCGTGCCCGCAATGGTGGCAATGGTGCCTTCGGTATCGATTCGGCGGATTTTATGGTTTTGGCGGTCGGCAACATACAGATTGCCTTGTGTGTCAAAACTTAGGCCGGCAGGACGGTTGAATTGGGCGTTGAGCGCGGAACCGCCGTCTCCGGATGAACCTTCAACTCCGGTGCCCGCATAGGTAGATATCTTACCGCTTTGATCAACTTTGCGGATAACGTTGTTGTCAGTATCGGCAATATACATATTGCCGAACGGGTCGAATTCAACATCGGCGGGGAAGTTTAATCCGGCAAGAGTGGCTAAATCTTGATCGCCAAAGAAGCCTTGCACCCCCGATCCGGCTGCTATACTCACTAAATTACCAGGTATTTGTGCTGAAACGGTTTGGATAAAACTAGTCAACAATACGGCAAAGCAGGCCGATATTAAGCGAGATAGATCTTGCATAGGGTTCACCCTCCCGATATCGAATATCGGCTTTTCATCCAATAACTTTAAAACATTTTGCAAATAATTATAACATAAAACCGGAATTCATGTATTATTTTAATTCGTGTTTTAGATGAATTTAAACAAATCAAGTTTGGGTAACATAGAGAGAATTATTTATATTCCCCCTTCCCTCCCTTAATAAGGAAGATCAACAACGGCAGGAACTATCTATCCATCCTTTAAACGCTCTATAAGCGTCAACACTTAATTTTTTGCTATGTAAAAAAAAACGGCATCTCAAGAGATGCCGTTTTTTACAATAATGTATTTGAAATTTTATGAATCTAGTTCATGATCATCCAGTCTTGGACACTTGTATCGATACCATCTAGATGATTTGAGGTGATG
>CAYVAZ010000298.1:0-2988 GCA_964449065.1 uncultured bacterium
ACCCTGGGAGGGCGAGGCTCCCGCCGAGCCAGCGGCACGCTTTCCTTCCCAATCACACCAACTTGCAGTATTTTGATATCTATAATTGCCTTATTCTTGTAGGCGCTGCTCTGCTGTGGGGTAACCACAGAGAATGACTCCTGCAAACTAAAAGATGGAATCACTCACTTTCTTTTTGCAACCTGTTTTTTATAACCCTCCAGTGTATGAGTACCGATTTCTTGGACACAGAGTTCGAATCCATCCGATTTTTCCCGTCGGTTTCCATCGCCGAATTCGGCGGAATCCGCAACGCGGCTTCTATTACCCTAAAATTTAGAAGACTTTCCTATATGATGAAGAATAACATATAATACACTTCTGTTTTTTAGATGAAAATCGTAAAACGAAATTTCTTGTCGGGTTGAGTATAAGCATAATCACACAGAGCTTCCGTATTGAATGGATATGAGATGTATGCATATCAAGCGGATTTGCTCATACCTCTCATACACGTACCATACCCTTCCCACATAAATTTCTATTCGCGGAATCTTTTTTGTTAGGAGTGAAACGTGGCATCAAAAAAGAAAAAACGAAAATGCAATCTACCGGATGAGGTCAACGCTGAAACGGTAACTCTTCAAATCGAGAGGGAAAACTCGCAAAAAGCGCTTGACCTCGCAAAACGGTTTCATAAACAATGTCAAGATAAGAAATCCGAGGAATTGTTAGCAAAGGCGTATCAACTTCGGATTCAACAACTCGAAGCAGGCGGTTTGGGTGAAGAAGCCTTTCAATTAATTGAAGTAGCAAGTCAAAAGTGTCCCAATTTTCAATCCCTTTTTGAGGGAAATGAGTTCGATACCGTTTCCTTTCCATTAAAAGCGCAAGATGTGACACGGCTGCTGTGCGTTTTACAGCAGCATCAATCCTCACAAAAAAAGACCGATCACCTCTACGGTATATTAAAAAATGGATTGAGCGATGTTCGTCATATTTTACAATGCGGTAAATTAGCGGACGATCATCCACTCAAGCGGGAGGCAGCAATCGTATGGGAAGCATTCGAAGCCACTGCCGCAGAATGGCCGGAAGCGGAACGCGAACAGCGTTTGCAGCGTTTGGCCCAAGTTTCAAGACAGTCTGTTTTTGTAAACTGGTGTTATTTTATCCGGGCGTTGGATGCTTTTCATCGTTTTGACGATGCCAGAGCCTGGTTGTTTTTAGAGCGTGTTTCTGAAGAATCGGCGGTTTCCAGAGCCGCGCTTTTTTTACAAGAACAATTGGAAGGCAATCAAGTACCAAAAGGGCTTACCTCTAAACCGACACGCATGTTATGGAATGCGTTGACGGAGGATTCCTTGCGCAATCAATGGATGAAAATATGCAATATGATCAAAAACCGCCAAGGACAAAGATTATACAATACGTTACAACCCTTCTTTAAGTCCCCGTACTTTTCTTCTCCGGTCATGTTGCGATGGGCATTACAATCGTTTATAGATGAAATGATGTACATCGACTTTTTTAAACCAAAATGTGCGGAATTAGTGGAACGTGAATTTGAACGAAAGTGGGGGAAGGCTGGAAATAAACTTTTCAGTCTCAGTATATGTTGCGGGTTTGAAAAAAATGAAGAACCGTTTGTAATCGCGAACGAATTTAAAAACACTGAGCACGAATTTCAGAATCTTTTTACAAAACAAGAACGGTCCATGATACTAGCACGGGCGGCTAAATGGTACGAAATAGAGGAACAACAAGTCGAATCGCTGCCCTGTTCATTTCTGATCAAGGACGATCCCGAAAAGTACGATAATGCCATCCGTCTATACCAGAAGGCAAATCGTCTGTGGCCAAAGGTGGAGTATTATCAGAAATTGGTGAATTTGCAGCGCAACTCGAATGGGAATTGGAAAGAGATTGAATCCACATTGCTGCAATGGAAACAATCATTCCCGAATGACACCACTCCTTTGATTCAACTTTTTGAATACGCGGAAGAACGCAACACATTGCAAAAAGCTATCCAATATCTGGAACAAGCGGAACAAATTGATCATTTGAATCCCAAAGTGCGGGATGCCAGACACCGGCTGGTCTGGAAAAACATCCAAAAGCATTTGAAGCAAAAGAAATGGCATCTGGTCAGGCGGGACTTAAGCATGGTCAATCTGCTGGATATGAAACCAGACAAACAAACGTTGTTTCAGGGTGTCGTACAGTTCCTGTCTTATTTGGAAGACGATGTAAGAAAAATGGCGAATGCAGATATTTCGTTGCTTCAAATTCTTTTGCTTCACCATCTCAATTATGCCTCCGAAATGAAACTGGAAAACGAACTGAATCAAGTCATTCCATTGCCGAAACTATGCGATGCAGATGGGCTAGGGACCTATTATAACTTTCTGGAACTTTTGAAATCGGTTCATGATACCCCCGCCTTTCCGGAAAAATGGCTTGCGAATTTCCCAAAATGGATCGAGAAAGCGCCTACGATACCTGATGAACTGCTTCTTCGAATCTGTCAAAGAGAAACCGACCATCATTCCAAAGCCAATATCATGGCCGCGACAGGACGGGGGTTGCGGGAAGGCGGCCCCAATATCCACAAATTCATGTACTACCGCACCTATTTACTTGTTGTGAACCGGTGGGATTCCGACGTAGTTCAAATAGAAAACTATTTTGCCGCTCTGCATCTATCCAAGCAAAAACAGGATTCCGAATTTATAAAACGTTGCCAGATGTTTTTCGGAAACATGTTTCATTCAATGCTGGAATTAGTGGGAGTAGATACCAAAGCAATTAATTTGGAGCAGTATATTGATTTAAATGATAAAGAATTGGAGGAAATCCTTCGGCGGGAAAAAAAGAGAAAATTTCAACCGGGTATGATTTCCCGTTTCGCCTTGTTTAAAGAAACAAAATCAAAATCAAAAATTGTCGACCGAATTATCAACACTCTCCTGATAGATGCCCCCAGCTTGTTTGATGAAGATGACT
>CAYVAZ010000298.1:3088-6559 GCA_964449065.1 uncultured bacterium
TGGATGAGGATGACTTGGATGAGGATGACTTGGATGAGGATGACTTGGATGAGGATGACTTGGATGAGGACGACTTGGATGAGGACGACTTGGATGAGGATAATGTGATACTATTTGAAAAGGTTTTAGAAGAATTGGAAAAAACTGGAGATAAAAAAAAATTCCAGCAGCAAAAACTCTGGTAAAATAAGAGGAAATTGTTATGATGGCGAAATGGAAAGATATGGACCCTTATCAAATATTGAAGATTGACGACAACAATGTTTCGGATGAGAGAATCCATCAAGCTTATCTGAAAGCCGTTCAGCAGTACCCTCCCGACAAAAACCCGGATGCGTTTCAACAAATTCGGGAGGCGTATGAAATGATCAAAACCCAAGAGGATAGAACCAGAATTTATTTATTTGGAATCGAAACCTCACAATCCTTTTCGGAGGTTCTTCCCGACGGGAAAAAACGCATAAGGGCGGGTGTGGGAATGTGGATTTCCATGATTGAATCGGAAGCCAAACGGATGAAAACGAATTCCCAATAACCCCCGATTGCTAAAAAACCCCGACTCAACAATTGTCTTCTAAAAAGTGGTTAGGGGGATTAACCATTCAAGTGGAAGGAGAGTTTTAAAGATTTGGAACAGTTAAATGAACATAAAAACCTAACGGAAATCGTAACGGCGTTCGTGCAAAAACTGCAACAGCGTGAGGAATTGCCGCAAGGAATCGAGGCTTCCAGTCAAGACATAAAACCGCCGGATTTGCTTTCCCTGTTCTCGGCATTAACCGCCTTGAAGCAAGAAGTCTCGTTGCAAGGGCGAAGTTTTGGCAAACTGGATCAAAATCTGGCGCTTGTGAATTCTCAATTCGAGAAAATTCAAACCGTGGGTGAACAAGTACAACGATTAAACGAAAACATGCATCAGGTGCGTTCGTCTATTGAATCGGTTTCTTCCCTGGCATTGTCGAACATGCGGACAGTGGGGAAAGAAGAAGCCCGGAAAGAACTGTTCGACTCATTGATCGATCCGCTGCTGGACACTCATGATCAAATGAGGCGTTTGGTGGAACAATATAAAAACCGGCTAAACCGGATATCAGGTTGGCACACATGGTTTGGACACCGAACGCTGCTGCAAGACACACTGCACACTCAAACGATTTGTGAAACCAAACTCCGGCAAAAGTTGGAGTCTTTGGGGGTTGAGGTTACAGCGTTTATTGACAAACCGTTTGATCCCAACAGCATGAAAGCGGTCGAACTGGAGTACCCAGCAGGAAAGTCTTCCGGTGTGGTGCTTGAAATTTACCGTCAGGGATACCGGTTGGAAGACCATATTCTCCGGTTTGCTGAAGTGAAAGTGTCGGGAAAAAAAGAATAGAAATCCATTCATGACCTACCATTGGGTTTTACAATTTCATAGAAACGGGGGATAAACAAATGAATGATCTCGCCAGTCAAACACAGAATGAAACCATAGCCGGAATTGATTTAGGAACCACAAACTCATCCATTGCGGTGTATCATGAGGGAACCATCAACGTATTGGAATTGGATGGAAGTTCTCTAGTGCCTTCCTACGTTGGCATCTCACCTGATAATGAATTGATGGTGGGGCATCCCGCCCGCAACCAGTATATCCTGTATCCGGAGCGGACGATCAAATCCATTAAAAGACGAATGGGAAGTACGATAAAAGTTGAGTTGGGGGAACGCGAATTACTCCCGGAGGAGGTATCCGCTTTAATTTTGAATCACCTCAAGAAACGGGCGGAAGCAATAATTGAAACTCCCATTCGCAAAGCCGTGATTACTGTCCCCGCGTTCTTTAATGATCAACAACGGCAAGCCACAAAAGCCGCCGGTGAAATCGCGGGGATGGAAGTAGTGCGTATACTCAATGAACCGACCGCCGCGTCCTTAGCGTATGACAAAAGCGTTCTGCAAGAAACATCGGATCAACGCAGCCTATCCGTCGTGTACGATTTAGGAGGCGGGACGTTTGATGTTTCCATCGTTCGCAAAGAGGGGGATATTACGGAAGTTCTTGCCAGTCATGGTGATACAGAACTGGGGGGAGATGATTTTGACCGGGAAATCCTTGATCTGATTCTCGATCATATCCGCGACACATATCATGTAGACCTTTCCGACAATAAAACCGTAATGAACCGGCTGATTCATGCTGCGGAAGCGGCAAAGATTGGTTTATCGTCACATCCCCATGTCCGTGTGCTTGAAGAAGAATTAACCGTTATCAATAATAAAACCATCCAAGTAGATCTTGAAATATCCCGCGATCAATACAATGAACGGATTCAATCGTACATTGACAAAACCGAACAATGTGTCCATCAGGCATTGGAGGATGCGGGCTTATCTCCATCCCAAATCGACCATGTGTTGCTGGTTGGAGGGTCAACCCGTACGCCTTTGGTAAAAGAAATTCTATTTGAACTTTTTGAAAAAGAACCGCATTCCGAACTGCACCCGGATACGTGTGTTGCACTGGGAGCGGGGGTTTTGGCCTCCAGGATTCAAGGGGTGGAAGTCGAACAGATTTTGGTCGATATCACACCGCACAGTTTTGGGGTACAGGCTATTCAACGTGATGAATTTGGAATCCCCGATTTCAATCGTTATGTTTGCCTCATACCACGAAACACACCCTTACCGGTTACCCGGTCCGAACAATTTTATACGAATCACGACAATCAAGAAAAAGTCCTTGTGGATGTGTTTCAGGGTGAAGAACCGGATGTAAGGAACAATACGAAAATCGGTACGTTTCGTGTTGAAGGACTGTCAAAAGTCCCCGCGGGGAATATTGTGGTTAAAAAGATGTCTTTGGATTTAAACGGAATTTTGACGGTGACCGCAACCGAAAAAAGTACAGGGCTGAACAAATCCATAACGATCGAAGACGCGTTTCAAGCGGGACGTGAGCATAATATAAGCCATTCGCAACAAGCATTACAAGATTTTATCAATATTGAAGAGGCCGAATGGAAAGACCAACCGGCTGAAAAAGACAACCCGGATTCTTCCCATGCTGATTTACCCTCAGAAGTGGTTGCTTTGTTTGACAAATTGGAATCCATCAAAGGTTCGATGCATCCCGATGACCGAAACGAAGCCGAAGACCTATGTTTAAAAATCAAACAAAATGCAGAACAGAAAGAACCCTATGAAGATTTAATCCGTGAATTAGAGGAGTTACTATACTTTGTCGGCGCATAATTAGCACAAAATTAGCACAAAATTAGCACATAGTTGGCTCGTAATTTAAGCGAAATTTATTCAAGCCAAATACAAGCGACTGTGCATATTGGCAACCTATAAACACTCGCAACGGCTGGTTTTCGTGGAAGAATTGCGCGATTGCAAAAGCCGATATGGTTCTAATCCAAAACTTCTGCTATGGTAATAGGTCAGCCGCTTGAAGAGAAATTTCCCCTCCCAAAGGTGGGAGGGGTT